>DAOTYD010000204.1:0-16940 GCA_034435295.1 Anaerolineae bacterium | reverse complement strand
CCACGCCTACACCCGCCCCGCCGACCGGCGTGATGTTGAGCAGCGTCTGGGTCTATGAGGAACCGTCGTACAGCGCCACCCGCCTGGGGCCGATCCTGAGCCAGGGCCAGCCGGTGCGGGTGCTGGCGGCCTATGACACGTGGTACCGGGTCTATTGGGTGGCCGAGGGGCAGGAGGTCGTCGGCTGGGTGACCGCGCGCTGGGTCGGCCTGGCTGAGGCGGTCCCGGCCTGGATCGTCACCCCGACTGCGGCGCCATGAGGAGGAACACGTGACCGCCATTGCCAGGAAAGTGTGTCTGTTGGGCGATTTCGCCGTGGGCAAGACCAGCCTGGTGCGCCGTTTTGTCTACAACCGATTCGATGACAGGTACATCAGTACCATCGGCGTCAAGGTCAGCCGCAAGGTCATCGCCCTGCCGCGCGAAAATGGCGCGGTGGAGCTGGCGCTGATGCTGTGGGACCTGGCCGGCAACGAAGAATTCGACCGGGTGCGGATCAGCTATCTGCGCGGCGCAGCCGGCGCCGTGCTGGTCTGCGACCTGACGCGGGCCGATACGCTCGACAGCCTGGAACGGTACGTCCGCGACCTGCACAGCGTCAGCCCGGCAGCGCGCGTCGTGCTGGCAGCCAACAAGAACGACCTGATCGATCAGCGCCAGGTCCCCTACGAGCGGGTGGCCGAACTGGCCGTTTCGTTCGGCGCGCCGTATTACCTCACCAGCGCCAGGACCGGCGACGAGGTCGAGATCATGTTCCGCGACCTGGGGCAGATGTTGCTCTGAGGTGCGCAATGGAAACAACCATCTCCGACCAGATTCATCTCGACCGCCGGATCGCCTATGCGATCGCCGATTGCCGGCTGCGCGTGGTCGGCGCCGCCGGGGCGATCGAGATATTGGGCGTCGACCGCGACCGAATCATGGGCCGTCCGCTCACCGAAGTAGTGCCCGAGCTGGTTGGGCTGGAAGGGGCGCTGGCCGACATTCTGGACAGCAAGCTGCCGCGCTTCCAGTTGAGCTGGATCAACCGGGAGACGGAGGCGGGCGAGACAATCTATCTGACGATGGTTTCGCTGCCCTACCGGGACACGGCGGGGGGGACCATCGGGCTGGTACATGTCGTCGAAGACGTGACCGAGATTGGCCGCATCAATCAGCAATTGACCCAGCAGCGCAACGACCTGCGGCTGTTGCGGGAGCAGTTGGATCGCCAGAACCAGGCGCTCAGGGCAGCCAACGCCGAACTCGAACGGCTGGACGAGATCAAGACAATTTTTGTCTCCGTGGCGGCGCACGAGCTGCGCACGCCGCTGACGACGATCCAGGGCTATTTGGAGATGCTGCTGGACGGCGATTTTGGACCAGTTAACGAAGCACAGAGCGAGGTGATGAGGGTCGTGCAAGGCAGCACCCGTCGCCTGGGCCACATCACCCGCAACCTGCTCGACGTGACGCGCATCGAGGCGGGGCGCATCGAACTGGTGCTCAAGCCGACCAACCTGGGGGCGCTCATCGAGCAGGTCGTTGCCGAGATGCGGCCGCAGTTGGAAAAGAGGGCGCAGCGGTTCGAGCTGACCATCGCCCCGCGCCTGCCTCTGGCGCTGTGCGACGAGACGCGGGCAGCGCAGGTGATCGACAACCTGCTCAGTAATGCCATCAAGTACACGCAGGAGGGAGGCCTCATCACAGTCGAGGTGGCGCCAGCAGCCGAGGAGGGCTTTCTGCAGGTCACCGTTGCCGACACGGGGGTTGGCATCTCGCCGGAGGATCAGGAAAAGCTGTTCCAGCGCTTTTTCCGTGCTCAGAGCGCCTTTGAGACAGGCGCCACGGGGAGCGGCCTGGGGCTGTACATCACGCGCGCGCTGGTCGAACTGCACGGCGGCAGCATCCGCTTCGAGAGCCAGTTGGGACGGGGAAGCACGTTCCGTGTCACCTTTCCTGTCGCTGAAGCCGGAGCAGAGGCGGCGCTGTAACGCGGCTTGTAATGTGGAGGGGGTATTCTCAAGAGCACAATGTAAGGAGTAGGTTTATGGCGAAATCTCAGATCAAAAAGGTTTCTTCATCCGGGCCCAGGCCGAAGGCGCTGCCGGCGGCTGCCCAGCCGGCGGGCTTTGGCCTGAGCGACCTGTTCGGGCGCGCCTTACAGGCAGTGACCGAAAACCGACAGACCATCAACCAACTGGACGGGCAGAACGGCAACCATGGCGACAACATGGTCGAGAACCTGCGCGTGATCATGGAGGCATTGCAGTCGCAGCAGGCTCAGCCGCCGGCCAGGGCGCTTTCGTATGCCAGCACGGTGCTCAAGTCACAGGGGCGCGGCGGCACCAGCCAGTACTATGCCCGCGGGCTGGAGCAGGCAGCGCAGCAGCTCCAGGGCCAGTCGAGCCTGGACAGCAACGGCGTGATGACGCTGGTGCAGTCGCTGCTGGGAGCGATCCCCGAGTCCGGCTTTGTCGAGCAGCCGGCGGCGCAGGAGAGCGTCCTGGGAAGCATCCTGGGCCTGCTCGCCGGGGCGCAGCCGCAGCCACAGCAACCGCCAGCACAAGAGAGCCTGCTGGAAGGCGTGCTGGGCATGCTCGGCGGCGCGCAGCCGCAGCCACAGGCGGCCGACAACAGGCTGGACGCTGGCGACGTGCTCAACGTGTTGTTGCCGGCGGGCATGGCTTTCATGCAGGCCCGCCAGGCCGGTGCAGATCCCAAAGCGGCCGCCGCTCAGGCGCTGATCAGCGCCCTGATGAGCGGTCAGGTCAATCCCTTGCAGGCACGCTCTCCCCGCGCTGCAGCGGGCGGTCTGATCGCCCAGAGCATCCTGCAGGCTTTGACCGGTCAGAGATAAACCGAT
The DNA here is from genome assembly GCA_034435295.1 of Anaerolineae bacterium. GTDB lineage: Bacteria > Chloroflexota > Anaerolineae > B4-G1 > DUEL01 > DAOTYD01. The sequence continues at coordinate 14,095 of DAOTYD010000204.1, read as the reverse complement.
CCATTTCGGGAGGAACAAAAAAATGACGAAGAAGGAAGAAAAGAAAGAGGAAAAGAAGGGCCTTTTGGACCGCGCGATCGATGCGGTGAGCAGCCGTGATGAGAAGGAAGCGGCCGAGGCCGCCCGGGTCGAAGCGGCCAAGGCAGCCGCCGAAGCCGCCCGCGTCGCTGCGGAAAAGCAGGCTGCCGAGGCCAAGGCACGCGCTGCCGAGGCACGCGCCGCCGCCGCCGAGAAAGAAGCCGCCGAGGCCAAGGCCAGGATGGCGCAGATGCAGCGCGAAGAGGCCATGCAGCGCGCCGCCGAGATGCGCGAAAAGATGATGATGGCCGCCAAAGAGCGCGCCGAGGCCCAGGCGCAGGCTCAGCAACAGCGCACCTACGTGGTCCAGTCAGGCGACAGCCTGAGCAAGATCGCCAGGGAACTGCTCGGCGATGCCAACCGCTGGCCCGAGATCTTTGAGGCCAACAAGGACCAGATCAGCAATCCGAACCTGATCTATCCGGGCCAGGAACTGCGCATCCCCCAAAAGTAGGACAGGAAAGGAGAACAATGGCCAAGCTGGAGTTGATCGAGGGCATCGGCCCTGTGTATGCCAACAAGCTGCGCGAGGCGGGCATCCGCAGCATCAACGCCCTGCTCGAAGCCGGCGCCACGCCCAAGGGGCGCCAGGAGCTGGCCGAGAAGAGCGGCATCAGCTATGACCTGATCCTGGCCTGGGTCAACCGGGCCGACCTGATGCGCGTGTCGGGCGTCGGCGAGGAGTACAGCGATCTGCTGGAAAAAGCCGGTGTGGACACGGTGGCCGAACTGGCCCAGCGCAATCCGGACAACCTCTACGAGAAGCTGATGGAAGTGAGCGCTTCGGGTCGCCTGGTGCGCCGCCCCCCCAGCCGCGCGATGGTCGCGGCGTGGGTGGAGCAGGCCAAAAAGCTCGAGCGCGTCGTGACTTACTAGGTCACGCGCCTTGCCATTCCGCCCAACCCCGCTATAATCCCCCCCATGCGTCTCAAACCGCTGGGGAGGATTTTTCTGCTTGCCCTGGCGCTGCGCGTGGGGCTGGTGCTCGCTTTTGCTGACCTGCGCATCGGCCTCGACGACATGTTCCAGTACGACATGCTGGCCCGCTCGATCGCGGCGGGCAACGGCTATCGCTGGTATGCGCAAGAGGACCTGCGGCTGATCCAGCGCTATGTGGGCCGCTATCTGCCGCCTATACAGATACCCCCGGAGTACGATCCACGCGGCATTCCCACCAGCTTTCGCCCGCCGCTCTATCCGGCCTTTCTGGCGCTTGTCTATCTGCTGGTGGGGAGCGGGCCGCGCCGCTTCCTGGCTGCCCGGCTGGTTCAGGCGCTGTTGGGGGCAGCGCTGGTGCCGCTGGCAGCGCAGGTAGGGCGGAGACTGGGCTGCTCGGAACGGGCGGCGCGCTGGGGGGCGCTGGGCGTGGCGCTCTACCCGCTGCTGGTCATCTACCCCCTGGCCCTGGCGACAGAAAATCTGTTTGTCTTTTTGCTGTTGCTCGCGCTGTGGGCGCTGCTGCGCGCCGGCGAGCGGGGGCGTGCGTTCGACTATGGCCTGGCCGGGCTTTTGCTGGGCCTGACCGCGCTGACCCGCTCGGCAGTTGTCCCCTTTGTGCCGCTGGCGGCGCTGTGGACTGGCTGGGGCGTCCGTCCCTGGCGCGCCGGCCTGCGCAACGGCGCCCTCGTTGTGCTCGCTTTCTTGCTCGTCACCATGCCCTGGTCGCTGCGCAACTCGCTCCTCCACGGCGAGTTTCACTTTGTCGAAACCGATCTGGGCTACAACCTCTACATGGGCTATCATCCCCAGAGCAGCGGCACGTTCAGCGTCGAGTTTTCTTTCGACCTGTTGCCCATCCTCGACGACGGCGAGCGCAACCGGCTGGGGATGGAAGCGTTCTGGTCGTTCGTCCGCGCCGACCCGGCGCGCGTGCCCTATCTGATGGCGCGCAAGCTGAGCTATTTTTGGGGGTTCGACCGGCGCGGGTTCCAGTATTTCTACTGCAACAACTTTTTGGGCGACTGGCAGCCGTGGCAGGTAGAGGGGGCGCTGGGGCTGCTCTGCGCGCCGACGGCGCTGGTCGTCGCGGCAGGACTGGCCGGGCTGGTCCTGGCGAGACCTCGCCGCCAGATCGCCCTGGCAGCGCTGCTGGTCGTCTCGTTCACCGCGGGCTATGTGCTCATCATGGCCGAGGCGCGCTTCCACCTGCCGCTCATCCCGCCCCTGGCCGTGCTGGCCGCGCACACGCTGGTCGACCGGCCGTGGCAGGGGGCAGCGCGCTGGCAGAGAGGGCTGGCTGTGCTGCTCTGGCTGGCCCTGGCAGCGAACTGGGGTTGGGAGCTGGCGCGGGACGCCGAACTGCTACGCGCGCTGATCGCTCCGGGCGGCAACCAGCTTTACCTGTCCTACTGATCGGGAGAACGGCATGGCAGAGAGACGCAGGCTGGATTGGCGGGCAGCGGTGACCGTCCTGGTCAGCACGCTGCTGCTGGTCTTTGACGAATACCGTGTGCTGTGGAACAGCGAACTGCTGACGCGCACGCTCATCTACCTGATTATCCCGCTGGCGCTGATCGTGCTTGTCTACCGCCAGTCGCCAGCCGAGTACGGCTGGCGGCTGGGCGATTGGCGGTTGGGGCTGGCGCTCACCGTTGGGGGATGCCTGCTGATGGCCGGGGTGGTGCTCGTCATCGGGCGCATGCCCGCTTTCAGCGGCTACTATGGCCGCCAGACGGCCGGCGCTTTTCCCTTCTGGCTGGCAGATGGGATCGAGTTGTTGGGCTGGGAGTTCTTTTTTCGCGGCTTTTTGCTCTTTGCGCTCTACCGCGCCTGCGGCCCGCTGGCCATTCTGCTGCAGGCGGTGCCCTTTACGATGGCCCATGTCCACAAGCCGGAACTGGAGACGTGGAGCTGCATGTTCGGCGGGACAGCCTTTGGCCTGATCGCCTGGCGCACGCGCTCGTTCCTGTACCCGTTTCTCATCCACTGGTTCCAGGTTTCGTTCATGACGCTGGTCGCCTCGGGGGCGCTGTAAGCTGCCTGTCCTCCCGCAGGGTTGGACGCAATTTCCGCATTGGAGTGCGCCGCACCGAGCTGCCTGCCCTCTTGCCAGCTACTTTCTAACCTGCGGGAGGGCAGTGGATAGGCCTTTCTAACGGAATTTTAACAAGAAATTCATTGACTTTATCGCCCCGCTGTGATACGATAATCCCACTTTTTGACAATCTGCCGGTTCATGGTATAATCCGCCTTGTTTGTATGATTTACAAAACAAATAAGATATATCTTGGAGAAGAAATGGAAGAAAACAGAGGCGGAGCGTTCTATGGCGCGGTCACGGTCAGCGACCGCGGTCAGGTGGTCATCCCCGTGCAGGCGCGGCGCAACCTGGGCATTGAGACGGGGGACAAGCTCCTTGTCGTCGGCGGGCCTGGCGGCGCTCTGATCCTGGTCAAGGCCGAAGTGCTGGGACAATGGATGAGCCGTTGGATCGAAAAGATTCGGCTGCTGGAGCAACAGGCTCTGGCAGACAGTGTGGAGGGAGAGGATGAAGCGTAAGGGGTGGATTTTTGTCGCCGCTGCGGTAGTGTTGATCGTCGGCGGCTTTTTCTTGTGGCGCCAGGCGCAGGCGCGCAGCGCCAGCACCGAGACCCGTACCGCCGTCGTCGAGCGCGGCACGCTGCGCATCACCGTCACCGGCAGCGGGCGCATCGAGCCGGCCAGCGCAGTCAACCTGAGCTTTACCCTGCCCGGCCGTGTGGCCGGCGTCGCCGTCGAGATCGGCGACGCGGTCGAAGCGGGCCAGCCGCTGGCCTGGCTGGAGACAGCCGACCTCGAGCGCGCCGTGACCCAGGCCGAACTGACCGTCCGCCAGGCCGAACTGCGCCTGGAGCGGCTGCAGGAGCCGCCCGACGAAGCCGACCTCCAGGCCGCCGAGGCAGCGGTCAGCGACGCGCTGGCAGCATACCAGGCCGCGCAGCGCAACCTGCAACTGACCGGGCACAGCATCTCGGTTGGCGACGCGGTGCGCGCCGCCCAGCTTGCCCGCGACGAGACCTACCGCACCTACCAGAACCTGCAGTCCAAATTCGACGCGGGAGAAGCCTTTGTCACCGAGTCGATGGTCCAGGCCGCGCACAACGCCTATCTGGACGCCCTGGGCGCCTACAACCGCGCTGTGGAGAGCGCTGACCTGCAGATGCTCACGGCCCGCAACGAGGTCACCCGCGCCTACAACGCCTACCAGCAGGCACAGAACAACCTGCAGCGGCTGCGCCAGGGAGCAGGGGAAATCGACCTGGAAGCAGCCCGGCTCGACCTGGAAGCAGCCCAACTGGCCCTCGACCGCGCCCGCGCCGACCTGGACAAGGCGACGCTGCGCGCTCCCTTCGCCGGCCTCGTCGCGGCGGTCAACGTGGCCCCTGGCGAGCAGGCCCCTACCGGCCTGCCGGCGGTCAGCCTGATCGACCCCTCCCATTTCCGCCTGACCATCAGCGTCGACGAGATCGACGTGGCCAAGCTGTCCGAAGGGCTGACGGCCGAGGTGAGCATCGACGCGCTGCCCGACCGGACTCTCAACGGCGTCGTCGAACGCATCAGCCCGGCGGCGACATTCGACCAGGGCGCCCCGACCTATGCGGTGATCATCAGCCTCGACCCCAGCGACGCCCCCCTGCGCGCTGGCATGTCAGCTACCGCGACCATCCTGGTCGAAGAGGTCGCCGACCAGCTCCTCATCCCCAACTGGATCGTCCGCGTCGATCAGGTCACCGGCCAGACCTATGTCTACCGCCAGGCCGGCCGGGAGGTCGAGCGGGTCGATGTCCAACTGGGCATCCGCTACGAAGGCTACAGTCAGGTCTTGAGCGGCCTGGAGGAAGGCCAGGTGCTCGTCCTTGTCCGTGACAACGGTTTCTTCCCCCAGCAGTCAAGGTGAAGCAATGGAGCAGACGATTCGCATCGAGGACGTCACCAAAATCTATCAGATGGGCGAAGTCGAAGTGCACGCCCTGCGCGGCGTCTCGCTCGCCGTGGCGCCGGGCGAGATGGTCGCCATTATGGGGCCGTCCGGATCGGGCAAATCGACGCTGATGAACATCATTGGCTGCCTCGACCAGCCGACCGCCGGCCGCTACTGGCTGGACGGTGAAGAGGTCGGCCAGTTGGACGACGACCAGTTGGCAGCGATCCGCAACCGGCGCATCGGCTTTGTCTTTCAGACCTTTAACCTGCTGGCGCGCACGTCGGCGCTGGACAACGTGGCCCTGCCGCTGATCTATGCCGGGCTGCCCCGCGCCGAACGGATGCAGCGGGCCAGGGCCGCATTGGAAGCAGTGGGCCTGGGCGAACGCCTGGAGCACACGCCGACCGAGCTGTCCGGCGGGCAGCAGCAGCGCGTCGCCATCGCCCGCGCCCTGGTCAACCGCCCCTCCATCATCCTGGCCGACGAGCCGACCGGCAACCTGGACAGCCGCTCTGGCCGCGAGGTGATGGCGATCCTTCAGCAGCTCAACCGCGAGCAGGGCATCACCGTCGTCCTGGTGACCCATGACCCACAGATCGCCCGCTATACGTCGCGCATCCTGCACCTCTACGACGGGCGCGTCGAAAGCGAGGAGCGCGTCGCTGAGCCGTTGCAGGCACAGATGGCGGAGGAAGCGGCATGACCCTGACGGAGAGCATTCGCATCGCCCTGCGCGCCATGGCGGCGCACAAACTGCGCGCCGCGCTGACCATGCTGGGCATCATCATCGGCGTTGCCGCCGTGATCACGCTCATGGCTGCCGGTCAGGGCGTGCAGGTCTACGTGGCCGAGCAGTTCCAGGGCATCGGCACCAACCTGCTGTTCGTCCTCCCCGGCAAGTTCGACAGTGGCGGGCCGGCGGCCATGCAGCGCGCGCCCGATCCCTTGACCCTGGAAGACGCGCTCGCCCTCTCTGACCCTTTCCGCCTGCCCGACGTGGCCCGCGTCGCCCCGCAAATCGAGCGCATGGCCACCCTGGTCGCCGGGGGACGCCGCTCGGTCAGCCAGTTGCAAGGGGTGACGCCCCAGTACCCGCAGGTGCGCAACTGGTACCCCGAAGTGGGCGAGTTCATCTCTCAGCAGGATATGGACGGCCAGACGCGGGTGGTCGTGCTGGGGCAGACGGTCGTCGAGACGCTCTTTCCGGACAACCCCTACCCCATCGGCGAGACAGTGCGCATCAACAACGTGCCCTTTCGCGTCATCGGGGTGATGGAGAGCAAGGGCGGCACGTTTGGCGACCAGGACGACACGGTCTTTATCCCCCTGACCACCGCGCAGGCGCGTCTTTTTCCCTCGCGCACTTCCAGCGGCGAGCGCCGCGTATCGTACATCCTGGCGGAGGCGGTGAGCGAGGATCGCATGGACGCTGCGGCGGAGCAGATCCGCGCCGTGCTGCGCGAGCGGCACGACATCGCCTTCACCGACGAGGACGACTTTACCGTGCTCAGCCAGTCGGACCTGCTGAACACGTTCGGCCAGATCACCAACGTGCTGACGATCTTTTTGGGCGCCATTGCCGGCATCAGCCTGCTCGTCGGCGGCATTGGCATCATGAACATTATGCTCGTCTCGGTGACGGAACGGACGCGCGAGATTGGCCTGCGCAAGGCCGTCGGCGCGCGGCGGCGGGACATCATGGAGCAATTCCTGATCGAGGCGGTGATGCTGGCCGTCGTCGGCGGGTTGATCGGCATCGGCATCGGCGCGCTGGGCGCCGAGTTGATCTCGACGCTGGTGGAAGGCTTCCGCGCCGTCCTCACGGCCGGGGCGGTGGCGCTGGCGACGACCGTATCGGCCATCGTCGGCCTGGCCTCAGGCCTCTACCCCGCCTGGCGCGCCTCGCGGCTCAACCCCATCGAAGCGCTGCGCTATGAGTAGACAGGGGCGACAAACGACTTTCCGCCCGGCAAACTCTTCCATCTCAGGAACGGCACAATGATACGACTGGCCAAATACGCCAAACCTTTTCTGCCCGGCATTCTGCTGGCCGTGATCTTGTTGTTCGTGCAGGCCAACGCCGACCTGGCGCTGCCCGATTACATGTCGCGCATCGTCAACGTCGGCATCCAACAGAGCGGCGTCGAGAACGCCATAGCCCTGGCGATGCGCCAGAGCACGATGGAACGGTTGGCCCTCTTTATGACCGCCGAGGAAGAAGCCAGCGTGCGCCAGATCTACACCCTGGTCGATGCGACGTCGCCCGACTATGAGCAGTTGGTGCGCGACTATCCGGCCCTGGCCCAGGAGCCGCTCTACGTGCGTCAGCCTGTCGACCGGGCGACGGTAGAGCGGCTAAACCCCATCATGGGGCGGGCCTGGCTGGTCGTGTACGGCATCGAGCAGGCGCTGGCCAACCCGCAGATGGCGGCAACGCTCTTTCCCGGCTTTGACCTCTCCCGCCTGCCACCCGGCGTCGATGTCTTTGCCCTGCTGGGCCAGATGCCGGCAGCGCAGCGGGCGCAGATTCGGGCGGCGATCGACCAGCGCTTTGCGGCGATGGGCGACAATTTCATCGCCCAGGCCGCCATTGCCCCCGTCAGAGCCGAGTACCAGGCGCTGGGCATGGACCTGGCAGCGCTGCAGAACAGCTACATCCTCCGCACCGGCATGAACATGCTGCTGCTGACGCTCTTGTTCGTCGTCTGTGTCATCGCCGTCGGCTACCTGGCGGCGCGCGTTTCGGCCGGCCTGGCCCGCGACCTGCGCCGCCTGGTCTTTGCCAAAGTCGAGAGCTTTTCCGCCGCCGAGTTCGACCGCTTCTCCACTGCCTCGCTGATCACCCGCTCGACCAACGACATCACCCAGATTCAGATGGTCGCCTTTATGCTCGTGCGCATGGTCGCTTACGCCCCCCTCATCGGCATCGGCGGGGTGATCCGCGCCATCGGCAAGAGCTCGTCCATGTGGTGGCTCATCGCCCTGGCCGTGATCGTGCTGCTGGGGCTGATCCTGCTCGTCTTTAGCATCGCCCTGCCCCGCTTCAAGCGCATCCAGGAGCTGATCGACCGCCTCAACCTGATCATGCGCGAGAACCTGGTTGGCATGATGGTCATCCGCGCCTTCAACCGCCAGGATTTCGAACTGGAGCGCTTCGACCGGGCCAACAGGGACCTGACCGACACGATGCTGTTCATCACCCGCGTGATGGTGGTCATGATGCCGCTGATGATGTTCATCATGAACGCATTGACCCTGCTCATCATCTGGGTCGGCGCCCATCAGGTGGCCCAGTCGACCCTGCGGGTGGGCGACATGATGGCCTTTTTGCAGTACGCGCTGCAGATCGTCTTTTCCTTCCTGATGCTGTCGATGATGTTCATCATCCTGCCGCGCGCGGCGGTGGCCGGCGACCGCGTGGCCGAGGTGCTGGAGACGGAACTGACGATCCAGGACCCGCCCCAGCCGAGGCGCTTTGCCGAGCCGTTCCAGGGGCTGATCGAGTTTCGCAATGTCTCGTTCCGCTACCCGGGAGCGGAAGAGGACGTGCTGCACGACATCAACCTGGTGGCCCGCCCTGGCCAGACGACGGCTTTGATCGGCTCGACCGGCTCGGGCAAATCGACGGTGGTCAACCTGATCCCGCGCTTTTACGACGTCACCAGCGGCGCGATCCTGGTAGACGGCATCGACATCCGCCAGGTCGCTCAGCGCGAGCTGCGCGACAAGATCGGCTACATCCCGCAGCGGGGGGTACTCTTCTCCGGCACGGTCGAGAGCAACCTGCGCTACGCCGACGAAGAGGCCGGCGAGGAGGAGCTGTGGGAGGCGCTCCGGACCGCGCAGGCGGCTGATTTTATCGTCGAGCGGCCAGAGGGCCTGGCTGCCGAGATCGCCCAGGGCGGGATGAACGTCTCCGGCGGCCAGAAACAGCGCCTCTCCATCGCCCGCGCGCTGGTCAAAAAGCCGCCCATCCTGATCCTGGACGACAGTTTCTCGGCGCTGGATTTCCAGACCGACGCGGCGCTGCGGCGGGCGCTGAAGGAGAGGACTGCCGCCAGCACCGTGCTGATCGTCACCCAGCGCGTTTCGACGATCATGAACGCCGATCAGATCATCGTGTTGGACGAGGGCCGCATCGTTGGCCGTGGCACGCACCGCGAACTGATGCGCGATTGCCAGGTCTACCGTGAAATTGCCCTCTCCCAGCTCGGCGTGGAGGAAGCAGCATGAGCGCGCCGATGAGAGGTCCCCTTCCTGGCGGGCCGCTGGGCGGACGGGCGCCCGCTCGCGGGCACGGCCCGATGGCGATGATGCGCGGCGAGCGGGCGCGCAACTTTCGCGGCACGATGGCCCGTCTGATCCAATACCTCGGCAGCTACAGGTGGTCGGTTCTCGTTGTGCTGCTCCTTGCCGCCGCATCGACCGTCTTTACCATCTTTGGTCCCAAGATCATGGGCCGCGCCACCACCCGCCTCTTCGAGGGCGTGCTGGCCCAGATCGCCGGCACGGGCTCGATCGATTTTGCCTACATCGGCTCCACTCTCCTGCTGGCCGGCGGCCTCTACCTCCTGGCGATGCTCTTGAGCTACATCCAGGGCTGGATCATGTCCGGCGTGTCGATGGACATCGCCTACCGTTTCCGGCGGGACATTTCGCTCAAGATCAACCGCATGCCGCTCCGCTATTTCGACGGCACCAACTATGGCGAGGTGCTCTCCCGCGTCACCAACGACGTCGATACGGTCAGCCAGACCCTCAGCCAGAGCCTGTCGCAGATCATCACCTCGCTGACGACGGTGATCGGCGTGCTGATCATGATGCTGTCGATCAGCGGGCTGATGACCCTGGTGGCGTTGGGGATCATCCCGTTCTCGCTGCTGATCGTCGGCCTGGTGATCGGCCAGTCGCAGAAATACTTCAAGCAGCAACAGGACTATCTGGGCCACGTCAACGGTCACGTCGAGGAGATGTACGGCGGGCATACGGTCATGAAGGCCTTTAACGGCGAGGAGCGCAGCATTGCCCGCTTCGATCACTACAATGGCACCCTCTACCAGGCGGCCTGGAAATCCCAGTTCCTCTCCGGCCTGCTGATGCCGCTGATGCACTTTGTCGGCAACGTCGGCTATGTGGCCGTCTGTGTCGTGGGCGGCTGGCTGGCTGCCCGCGGCAGCATCACCGTCGGCGACATCCAGGCTTTCATCCAGTACGTGCGCTCGTTCACCCAGCCGATCACCCAGATCGCCAACATCTCCAACGTCCTGCAGCAGACAGCAGCGGCCGCCGAGCGCGTGTTCGAGTTTCTGGACGAGGCCGAAGAGGTGCCCGACCGCCCCGACACCGTCCGCCTGCCCCAGGTACACGGCTGCGTCGAGTTCAAGAACGTCCGTTTTGGCTACACGCCCGACAAAGTGGTCATTCACGACTTTTCGGCCTTTGTCGCGCCGGGGCAAAAGATCGCCATCGTCGGCCCGACGGGCGCCGGCAAGACGACGATGGTCAAGCTGCTGATGCGCTTCTACGACGTCGACGGGGGGGCCATCCTGATCGACGGGCATGACATCCGCGAGTTTTCGCGGCGCGACCTGCGTCAGATGTTCGGCATGGTGCTGCAAGACACGTGGCTCTACAACGGCACGATCCTGGAGAACATCCGCTATGGCCGGCTCGACGCCAGCGACGAGGAGGTCATTGCCGCGGCGCGGGCGGCCCATGTCGACCACTTTGTGCGCACCCTGCCGGAGGGCTACAACCTGGTGCTCAATGAAGAAGCCTCCAACATCTCGCAGGGGCAAAAGCAGCTCCTGACCATCGCCCGCGCCATCCTGGCCAACCCCAGCATGCTGATTCTGGACGAAGCCACCAGCTCGGTCGACACGCGCACCGAGATATTGATCCAGGAGGCGATGGACCACCTGATGAAGGGCCGCACCAGCTTTATCATCGCCCACCGTCTGTCCACGATCCGCAACGCCGACCTGATCCTGGTCATGCGCGACGGCGACATTGTCGAGCAGGGCACGCACCAGGAGTTGCTGGCGCGTGGCGGCTTTTACGCCGAGATGTACTACAGTCAGTTCGACCGACCGCAAAGTGTGGTATAATCGAGGCGGAGAGGAGATACAGAGCTATGATGCGAATGGATCGTTTCACCGAGCGCGCGCAGGACGCCGCGCAGCGGGCGGTCGAAGTCATGACACGCTACGGCCATACCCAGGTCGATACCGAGCACATCATGCTCGCCCTGTTGGAGCAGCCAGACGGCGTCGTGCCGCAGATACTGAATGTGCTGGGCGCCGACGTGAGTCTGATCACCCAGCGCCTGGACGAGGCGCTGCGCCGCAGCCCCAAGGCCGGCATCTACAGCCGTGGCAGTCTGGGACAGGTGTTCATCACCCCGCGCGTCAAGCGCATCCTGGACATTGCCAACGACGAGGCCAACCGGCTCAACGACGAGTACATCTCCACCGAGCACCTCTTCCTGGCCATCGCCAGCGAGCGAGGGACGGATGTCGCCCGCATCCTTTCCGAGTGCGGCGTGATCAAAGAGCGCGTCTATGAAGCGGTGCAGCAGGTGCGCGGCGGACAGCGGGTGACCGACCCCCGCGCCGAGTCGCGCTACCGCACGCTGGAAAAGTACAGCCGCGACCTGACGCAACTGGCCCGCGAGGGCAAGCTCGATCCGGTGATTGGCCGCGATGCCGAGATCCTGCGCCTGATCCAGATCCTCGTCCGCCGCACCAAGAACAACCCCGTGCTGATCGGCGAGCCGGGGGTGGGCAAGACGGCCATCGTCGAGGGGCTGGCGCAAAAGATCGCCTCCGACGACGTGCCCGAGATTCTGAAGGGGCGGCGCGTGGCCCAACTCGACCTGGGGGCGATGGTCGCCGGCACTCGCTTCCGTGGCGAGTTCGAGGAACGGCTCAAGGCGGCGATGGAGGAGATCCAGCGAGCGCAGGGGGAGATCATCCTCTTCATCGACGAGCTGCACACCGTCGTCGGTGCGGGGGCAGCCTCCGGCGCGCTGGACGCCTCCAGCATGATGAAGCCGGCCCTCTCCCGCGGCGAGCTGCAGTGTATCGGCGCGACCACGCTGGACGAATATCGCCAGTACATCGAAAAGGACGGCGCGCTGGAACGGCGCTTTGCCCCCGTCTTTGTCGACGAGCCGACGACGGAGGAGACGATCGCCATGCTGTACGGCCTGCGCGACCGCTACGAAGCGCACCACCGCGTCCACATCTCCGACGCGGCGCTTGCAGCGGCAGCGCGCCTCTCCCATCGCTACGTCACCGACCGCCACCTGCCCGACAAGGCCATCGACCTGATCGACGAGGCGGCGGCCAAGCTGCGCGTGGCGCTCCACACTCTGCCGCCCGAGCTGAAGCAGTTGGAGAAAGAGATCAACCGCCTGCGGATGGAGGAGGAAGCCGCCGGCAGCGAGCGGGACTATGAGCGAGCGGCCGAGATCAAGACCCAGCGCCTGCGGCTGGACAAAGAGTTCCAGGAGCAGCGCGAGCGCTGGCAGCAGGAGCACCAGCTCGACGAGACGGTGGGCGAGGAGGACATTGCCCAGGTGGTGGCGATGTGGACCGGCATCCCGGTCGCGCAGATGATGGAGACCGAGGCGGAAAAGCTGCTGCGGATGGAAGAGGCGCTGCACAGGCGCATCGTCGGTCAGGAGCGGGCGGTGGCTGCCATTGCTGACGCCATCCGTCGCGGGCGCGCCGGCCTCAAGGACCCCCGCCGGCCCATCGGCAGTTTCATCTTTCTGGGCAGTTCGGGGGTGGGCAAGACCGAGCTGGCCAAGGCGCTGGCCGAGTTTCTCTTTGACGACGAGGACGCGCTGTTGCGCGTCGACATGAGCGAGTACCGCGAGCAGCACACCGTTTCACGGCTCTTTGGCGCGCCGCCGGGCTACATCGGCTACGAGCAGGGCGGGCAGCTCACCGAGGCCGTGCGCCGCCGCCCCTACCGCGTCGTCCTCTTCGACGAGATCGAAAAGGCCCATCCGGAGGTGCTCAACTCCCTGTTGCAGATCCTGGACGACGGCCGGCTGACCGACGGGCAGGGTCGCACGGTTGATTTCCGCAACACGGTCATTGTCATGACCTCGAACGTGGGCACCGAGTTTGCCCGTGAGGGCGGGTCGCTGGGCTTTTTGCGCTCTGGCGAAGAGGAGCGCGAAGCGGACGAAGCCCGCCGCCGCATCGAGAAGGCGCTCAAGGAAATCTTTCGGCCCGAGTTCATCAACCGCGTCGACGAGATCATCATCTTCGACCGGCTGACGCTGGAGCAGATGGAAGAGATCGTCGAGCTGCAGATGAAAGAGATCGCCCGCCAGTTGAGGGAGCAGGGTTTAGAGGTCGAGCTGACGCCGGCGGCGCGCAAGTGGCTGGCCAACGAGGGCTACGATCCCCAGTTTGGCGCCCGGCCGTTGCGGCGCGCCCTGCAACGGCACATCGAAAGCCCGCTCAGCATCCAGCTCCTGCGCGGCACTTTTCACAGCGGCGACCGCGTGCTGGTCGATGTGGGCGAGGGGGGGTTGCAGTTCACCGTGGCGAACGGGCTTCCTGCCGGGCAAAAGGCGGATGTTGCGGCGGGTGTGGAGGCATAGGCGACCCCCAAATCAGTGCATGACGAAACCGACGGGCAGGACTCGATGGCACGAAAGAAGAAACCCGAATCCAGTCGCCCGATCGAATCCTACGAGCACAAGGGCAGGGAACGTCTCAACAATCCACCCGTTGGCCTGGTGACGCCCGAAACCGATCCCGACGCGGGGCAGAAAACTTGCGCCTACGATCCACACCTCGATCCGCTCGTAATGAGCGGGCGTTTTAGTACCGCTTTGCCGTTGATGGATCCAGGGGATATTTCCCTACGTGATATAGACCGTCTTGATGCGCAGTTGTTTGAGCGGTTCGAAAACAAGTTTGTCATTCAGCCCTCCCTATCGCGCCAGATGGTCAGTTTTCAGGCCAACAAGACGAGGCCCGTTTATCGCTGGTACAAGTTCAAAGAAGCCTTCTCGGCTTCGTTGGTGGAGCACCTCTTTCACAAGTACAAGATCACCTCAGGCAGAATCCTGGACCCTTTTGCCGGCAGCGG
>DAOTYD010000203.1:0-30114 GCA_034435295.1 Anaerolineae bacterium | reverse complement strand
CGATAACCAACGGTGCACCTGGCTTGAGCATCTTCCCGGTCCCCACAAAGGTCTCGGCCATCATTTCCTCATACACTCTGGCTGCATGTTCTCGATTGTCTTCATGACGGGTTGCATCGGCTACGACCTCGTTTTTCTTCGGGGTCAGCTGGGACGAGAAGTGCTCTGGATAGAGAAAACCGACGCTCTGCTTGAGCCAGATATAGAAGAAATCCGATAGATTCGAGTAAGGCACGTTGTCATAATAAGGTGGATCGCTGACCACTGCGTCAAAGTAGCTATGCTGAACTGGTAGATGAATTGCCGAGGCACGCGTGGCTCGGGCAGGCATACCAGGAAACATTATGGCACCCTCTATGGCATTTGTAGCCAAATCAATCAACGAAAGCCAATCGCCAACAGAACCTCCAAACGGATTTGCTTCGCAGAAATCCCATACCATTGGTAGCGCCTGACGCCCGAAAGTTCCTTGCATTTTCTGAGCACTGGGATTCCAACGACAAAGTGAGGATAGATCCTCGGCAGAGCGATCCAAAGCCATGCTCAAGTACGTAACCACAACCTTGGCCCACTCTTCACCATAGCCCCGCTTTCTCATCTCGGTATGAGCGGCACGGATATGCCTAGTAAAAGCAAGCAAAGTCATTAGCTGACGAGAAGTGAACAAGTCGCTGAAGCACTTCGGTCCATACTGAATTACCCAGGCACTCCCTTTGGCATCGGTGATGATCGGCTCATCCGGCACCGTCAATCCCGTTTCGGCGCACAGGGCCTCGATGCGGCGGCGGATGGCGGCATCATCCGGCAGCAGCGCCGGGCTGAGCTCGTCCGCGCTCAGGTAGACCTTGCCCTGCTTTCCGGGGCGCGTGCACACCACCGCCATCGGCTGGACGCCCAACCGCCCCGCCCGCCCCTCGGCCTTGACGTAGGCGCTGTCGGCCACCGTGCCGCAAAAGGGACAGGCCACGTTGCCGCCCCGCGAGCCGGCGGCGGGGTCGAAGCCCAGGCCCTTCTCGGTCGTCGCCTCCACCACGCGGTAGCGTACTCGCTTATCGCCTGTCGCTTCTCGCGCATCGCCCGCCGGGACTTTGGCCTTGAGCGCAACGTAGCGCCCCTTCTTCTTCGCCAGCCAGGTCTGGCGGGCCAGGGGGACGGTGGCGGCGCAGGCGGGGTTCTTGCAGCGCACGGTGCGCGTCCACAGGTAGGCGACGGGGGTCAGCGTGCCCCGTGTTGCGTGTTGCGTGGGCGGCGCAGGGACCTCGAATCCCAGAGCGTCGAAGTGGGGTTGGATCGCCTCCTGCTTTCTGGCTCCTGCCTCTTGTGCCGCAGGATCGGGGATGGGCGGGTAGAGGTCGCCGATCTCGGCCCGGACGCGCTCCAGCACCCATTTGCCCCAGTATTCGACCTCGGCGGCCAGGCCGGCCCAGGTGCCCCCTCCCCCGGCTCCTCCCCCGCCAGCGGGTGAGGAGAGTTTGCAGCCGACGGCGTTCGGGTCGGGCTGGCCGTACTGCTGCGGGTAGACCAGGGTGCAGAGTTCGATCAGGTGAGCGACGGGGTTGAGTTCGAGAGCGTAGGCCTCGCAGCCCAGGCGCAGCGCCTCCAGGGGAATGGCCCCGCCGCCGGCGAACATATCGAGCACGCGGGGGCGGGGGGCGCGGCCGGCCTCGATGTCGGCCACCGTCACCGTCTGGCCGGTTTCCGCCGAGAGGCGGGCGGCGTGGGCCTCCAGGATGTGTTGCTGCGCCTGCGCGATCCGGCGGGGGTCGCCGGGGTAGCGGCACAGGTCGGCGACAAACTCTGCCCGGTCGCGGCGGGCCTTGGGCGTGGCGGGGGCGGGGACGAGCGCGCCGTAGACGGCGGCGCGGCAGGCGACGAGCGGCCTTCGCGCCCACCACAGGTGCAGCGTGGAGATATGCCCCTTGCGCACGGACTTTTCCCGCGTCGCCTCGGCAGAGATGGCCTCGATGGGCAGGTAATCCTCGATCAGGCGTTGGTCACTGTTGTTGTCAGACATAGGGCTTCTCATTCTTGCGCCAGACGGCAGATCTCCTCCAAATCACGACCCGCCCGTCGGCAGAGATGATGAAGCCGGTGCCGTGGGTTTCCCCCTGCGGGTCGGTGATGCGGACGATGGAGGCATCAGGTTGCTTCATGGTGTTGTTATCCTGGCTGAATCCTGCTTGACAAGCTGCTCAATCTCTGAACCGATATATATCGGAGGCTCTGATGGGACTCCGCAAGGGGAACCGTCTTTGCCTTTTTGTTTCCCTATTCCTCGTCTCGTGCTTCGCGTGGCCGCAGGTCGTCAATATAGATGACGCCGTAAACCGGCCAGGTTTCGCCGTCCACTTCACTGCGCCGGCGTCCCACATAGCCGGGTCCATATCAGTGCTCCCTCCATTCCAGCAGCGTATCGGCGGCGACGTTGATGATCACACGCCAGCGCCGGTCGCGGGCCCCCGACGTCGGGCCAGGCACTTCGAGTCGGGCGTAACTCTGTCCGCACCCGCTCTCGATGCGCGCCAGCAGCGCGTCGTTTCCCAGGCCCAGCCGTTCCAGCCAAAAGCCCAGCCGTTGCATCGCCGCGCGGCTGCCGTTGCGTTCGGCATACTCCACCAGCCGGCCCAGGTCTATCTCCCCGCTCCCGAACCAGAGTCCCTTGGCCGCCCCGATGATCCCTCCGGCGCAGGCCGGATGGGTCAGGCAATCCACGATCGTCTTTTCCCGGTCGGTGATGTGGATGCGCTGTCCTTCCAGGGGTACCTGCGCGATGCCGAAGAAGCGGGCTGGGGAGACAGTGACGAAGCGGTAGGTCAGGCCATGAAGGGTGAGCGTCGCCTTGCGCCGCGTGGTCGCCACGTAGACGGTCTGGCTCAAGCGGTCGCTGTAGCCGTAATAGCGCAGCGCGGTGCCAAAGGCGATGGCATAGGGGGAAACCAGACGGCTGGCGATGAGGAACTCGTGCGCGGTGTAAGCGCCCTCCAGTCCGGCGGTCAGGGGGAGGATGAGATACTTGCCCCGTTCCAGGCGCTGCACCCAGCCGCGCTTTTCCAGGCGGTAAAGCAACTGGCGCGCTCGTGCACTGTCATCGTTCAGGAATTGACGGGCCTCGGCGACGGTAAAGACCGTTTTTCCGGCCACGCTGAGCGCAGTCAGCAGCCGGGCGCCCTGGCTGCCCAGCGTCTTGATGTTTTCTGATACCATAGTCGCCTCTCTAGCGACTATTATACACCGATTTGTCTCAAACGGCGTAATGAAAGGTGGCCCCGAACAGGTTCGGGAGGTCGGCGGCCCGGAATCCTCAACTTGTTGAGGGGTTCCCCGAACAAGTTCGGGACCCGCCCCGAACAAGTTCGGGGCTCCACGACCCCGAACAAGTTCGGGACTCGCCCCGAACAAGTTCGGGGCTCCACAACCCCGAACAAGTTCGGGGCTCCACAACCCCGAACAAGTTCGGGGCTCCACGACCCCGAACAAGTTCGGGGCTCCACGACCCCGAACAAGTTCGGGACCCGCCCCGAACAAGTTCGGGACTCCACGACCCCGAACAAGTTCGGGAGTCCCCGACTTGGGGAGGCGCTAAGCTGGCGGCTCTGTGTTCCTCGCCTGGTCTATCGCTTCGGCGGGCACTTCGTAGCCGGCCACCACCTGCACCTGGCGGACGGCATGCTCCAGCGCGCGGGCGGGGTCCTGCACGCACACCGGCTGCGCCCGCGGCGCCAACGGGTCCCACACCACGTACAGCCAGTACGTCTCTCCCAACTGCCGCGCCTTCAACCACTCGTTGGTCGTCATGCGCACCGGCTGGCCGCGCGCCCGCCCTTTGACTTCGATGCGGCGCACCGCGCGGCGTCCTGTGGCCGGGTCGGCCGGGCCCAGGCTGCGGATGTCAAAGCCGGGCCCCCGCTCGCCGGAGACGTCGAACGGCTCCCAGCCGCGCTGTCGCTCGTACTCCAGCACCACGCGCATCGCCGCTTCTTCGGTGCGCCGACGGATCTCTGCGTCCTCCGGCCAGGTGGCCGCCGTCTCTGCTCCCTGCTCCGGCGGCAGCACCCAGGCGCTGGCCAGGTGCCGCACCGGCCCGCTGCGGGCTACCAGCAGCCGCTCCAGCCCGGCCAGCCGTTCCTGACGCGCCCGGCGCAGGTCCTCCAGGTCGCGCTCCGCCTCCTGGCGGGCCAGCGCCGCCTCGGTCTCGCCGCCGGCCTCGCGCGCTCTCAACTGCATCACACGGTTCTCGGCGGCGCGGATGCGCGCCCCGAACGACTGCTCCAGATAGTCGCGCACGATCCCGGCATGGCGTCGGCGTTCGGCCTGCACGTCGCGCCGCCTGGCCAACTGGTAGCCGGCCTTGAGGAAATCCATCGCCTCCTGCGGGTTGGCCGGAGGGATGGTCGCGGGTGGGTCAGGACAAGGCGCCAGGTCGTGCAGCACGTCCGGCGGCAACAGCGTGAAGCGCCCTGCGCCGTTCACCTCTCGCCCTTCGCGCACGGCGACCAATTCGGCATACAACGTCCCGGTCGAGAAGGGCTCTTCGCCCCGCACCTCCATCTCCAGGAAGTGAATCCAGTACGGGGCGGCAGCGGCGGCGTCCACAAAGACCGCTGTGCTGCCGCGCAAAGGGGCCAGGCGCTCGTTCAGCTTTTCATCCACCGCCGCGTAGAGCGCGTGGCCCGGCCCGGTCAGCACCGCGTCGAGGTGCTGGTCGCGCTCCAGGTCGGCCTTCTGGAAGGTCACCTTGCGATAGGCGGCCTCGGGCCTGCCCAGTCGCCGCACCGCATCCAGCCGGTCGGAGCGCAGGTCCTGGGGGACGTGCGGGACGCGCCACAGCCCATCGGCGCGCGGCTCGACCTTCAGGCCGACCTCGCGGGCGGCGGCCAGGAACTGGCGGGCGACGTATTCCGGCATCAGACGCCGTTCCTCTGCCTCAAAGTTGTTCTGCTGAAAGGCGCTAAAATCCACGTGCGCGCGGGCCAGGGCAATGCCCGTCGCCTCCTCGTACTGCTGCAGACGGTGGGGGTCAATGCGGTCAATCTGATCCAGGTACTCGTCCAGCCGGCGGGGGTCGTAGGCGGCCTCACGCAGCATCTCCGGCAGGTTGACCTGGTTGAGGTTGAGCACTTCGCCAACCACGTCGTAGACCCGCTCGCGGCCCAGCGCGTCGCGCATCTGCTCCAGTTTGTCCAGCAGCCGTCGCAGGATGCGCCCCTCGACGACCGGCTGGCCGTCCTGCGCCTGGTCGGCCACAAAGTTGAAGACAGTCACATCCCGCTCCTGGCCGATGCGGTGGATGCGTCCCATGCGTTGCTCCAGGCGGGTCGGGTTCCACGGCAGATCATAGTTGATCATCAGGTGGCAAAACTGGAGGTTGATGCCCTCGCCGGCCGCCTCGGTCGCCACGCAGACCTGGCAGGTGAGGCGGAAGGCCTCCTGGGCCGCCTTGCGCTCGTGCGGATTCATCCCGCCGTGGATCTCGCAGGTGGAATAGCCCCAGCGCGTCAGATGTTGGCGCAGGTGCGTCAGCGTGTCGCGGTGCTCGGTGAAGATGAGCAGTTTGCCGCGCCCGTCCTGGAGTTCGGCGAACTGGGCGCGCGCCAGTGTCTCGCGCAGGGCGGCCAGTTTGCTGTCGGGAGCAAGTTCATAGACCCGCCGGGCCTGCTCGACCAGGTCCTTGAGCGCAGCGACTTCGGCGCGCAACTGCTCCAGTTCGAGCGCTGCCGTGAACTCGTCGCTCAGCCGGTCGCGGGCTGCGTCGTCCAGGTCGTCCTCGTCCAGTTCGACGTCCGTCAGCCGTCCGCGCAGCGCCTCCAGGTAGCGTTCCCGCTCGCGGGGCGACAGGGTCTCCAGTTCCTCCAACAGTCTGCGCTGCCGTTCCAGGCGGCGGCGCAGGCTCTCATAGATCGCCCGCGAGGAGGAGGCCAGGCGGCGTTGCAGGACAGTGCGGGTGAGGGCGACGCTGGCCTTCTGCCTGCCAACGCCGTGGGGCAGGAACTGGTTGATGTAGGCCGTGACCGTCTTGTACAGGGCGAACTCTTCGGCGTTGAGGCTGAAGGCGACTGTGTGGGTGTGGCGGTCGGGGAAGAGCCGCCGCCCTTGAGCATCCCGCAGGTCCTCTTTCAGGCGACGGAGCGCCCAGGGGGAGTCCTCGCCCAGACGGAGGACGTTGCGCCGGATGGCCCGCGCCTGCTCTTCCAGTCGATGGGGCGGAGGGAAGACATCGGGATCGATCAGGCGCACAAAATGGCCGAAGCGGTCATCGTCGCCGTGGTGCGGCGTCGCCGTCAGCAGCAGGACGTGATCGGCGCGCGCGACCAATTGCTCGGCCAGTTGGTAGCGGCGGGTCTTTTCGACCTCTGCGGAACGTCCGCTGCGCCGTTTGGTGCAGGCGGAGCATTTGTGCGCTTCGTCAATCACCACCAGGTCCCAGCGTTGCTGCCAGACCCGTTCGCGCACGCTCTCCTGCTTGGCATAGTCGAGCGAGGCGATGACCTGGCTCTCGCGCTGCCAGAGGTTGATGAGTTGCTGCTGGTCGTTGCCGGCGTGGATGATCTGGAACGTTTCACCGAAAAAGCGCAGCAGTTCGTCCTGCCACTGGATAGTCAGGGGGGCTGGCACCAGGATCAAGATGCGCTCGATGGCCTGGCGCAGTTTCATCTCCTTGATGAGCAATCCGGCCATGATCGTCTTGCCCGCGCCGGGGTCGTCGGCAAGCAGGAAGCGCAGGCGCGGTTGCGGCAGCATCCTGGCGTAGACGGCTTCGATCTGGTGGGGCAGCGTGCGGATGCCGGAGAGGGAGACCGCAAAGTGGGGGTCGCAGGCGTACGCCAGGCGGATGCGGGCGGATTCGACCAGCAGGCGCAGGCGCTCAGGGTCGGCCAGACGAACCGCAGCCGACGGTTCGGGCGCGATGTCGAGGAGCGCCTGGAACTCCTCAGCGGAGAGGACGGCCTCCTCCAATTGGCCGCTGGCGCGGCGGACGCGCAGCTCAAAGCCGTTGCCGAGGGGACGGACTGCCTCGACCAGCACCGGCCCGGTGAAGTGGCCGGGAATATCCAGGGTGCGGCCAACCAGAGATGTCACTTGGGTCTGCAACGAGCACACAATGGCAGCCCTCTCTCGCCTCGAATCTACAGGCCGGGATAGCCGTTACCGGTCAGACCGCCTGCAGTGCGCAGGGACGGGAAGGAGACCTGCTCACCGACCAGGAGGTCACAATCAAGTATACTCCCGGCAGGGCGGGGATGCAAATTGTGGGGCGTTCATATTGCTTTCGAGGGCTACAAGTGCCAGCGCCCAATGATGAAGCAGATTATCGGCCCGGACTACTCGCTTCTCTGTGGGAGAGAACATGGCGTGTCCCCATAGCACGCCGTGCGGCAATGCGGCCCGCACCGCCCGATCCGCTGCCAGCGCGGCTGCCAGGGTGGATTTGCCCGATCCTCCTGCTCCCACCAGGACAAGGGGCGCCCGGCCATTGCTATAATAGCAATTGTTAGCACATTGCGCCGCTTTGACGAACTATGGAATGAGGCGTCACCGGTTAACAAAAAGAGGCTGCTGAGAGTAGCAGTCTCAGCAGCCCGCTTAGACACACAGGGGCTTCTCAGTGAGCTCTTCTTGGCGGAAGCCGTGTATACCCTGGTGTGCCTTAGCAGCAAGAGCGGGAGCGACGGGATTTGAACCCGCGATCTCCGGCTTGACAGGCCGGCATGTTAACCGCTACACCACGCCCCCAACGCCCCAAATCATACCACAACTCACCTCTCCCGTCAAATCAAAAACCCTGTGTAACTGCCTGCCCTCCCGCAGCTTCTGCATCCTCAGCAGTAACCATATCGACAGACAGGCCAAAATCACGTATAATTCCCCCCGTGACACCAAACAGCGTCAACCCTGGCCTGGTACTGCTCTTTGGCTCCGGCGAGACCGCTCCGGCTGGCCGCGAAGCCCACGATCTGGCCCTGCAACAATTGCATGCCCCGCCGCGCGTGGCCATCCTGGAAACGCCGGCCGGCTTCCAGCCCAACTCGGCCTGGGTCGCCGGCCGCCTGGCCGAGTTTGTGCAGCACAGCCTGCAAAATCACCACCCCCAGGTGACCGTGCTCCCGCTGCGGCGGCGCGAGCAGGCCAATGACCCCACCCTGGCTGCTCCGCTCTTGGAGGCAAATTACGTCTTTGCCGGCCCCGGCAGCCCCACCTATACCGTACAGCACCTGCGCGATACGTGGGCCTGGCAGGTCATCCAGGCCCGCCAGCGACGCGGTGCAGCCCTGGCCTTTGCCAGCGCCGCCGCCATTGCCCTCAGCGCCCACGTCCTGCCGGTGTACGAAATCTACAAAGTCGGCACCGCCCTGCACTGGCAGCCCGGCCTCGATTTTTTCCGCCCCTACGGGCTGGATCTGGCCGTGGTCACCCACTGGGACAACCAGGAGGGCGGCGAGAACCTCGACACGCGCCGCGCCTTTATGGGCCTGGAACGCATGGCCCGCCTGCTGGAGATGCTGCCGCCTTCGACAACGGTGCTGGGCATCGACGAGCACACCGCCGTGCTGCTCGACCTGCTCGGCGGCACAGCGCAGGTGGTCGGCCGCGGCAGCGCGACGGTCTGCCGCGCCGGGGCCGAGCGCGTCTTTGCCAGCGGCGCAACGTTCGCGTTGGACGAGCTGGGCACAGTGCGCATCCCGCCCCTGGACGAGGGGCTACCCGTCAGCGTCGTCGAAGCGGTGCTGGCAGCCGGGCAAGAGGCACTGCCGCCACAGGTTGCCGCGCTGATCGAACAGCGCGAGGCCGCCCGCCGCGCCCGTGACTGGCCGCGCGCCGACGCCCTCCGCGACGAAATCGCCCGCCTGGGCTATATGATCGAGGACACCCCCGCCGGCCCGCGCTGGAAAAAATTGTAGGGGCAACCCGATGGCTCGCCCCACCCTCACGGTCGCCCCAGGACGTCACTTTGCCATCACGGGCAGCCAGTAGACATAAGCCTGCACCGCTATCGCCCGGCGGATGAGGGGGCCCAGCACACTGCCCTCGATAACCGCCGTGTTGGTCAGCGGCGCGCCGCTGGGAGTAGACGCCGTCGGCGCCAGCGCATAGGCAATCTGCACCGCGCCGCCCGCGTCGACACTCCCTGCCCAGCGGATGACGCGGCCATCGTAAGCAGGAGGCGGACCGCTGCTGGCCGCCAGGCTCGCCGTCAACACCCCCATCGTCGCCGGCAGCGTGTCGGTGAGAACGACAGCGGCAGTCAGATTGCCGCTGTTGCGCACCGAGATGGTGTAGGAAACAACCTGGTCGGGACGGAAAAGCAGCGGGGCAGCGGTCTTGCGCGAGGTGACCAGCACCGCTGCCGGTTCCAGCAGCACGGTGCTGAACGCCTGCCCCCATTCCGCGTCTTCCCAGCGGCCCTCGTTGCCGCGCACGTCCCGCGCGCGGGCACGGAAGAAATAGGTGTGGCCGTGCTCGCCGCTGAACGTCGCCGACAGCACCGTCGTGTCCGTCAACCAGCCCGTCCACTGGCCCTCGTAACCGTCGCGGAACTGGATGTCGTAGCTGTCGATCCCCGTCCAATCCCGTCCTGACCAGGAGACAGCAAACGTCGCTGTGTCGACCCACGGCGGCAGGGGCTCCACCTGCACCCGCGGCGGCATGCAGTCGACCGGTCTGACCGCCGCCAGGCGGTTCCCCGCCTCATCGACATAAGCGACGGCGACGTCAGCCGCGTCGGCCAGTAACGACGCAGCAAAGGGCTGACCGGGCCCGACTGCCGGCAGGTCCCAACGGGCCAGTTCGGCGCACGAGTCGGCATTCCAGACATACAGGCTCGTCTCTCCCGCCGCATACGCCCGCGTCGGCTGGACGGCGACCTGCAGCTCGCCGCCGCTCTCTCGCATGCCGATGGCGGCCTCGGCTGTGGCCGCCGAAAGCATCCCCAGCCGGCTCACCGGATACCAGTACTCGCTCCAGCTCAGCGTCTGGCCGGGCCCCAGCGAGGCCATGTCCCAGAACGTCGGCATGACGCCGCCGTGCAGCTCGACATAGGCCGAACCGTCGTCGGTCCAGTTGTGCCAGTCGAACGGCTCGGCCCAGCCAAAGGCAAAGCCCTTGGCGCCGCGGGCAACGGCAGACGGAAAGGCGCGCGCCACGCCCTCGTCGGCAGCCGTGTCATAGACGCCCATCCAGTCGGCAGCGGCCTGCGGATACTCGAAAAAGCCCAACCACTGCCGCCAGTTGCCCAGGCGCGAGTAATCGACACCGTTATAGACCGGCCAGGAGAAGCGATAGCGAGGGTCGCTGGGGGTGGTGGGCCAGCAGCCCGGCAGGTGACAGTCACCGGTAGAGTGCACCGCCATCTGAGGAGCATTGAAGACAAAGCGCAGTTCAGGCCCGACCGTGTCCGCCGCGCCAGGGGCAAGCATGGCGTTGGCCCAGAACTTGAAATTGACCGTTGCCGCGGTGGGATTTTCCAGGCGCGGCGTGACCGCCAGGACGGCCTGATCGGCCGGCAGAGAGAGGTCGATCTCGGCGCGCAGGCGGTGGGTAAAGTGGGTGTCCCAGACCGTCACCGTGACGCCGTCTGTAGAGGTGATGGCGCTCCACGACCAGGGAATGCCCCATTCGTAGCCGTGCTCGTCGACGGGCAGCCCCCACTCGATGCCGCCGGCGGCCAGCCACCAGCCCTGTTCCGGCGGCCCCCAGTGGGTCGGCTTGAGCACGGGGTTCTGGTACAGCTCGTTGTGGCCGGTAGGCTTGAAGATCATCTGGTAGACCCGCCCGCCCAGTTCCGGCAGCAGCGTGACGCGCAAATAGTCGTTCTCCAGCACCAGCAGCGTGTAGGTGCGCGGCGTCGGCGCCGAGGGGTTGCCATAGCAGTTCCAGTCGAGCCAGGGATAGATGTAGGGGCCGTTGGAGCGATTTTGCAGGCAGTTGGCGTAGGGATAGGTGGGGATGGTCAGCGTGGCGGTCTGGATGGTTGCCGTGCCGGGGGCAGGGGCGGCAACGACGGTGACGGTGGCCTCGTCCACGGCGTCGTTGAGCGCGCGGTCGTAAGCGATGGCGCGGATGGTGACCTGTTGTCCACGATAGGCGCTCAGGTCGAGCGTGGCCTGGTAGGGCGGCGCGCTGTCCACCGCCTGGAGCGCGCCGTCGACAAAGAACTCGACCTTGACGACGCCGCGGTTGTCCTGTGCTGTGGCCGCGGCCAGGAGCTGTTCGGTGACGACCAGGTTATCGGCGGGGGTGATCAGTTGGAGCGTGGGCGACGTCCGCTCGGCGCGCTGGGCGGCGGGGTTGCCATAGGGAGCGGGAAAGTCGCGCCGCACCTGGCTGACGCGCTGGCCGCGCACGGTGATCTGGGCGACATCCGCCGTGCCCAGGCCAGCGCCGGCGGCCCAGCCCAGGTAGGGGATGGTGGCAGGGTCATAGCCCATCACCAGCGCGCCGACCGTGTCGACGGCGACGGCGTCGCGGCCGGCGATCAGCAGGCGCATCGGCGGGTCCGCCAGCGTCCCGCCAACAGGGCCATCCGTCATGCCGCGCAGGCCGTCGACGACGGCAAAATCGAGCGGACGGGCCAGGTTCAGGTCGACGATGTGCCGCCCCAGGTCGGACGGGCCGTGGCCCAGCGCCATCTTGTACATCTGCAGGCCGGGGCTGTGGTAGATGTCAGAAGGAGCGATGCCGATCTGTCCCTTGAGGGCCAGGGTGACGCCGGCGTGGGTGTGGTTTTTGAGGACGGGCACACCGATGACGACGTCGGCCTCCATCACGGCGCGGGGCAGCCAGTATTCGCTCCAGATCAGGCCGTTGGCGACCTGAACCCGGGTGACCAGGTTCGGATCGTGCTGGTCGAGCCCACCGGCGTCGTTCAGGTCGAGCAGGGGCGCGCCGGTGGCGTCGTCGATCATGTCGCCGTTGGCGTCATAGCCGCAGAGGCGGAAGGCCTCGACCGTGGCGCCGCGGGCATTGTGCCCGTCGCGGTAGAGGGCGGCGCCATCGGCGATGAGCACCTGGGCGGCGCCGGCCTGGCGGGCCATGAGCACCAGCGCGCGGACGACGCGGGGGTCAGTGGTGTAGCCCTCGCCGGGGGCGGCGCCCCAGACCAGATTGGGCTTGAGCAGGACCGTGTCGCCGGGCGAAATGATGCCCTCCAGGCCGCCGGCCAGCGCCACCGCCTGCCGCACCATCGCCTCGACCTCCGCGTCGGAAACCGGCCAGGTCGAGGCGCGGACGATGGCAACGGTCGCCGGGCCAGCAGCGGCGGCGGTGGAATAGGCCGCGCGATGCTGCAGTTCACTGATCCCGCCCAGCAGAGCCAGGAGGGTCAGGGTAAGGATGAGACGCCAGGATGTTTTCACCGTTTTCCCCCACACAATGACGATACCCACCAAGCAACAACGCGATAAGCGACATGCGACACGCAACACGCAACACGCAACACGCGATATTACCCCAGTGCCAGGCTCACTACAACCGCGACCGTCATGACGCCCAGTGCATAGACAGCCAGCGCGCGGCGGTTGAGCAGGCTGCCCACAGCAGCTAACGAGCGGGCGCGCATAGCCGGGCCGACAAGCAAGAAAGCGAGCACAGCAGCGCGGCTCAGGCCGGCCTCCATCAGGCTGGCCAGCACCGGCACTGCCATGGCGCCGCAGTGGTAGAAGGGCAGGCCCAGCAGCGCCGCCGCTGCCGCTGAGAGAGGACGGTTCTGGGTCAGCAGGACGCCGGCCCACTGCGGCGGCACCCATATCTGGAGCGCCGCCGCGACGACGGCGCCCAGGACAAAGGTCAGGCCCACCCAGCCGGCCAGGTTCAGCAGCTCGGCGAGCAGGCGACGCCCGGAGGGAGAGCGGCGCGTCAGCAGGGCGGGGGCAGCGGCCAGGGCGGTAGGGTGAAGCAACAGCGCGGGCGAGAGGCGGGCGGCGACCATACCGGCCAGCCCGCTCAGTGTCAGCACGCCGAGCAGGTGTGCCAGGGCCAGGCGGACGCCCAGCCCGCCGAGGATGATCAGAAAGAGCTGCGGGTTGAGCATCGTCGAAGCGACGAGAAAGGCCAGCAGCGGGCCAGCCGATGCCCCTTCGCCGAGAAACTGCAACAGCACAGGCACGGCGACATGGCTGGAGATGGGCGAGGCGACGCCCAGGAATGCAGCGCCCAGCACCGTGGGAAGGTCGCCACGGCGCAGCCAGCGCCAGCGTTGCAACGGCCACTCGACCTGCCCCAGCACGGCCGCCAGCAGCATGCCCGCCGCCACATAAGGTCCTACCTGCAGCACCTGCTGCCAGGCAAGCGCGGCGGTGAGGATGAGTCCAGAATAGAGCGAAGCTGGCATGTCGATTCCCTTCTCAGGGGGCCGCGCTATGGCGTTGGAGAAACGGGAGGCGGACTATGCCTGCGGCACCCAAAACCAGAACGTGCTCCCCTCGCCCGGCTGGCTGCGGACGCCGACCCTGCCGCCGCAGCTTTCGACAATCGTGCGGACAATGAAGAGGCCCAGCCCCGTCCCCTCCTGCTCAGCCGTTGCCACGTTGTCCACGCGGTAGAATTGCTCAAAGAGATGCGACTGGGCAACCTGAGGAATGCCGGGGCCGTTGTCCTCTACAGAGACGAGCACGCCCTCGCCATCTGGAACGGCCGAGACGCAGATGCGCCCGCCCACCTGGGTGTACTTGATCGCGTTCGAGATCAGGTTGTCGAGAACCTGGGTCAGCCGCAGGTGGTCGATCCGGACAGGTAGCAGGTTCTCCGCCAGCTCGATGCAGAGCTGCTGTTGCTTGCTGGCAGCACTCGCAAGAGCTTCCTGGCAGACGCTGTAAACAGCCTGGGCGACGTCGCTTGCACCGCTGCCGCTTTCGAGACCGCGCCCTTCGAGCTGATAGAGACTCAACAGGTCGTCGATCAGGTCCTGCATCCTGGCCGTGCTGGAGAGGATGCCGTTGACGCACTGCCGGGCAATATCCGAAAGACCCTCTTCCATATTGAGCATAGAGGCATAGCCATAGATCCAGCTCAGCGGGTTTTTCAGATCGTGGGAGACCGTGGCCACCAGTTGCGACTTGAGCGCATTCAGGCGGATCAGGTCGCTCACGTCGTGCAAAAAGATGACGATGCCCAGCCCGGCGAGTGGGGCGAAGGAAATGTCGAAACAGCGGTCATCTGCCCATGTGAGACGGGAAAACCGAACCCGGCCCGTCTCGCGGGCCTGCGCAAAGGCCGCCATCATCTCGGCCGGCAAAAGGCCCTCGATACGCACGCCTCTGGCCTCTTCCAGCGCCCAAAGGGCCATGGCCGCTTGATTGGCAAGGAGCACCCTGCCGGTCGGAGTGGTCAGCAACAGCGGCTCTGGCAGGTGATCGATGAGCTGTTCGAGAAAGCGGCGCTCTTCCTGCACCTTGCTGTGGAGACAGGCGTTCTCCACGGCGATGGCAGCCTGCCCGGCAATGACCAGGGCCAGCGCCGCGTGGCGCCCCGTGAAAAAGCCACGGCGACTGTGGGTGAGGGTAAGCAGGCCATTGGGCTGCCCCCTATAGACAAGGGGCACGACCAGAGCAGAGCCGGCTTCCCATGGAGCATCCTGGTAAGGAATCCAACGCGGGTCAGTCGAGGTGTCGGCAGCGAGGGCCACCTGTTGGTGGTAGAGCGCCCAGCCGGCCAGGCCACCCTCCAGGAGCTGGACCGTTGCCGGCTCGATCTCTGCGGCGCTTGTGTCCGTGCGGGCAGAAAAGCGTCGCACTGCTCGCCCTTTGGCGTCGAGGAGGAAAAAAAAGCCATGCTCGGCTTCCAGGCTTTGGATCGTCACCTCCAGAACGCGGCGCAGAAGCTGCTCCAGGTCAAGAGTCGATGTCAGCTCGCGGGCGAGCTGGTAGAAAAGTTCGAGTTGGGCGTTGTTTCCCAAAGCTTCCTTCTCCCCCAGGCGACGTGCCGGGCCAGAGATGCTTTGCACATCGCTGAGGTCTATTGTACCATATTTTTGGGGAAAAATTGATGGATGTCAGTAAAGTTCGCGTGAAGGAAACGTGTCGGTTTGGGGAAAAAAAGAGATATCAGCACCTGCGGGAGGGTAGGCAGTTGCAAAAAGAGCTAGAGGATCGCCCCAATCGTCAGGCAGACAAAAGCCCCCAACATATAGAGAGAGGCCAGCTTGAAGAGGAGCCAGTTCAGCCGTTCAGAGGGCCGCAGCAGGGCAACGACGGCCAAGCCGGAAAGGAGCGCGCCCATGCTGGCAAGAACGCCCATGGCAAGGGGGTGAAGGTGCAAAAGCCAGCCGGCGAGCACCAGCACGAGGGCATCCAGAAGCGTGGCGCCAGCAACCAGCCGTCGGGTGGCAACCGGGCCATAAACATTAGGCCAGACAGGCACACCCGCCTTCTGGTACTGCGGGGCATAGTGCAGGGAGAGGGTCAAAATATGGGCAGGGATCCACAGCAAGACCCCTGCTGCCAGCAAGAAACCGATCAGATCGAGGCGTCCCATGGCCAGGGCGCGGCCGGCCAGCGCTGGCATCCCGCCGGAAAAGCCGCCCCAGACGATCGAGAGGGCCGTGCGTCGCTTCAGCCACAGCGTATAGACAACCAGATCGATGACAAAGCCCATGCTGACCACCAGGCCAAAGAGTGGCGCAAGCGCCCAGGCCAGGGTCAAGCCGCAGGCCGAAAGCAGGAGACCAAAGAGCACCGCCGCGCGGAGGTCGAGCAGGCCAGCAGGCAGAGGGCGGCGGGTCGTGCGCCCCATCTGCGCGTCGATGTCGCGGTCGAGCACCATGTTCAGGGCGGTGCAGCCAGCGATGGCGCTGACCAATGCCAGCCCGCCGCCGACCAGTTCCGCCCAGCGCACATGCCCCGGCAGGCTGAGCGCATAGGCGCAGAGACCGGTAACAAGAAGTAGAAGCGTCTGCAGCGGTTTGGTCAGGGCAAGAAAAGCCCTCGCCCTTTGCAGCACAGTGACCTGTGGCAGGGAGGGGGCCTGTGCGGTCGATTCGGCTGTCAAATCGTTCAAAGATGGCCTCCTGGAGGCCCCAGTATATCTCGATTCGGGCCGATGTCAAACGCCGGGGCGACACGCCAGGTCGCCCGCTCCCTCTGCTCCCGCCGGGTCTGTGATCCGCCCAGTTCGCAGGACAACTGCGAGCAGTTGTCCTGCGAACTGGGTGTCTCTGCTTGCCAAAAGCCACGCCAAGGGGTACAATCCCACCTGATATCGAACAGGAGGGAACCCCATGCGCCGCTTTGTTCTGATCGCTGCCATCGCCCTGCTGACCCTGGCGGCCTGCGCGCCGCGTCCGACAGGGCACATTGTCTATGGACTTACCCTGGCCCCGTCAGGGATCGACCCGCACGTCAACGCCTCGTCCGAGCTGGGCATCCCGCTGACCTCGGTCTATGACACGCTGGTCTATCTCGACCCCGCTACAGGCCAGTTCGTCCCCGGCCTGGCCGAACGTTGGGAGGTCTCGGACGACGGGCGGGTTTACACCTTCTACCTGCGTCGCGGCGTGACTTTTCACGACGGCACACCGTTCAACGCCGAGGCAGTGCGCTTCAACCTGGAGCGGATCAACAGCCCCGACCTCTCTTCGCAAAAGGCGCGCTTTATGCTGGGCCCCTACGAGCGCACCCAAGTCGTCGACGACTATACCGTCCGCATCGTCCTGGGCGAGCCGTTCGCCCCCCTCCTCAACGCCCTGAGCCAGGTCTACCTGGGCATGGCCTCGCCCACGGCGGTCGAAACGTGGGGCAGCGAGTACCAGATGCACCAGGTCGGCACCGGCCCCTTCCGCTTTGTCGAGTACGTCCCTGGCGACCACCTCCTGCTCCAGCGCAACCCCGACTATGCCTGGGGCCCGTCGGTCTATGAACACCGCACGGCCAGGGTGAACGAGATCGAGTTCCGCTTCTTTGTCGATCCGCCCACCCGCGCCGTGGCGCTGGAGACGGGGGAGGCCGACGTGATGGGCGAGATTCCGCCCCAGGACGCCGCCCGTCTGGAGACCCATCCTGATTTTCGCATCGAGGCCGTCGCCATCCCCGGCGCCTCGCTGATGCTGTTCATGAACACCAACCGCCCGCCGCTGGATGACCTGCGCGTGCGCCAGGCGCTGCTCTACGGCACCGACCGCGCTGCCATCGTGGCGACCATCTTCCGCAACACCTCCCCCGTCGCCTACGGCCCGCTGACCGCTGTGACGGCTGGCTACGACCCCACCGTGCAGCAGTTCTACCCCTACGACCCGGCGCAGGCAGCGGCGCTGCTGGAAGAGGCCGGCTGGGTCGACAGCGACGGCGACGGTCAGCGCGAACGCAACGGCGAGCCGCTGGTGCTGGACATGTACCTGATGGGCTGGGGCTATATGCCCGAAATCGGCCAACTGGTCGCCGCGCAGTGGGCCGAACTCGGCGTCGGCGTGAACAGCCAGGTGGTCAGCTATCCGGACGCGCTCAGCATCGGCGCGCAGGGCCGCCACCACCTGATGCCCTTCACCCTTTCCGGCAGCGACCCCGACATCCTGCGCAAGTTCTTCTCCTCGCAGGCCACCTTCAACTGGTCGCTGGTGCAGGACGCCGAAATGGACGCCTGGCTGGAGCAGGCCGCCTCCATCTCCGACATGGAGGAACGCAGCGCCCTCTACAGCCAGGTGCAACGGCGGGTGATGGAACAGGCGCTGGTCATCCCCATCCGCGATTATGTCAACCTGAACGGCGTGAGCAACCGCGTGACGGGCCTCCGCTTCAGCGCCGAGGGCTGGTTCCCCTGGCTGATCGACCTCTCCATCTCGGAATAGTCAACACACCTCCGGGGGCGCCATCCAGCACAAAAACAGGGGACCTGTCCACCCTGAGCGAAACGGATGTCATCCTGACCCTTGTCATCCTGAGCGAAACAGAGTCATCCTGACCCTTGTCATCCTGAGCGAAACGGATGTCATCCTGAGCGAAGCGAAGGATCTCGTTGAATCTCATTGCGACGTAACTGCCTGACGAAGCTTCGCCTCAAACCGACGAGTTTATCTCACCGCAGAGCGCGCAGAGAACGCAGAGGTTTCTGTGTTCTCTCTGCGTCCTCAGCGGCCTCGGCGGTGAAATCTTGCTCTGTTTGTGCAGAATTGTATCCCTCAAGGATTTCAGGCTGGAGATCAACTGCGTGCTCGTAGCTTCTGCAAAAGTCATTCTGAGACGCAAAGCGCCGAAGCCTGTCCTTCGGCTTCGCTCAGGGCAGGCGTTGTCGCCGCGCTTCCCCAGAATGACGCCGCCTGAAAGCGACATCTGCGCAACCTGACCCTGTCGAGGCAGTGACCGTGACCGTCAGATATATCGGCCAAAGGCTGCTGGAAGTGCTGCTCGTCCTCTGGCTGGCGGCGACGCTGGCCTTTGGCGCCCTCCAGTGGGCCCCCGGCGACCCGGCGCAGGTGTTGCTTGCCGCTTCGGGGGCGTCGCCCCAGGAAGTGGCCGCGCTGCGCCAGCGGCTGGGCCTCGACGATCCGCCGCTCCAGCAATACCTCCGCTATCTGCTGGACCTCGTGCGCGGCGACCTGGGCCGCTCCTGGCTGCACGGGCGTCCGGTAGGACGGATGATCGCCGAGCAGTTCCCCTCGACGGCCGCGCTGGCCCTGGCAGCGACCTCTATCGGCGTGCTGTTGGGCGTATCCCTGGGCACGCTGGCGGCGATCCGCCGCACCACCTGGCTGGACAAGGCCATCACGGCGCTCGCCGTGCTGGGCCTCTCCACGCCGATCTATTGGTCCGGCCTGCTGGCGATCCTGCTCTTCTCGCTCACCCTGCGCTGGCTGCCGGCGACGGGGGAGGGCACATGGCGCCACCTGCTGTTGCCCGCCCTCACGCTGGGAATCACCCTCTCCGGCGCCATCGCGCGGGTGGTGCGGGTGCGGGTGGGCGAGGCGCTGAGCCAGCCCTATGTCACCGCCGCGCGCGCGCGGGGACTGCCGCCGCTGTGGGTGCTCGTCGTCCACGTGCTGCGAGTGGCGCTGGGTCCGGCCGTGGCCGTGACCGCCCTCCAGTTCGGCTTTCTGCTGGGCGGCGCCGTGGTCACCGAGTCGGTCTTTGCCCGGCGGGGGTTGGGGCGGCTGCTGCTGGGCGCCATCGTCTCGCGCGACATGCCGGTCGTGCGCGGCGTGGTCCTGGTGGGGGCGCTTTCCTACGTGCTGGTCAATCTCCTCGGCGACGCCGTTCAGGCCTGGCTCGACCCCCGTCTGCGGGACAGGGCGCCATGATCCGCTGGGCCGCCCCGCCGCGACGTCCTCTGCGCCGCCAGCCGGCAACGCTGGTCGCGCTGGCATGGCTGGCGCTGGTCGTCACCGCCGCGCTGGCTGCGCCGGCGCTCGCGCCGCAAGGCCCGCTGGCAGCGGACGCCGCCCGCGCTCTCCTGCCGCCTGGCCGCGGCGCCCCCCTGGGCACGGACTTTATCGGGCGCGACATCCTGGCCCGGCTGGTGTGGGGCGGGCGCTGGACGCTGCAGATGAGCGCCGTGGCCCTGGCGCTGGCGGTCGGCCTGGGCCTGCCGGTCGGCCTGAGCGCAGGCAGCCTGGGCGGCCGCGTCGAGACGCTCCTGATGCGCCTGGTCGACGCGCTGCTGGCCTTCCCGACCCTGCTGTTGGCGCTGACGGTGGTCGCTGTGCTGGGGAGGGGGCTGGGGCCGGTGGCCCTCGCCGTTGGCCTGGCCTCTGCGCCGCCCTACGCGCGGGTGGCGCGCAGCGTCACCCGCGAAGTGCGCCGCCAGCCCTACATCCTGGCCGCCCGCGCCGTCGGCGCTTCGTCCTGGCGGATCGCCCTGCGCCACATCCTGCCCAACGCCGCGCCGACCCTGATCGCTTTCGCCGCCACGCAGTTCGGCTGGGTGCTGCTCAACGGCGCGGCGCTCAACTTTCTGGGGCTGGGCGCGCCGCTGGGCGCTCCTGAGTGGGGGGCCATGCTGGCCGAGGGGCGCGGCTACCTGCGCGACGCGCCATGGGCCAGTTTCTTCCCCGGCCTGGTCCTCACCCTCACCGTCCTCTCGGCCAACCTGGTCAGCGACGGGCTGCAAGAGGCGTCAGGGCAACAGTAGAGGCAGCGCAGCTACACGCTCTCCGGCAGCAGCGCGCCGTCCAGCGCCTCGGCCACGGAACGGACGGGGATCACCGTCAGCCCTTCCGGCACCTCCAGGCTGCGGCGCCGCACGGCCCGCGGCGCGATGAGGCGGCGGAAGCCCAGCCTGGCCACCTCCTTCATGCGCGCCTCCATCTGGCCCACGGCGCGCACTTCGCCGGAAAGCCCCACCTCGCCGACCAGGGCCACGTCGGCAGCGACGGGCCGCTCGCGGACGCTGGAACCGATGGCCACGGCGATCGCCAGGTCAGCCGCCGGCTCGTCGATCTGGAGCCCGCCGACGACGTTGGCAAAGACATCCTGGTCGAACAGGCGCAGCCCCACCCGCCGGCTGAGCACGGCCGTGATCAGCAGCAGCCGGTTGAAATCGACGCCGTTGGCGGTGCGCCGTGGGTGACCAAAGGGCGAGTGGCTGGCCAGGGCCTGGATTTCGACCAACAGCGGGCGCGTCCCTTCCATAGTGACAGCAATGGCTGACCCCGGCGCGTTGACCATGCGCTCGGCCAGGAAAGCCTCCGAGGGATTGCTCACCTCGACCAGCCCCTCGTTGCGCATCTCGAAAACGCCCACCTCGGACGTGGCGCCAAAGCGGTTCTTGGTCGCTCGCAGCAGGCGGTAGGTGTGGAAGGGGTCGCCCTCCAGGTAGAGCACCGTGTCGACAATGTGCTCCAGCACCTTGGGGCCGGCGATGGCCCCCTCCTTGGTCACGTGGCCCACCAAAAAGACCGCCGTGCCGCTGGACTTGGCCCACCACTGGAAGCGGGAGGCCGCCTCGCGCACCTGGCTGATCGAGCCGGCCGCCGAGGTCATCTCCCCGCAGGTGACCGTCTGCACCGAGTCGACCACCAGCATGGTCGGCGCCAACTGGTCGGCGTGATGGAGGATGGCCTCGACGTTGGTCTCGGCAAGGACATAGATGCCCTCCATCTCCAGCCCCAGCCGCTGGGCGCGCATCTTGATCTGGCGCGCCGACTCTTCACCGGAGACGTAGAGGACAGGGCGGCGGGTGGCGGAGGCGACCATCGCTGCGGCCTGGGAGAGCAGGGTGGACTTGCCGATGCCCGGTTCGCCGCCGACCAGCACCAGCGAGCCGGGCACCAGTCCGCCGCCCAGCACGCGGGAGAGTTCCTTCATCGGCAGGGCCAGCCGCTGCTGCTCTTCACTCTCCACCTGGCTGAGCGGGCGCGGGCTGTCGCGCAGGGCCAGGGGGGTGGGAGCAGCGGCCGGCTCCTCGACCGTTTCGACCATCGTGTTCCACTCGCCGCAGCCGGGGCAGCGGCCCATCGGCCGTGGGCTCGTCCGGCCGCAGGATTGACAGACCCATGTCGTGCGTGCCTTGACCATCTCTAAACAACCTCGAAGCGAGCGGTAAAGTGCCGCAGCAGGGCCGGCCTGTAGGTGTAGCGCAGCCCGCGAATCTGCTCCCGCTTTGCCAGCAGCTCCTTGCAGACCTCGACCACATAGTCCAGATGGGCCTGGGTGTAGACGCGGCGGGGGATGGCCAGGCGCACCAGTTCCAGCGCCGGATAGACCGTTTCGCCTGTCTGCGGGTCTTCCTCGGCGAACATCACGCTGCCGATCTCGACGCCGCGGATGCCGCCTTCCAGGTAGAGGGCGCAGGCGAGAGCCTGGCCCGGCAGTTCGGCCTGGGGGATGTGCGGCAGCATGCGCCGCGCATCCAGGTAGACCGCGTGCCCTCCTGGCGGTTCCATGATCGGCACACCTTCCTCGATCAGCCGCTCGGCCAGGTAGCGCGTGTGGCCGATACGATAGGCCAGATACTCTTCGTCCAGCCCCTCCCAAAGCCCCCGCGCCATGGCCTCCAGGTCGCGCCCGGCCAGGCCGCCATAGGTGGGAAAACCCTCGCGCAGGATCAGTTCCTGGCAGGCGCGCTCATAGATCTGCGGGTCGTTCATCGCCAGAAAGCCGCCGATGTTGACCAGGGCGTCCTTTTTGGCGCTCATCGTGCAGCCGTCGGCGCAGGCAAAAATCTGGCGCGCGATGTCGATGACGGGAACATCGGCATAGCCCGGCTCGCGCAGCTTGATGAAATAGGCATTCTCGGCATAGCGGCAGGCGTCGATGAAGAAAAGGATGCCGTAGCGGTGATAGACCTCGGCCGTGGCGCGGATGTTCTCCAGCGAGACCGGTTGCCCGCCGCCCGAGTTGTTGGTGATCGTCATCATGCCGAGAGGGATGTTCTCCGGCCCCGTCTGGCGGATGAACGCCTCCAGCCGTTCCACGTCCATGTTGCCTTTGAAGGGGTGATGGCTGGTGGGGTCGAGCGCCTCGTCGATGGCCAGGTTGACCGGCCGCCCGCGCCGCGCCAGCACATTGGCCTGCGTGGTGTCGAAATGCATGTTGCTGGGCACGAACTGGCCGGGCTGGAGCATCACCGAAAAGAGAATGCCCTCGGCGGCCCGTCCCTGGTGGGTAGGGACAAAGTGGCGAAAGCCGGTGATGGAGCGGATTGTCTCTTCCAGATTGAAAAAGTTGCGCGCGCCAGCGTAGGACTCGTCGCCGAGCATGATGCCGGCCCACTGGTTATCGGACATGGCCGACGTGCCAGAGTCGGTCAGCAGGTCGATGTAAATGTCCTCGGCGCGGACGGCAAAGACGTTATAGCCGGCAGCAGCCAGGATGCGCTCGCGCTCGGCCCGTGTCGTGCGGCGGATCGGCTCGACGACCTTGATGCGAAACGGTTCGGCTGGGAACCTGGCCATGGTCAACTCCTTTCGATTGGAATTGTGCAGCGCCAGTTTAGCACCAATTCGCGTGGGGGGCAATTGCGTTCGTCAAGGGGGTGTCCGTCACATTTTTGCGCGAGAGGGGGAGATGGCTCGTTTTCCAGTCGAATCCGGTTTACACTCGCGTTTCCCAACCTGTCATTCTGAGCGGGCCGCCGAAGGCGGCGAGCGAAGCCTGCCCTGAGCGAAGCCGAAGGGAATCCCGTTAGCGGGAAACGAGATTCCCTTCGACCTGGCGCAGGGTCGCTTCGGCCGCTTCGCGGCCTTCGCTCCTCAGAATGACATGGGGGAGCAGTTGGCCTACCCCCCCGCAGGTTTGGATGCGAGCTCCGCATTGGAGTGCGCCGCCAATGAGCTGCCTGCCCTCTTACCAGCCACTTTCTAACCTGCGGTCGGTTGTCCAATCAGCCAGACCATGCTACAATCGCCATCAAGCTGTTTTTTGAGGAGGAACAATGCAAGTCGATTGGTCTCCCCCCGAGGTCCCTGTAGACAGGCCTTCCGTGGCGCGGATGTGGGACTATATGCTGGGCGGCTACCACTATTTCGAGGTCGATCGGGTCATGGCGGACCGGATCGCCCAGCTCTACCCCGATCTGCCGCTGGTCGCCCGCGCCAACCGCGCCCTCCTGCGCCGCATTGTCCATTTCCTGTCCGACCAGGGCATCGACCAGTTCATCGATGTCGGCTCTGGCATCCCGACCGCCAGCAACGTCCACGAAATTGTCCAGGCGCGAAATCCCAACGCCCGCGTCGTCTACGTCGACATCGACCCCATCGCCATAGCCCACAGCCTGGCGATCTTGAGGGACAATCCCCTGGCCACAGCCATCCAGGCCGACTTTCGCCAGATCAAGGACATCCTGGACCTTGAACAAGTGCGGGCGCTGATCGATTACGAGAAACCGTTCGCGCTCATCCTCCTGGCCCTGCTGCATTTTATCCCCGACGATGACGAGGCCTATGGGGCTGTGCGCGCAGCGCGCGACAGAATGGCGCCAGGCAGCTTTATGGCCATCGTTCATACCTCCTACGAGTGCGCCCCTCCAGATGTCCTCGAACAGATCCAGAAAATCTCTGCCGGCGCGGCGACAACCAGGATGCGCACCCGTCAGGAAATCCTGCGCTTTTTCGAGGGCTTTGAGCTGGTCGAACCGGGCCTGACTTTTATTCCCCTCTGGCGGCCAGATAAAGAAGATGCGCTCTTCTTCGAGCACCCAGAGCGCACGCTCAGTTACTGTGGGGTGGGAAGAAAGCTCTGACGTGAACGCCGTCTCGCCCCTCTACAAGGCGCTGTGCGAACGCCGGGAAACCATTGCTGAGGGGTGGTATGCCCGCCTCTATCCCCTCTGCGCCGCCCCACTCGATGCTTCCCAACTCCGCCAGCTCACCCTGGAGCTGACCGACCAGCTCATCGCCTGCCTGGCCGGCGAGCCTTTTGCGCCAGAATGCGCCCGCGCTGTCGGCGAGGCGCTGGCAGACCTCCGTCTCCCTGACCCGACAGCTCTGGAGCAGGCCATGGCGGGATTGCCAGGGGAGATCGCCCGTGGGCTGGCGGAGGGAGAGGCCGCTGCGCTCCTGCCGCGTCTGGCCGCGACGTGGGCCGGCGTCGCGGCCGGTTATTGCCAGCGTATCCAATCTCTCCTTCTGCACGAGCAGGAGGAGATCTACCGGGCAACCCTCGCGGCGCTCAAGCGGACAGAGGAAGCGCTGCGCGAATCCGAAGCCCGCTACCGCACCGTCTCTCGACTCACCTCCGATTATGCCTTCGCCATCCGCGTCCATGCGGACGGCACATTCACCACCGAATGGGTGACAGAAGCCTACTGGCGCATCACGGGCCTCCCGTCGGGCACTCTGCTCGGCGAACGCTGGCTGGAGATGGTCCATCCCGACGACCGGGCCATCGCCGCGCAGAACATGCGCAGAGCCTTTGCCGGACAAGCCTCCGAGGCCGAGTTCCGCATCAGGACGGTAGCAGGCGAGGAACGGTGGCTGCGCGCCGCCGGCTGGCCGGAGTGGGATGCGGCCCACGAGCGGGTTGTGCGCGTCTATGGCGCGGTACAGGACATTACCCGCTACAAGGCGATCGAGGCGGCGCTGCGGGCCAGCGAGGAACGCTACCGCGCCATCTCCGAGCTGACCTCGGACTTTGCCTACGGCGTCCGCGTCGGGCCAGAAGGCCGTATGACCCTCGAGTGGATCACCGACGCCTTCCAGCGCCTCTTTGGCATCACCCAGGCCGAGCTGGAGGCGCTCGAAGATTGGTTTACGCTGGTTCACCCGGACGACCAGAGCAAGTTGAACCAGCATATCCAGACCCTGCTGGAGAGCGGCAGGCCAGAGACCATCGAGGTGCGTCTCATCACAGCCAGCGGCGCGGTGCGCTGGCTGCGCATCACTAACCGGCCTCTCTTCGACGAGCAGGAGGGGCGCGTTGTGCGCGTGCTCGGCGCGGCGCAGGACATCACCGGGCGCAAGCTGGCCGAGCAGCACGCCCTTCAGCTCGATCGCCTGGCGGCAGTTGGTCGGCTGGCCGCGACGATGGCCCACGAGATCAACAACCCGCTGCAGGCCATCCGCACCAATCTCGACCTGGCGATGGATTTCCCCCTGGAGGAAGAAGAGCGCCAGGCGCGGTTGCGGCTGGTGCAGCATGAGGTCGAACGGCTGATCAAGATCAGCAGCCGCGCCATGAGCCTGGTCCGCCCTCCCCAGGTGCAACAGGAGCCTGTTTCCCTTGCCACGGTTGTCCGCCAGGCTGTCTCTCTGATCGAACGCCAGCTTGCCCAGAGCGGCGTCGAGCTGACGCTGGATTTTCCCGCCGCGCTCCCGCCGGTCTATACGTCTTCTGACCTGCTGTTGCAGGTCATGCTCAATCTGATGCTCAACGCCGTCGAGGCCATGGAAGAGGGCGGCACACTGCACATCGCCGCCCGGCACGTGGATCGACAAGTCAGCCTGACCTTTGTCGACAGCGGTCCCGGCTTTACCCCCGCTGCGCTGCACAGGCTGTTTGAGCCTTTCTACACAACCAAACAGGGTGGCACAGGCCTGGGTCTTTCCCTGTGCCATGCCATCATCCAACAACACGGCGGCACGATCTCTGCGGGGAACGCCCCGGGGGGAGGGGCCATCGTGACCATCACGCTGCCGCTGGGACAATCGGCAGGCAACGAGGAGGAAGCATGATCGTCCAACCACCAACCGTACCCAAGGCGCGCATCCTGGTCGTGGAGGACGAACCTAACACACTCTCCGGCCTGGTGCGCCTCTTGACGTTGATGGGCTATCCGACCGACGGCGTTGGCAGCGGCGCAGAAGCCCTCCAGCAACTGGCAGGCGGCAGCTATGACCTGGTCCTGCTCGATCTGAGGCTCCCTGATATGAGCGGCGTCGAGGTGATGCAACAGGCCCATGCTGCCTATCCCGACCTGATGTTCATCATCCTCACCGCCTATGCCGAGCTGGACAGCGCCATCGCCGCGGTGCGCGTCGGCGCAACCGACTATCTGACGAAACCGAGCAGCGCCGACGAAATTGGCGCTGCCGTGGCGCAGGCGCTCCAACGGCGCTGGGAACGGCTGCGCCAGCAACACTACATCGACGTCATCGCCGCGGCAGCCAGCGCCCTCCAAACGTCCGACGGGAAATCGCCCCCTGCCGCTTCCAGCACAGGGGTCATCGACAGCGGGCCGCTGCTGCTGGACCGCAAGCAGGGCGTGGTCTGGATCAAGGAAGAGGACCGCCAGGTCAGCCTGAGCCGCACCCAGGCCAGTCTGCTGGCCTGCCTGATGCTCCATCCCGATGTCACCCTCTCCTGCCTCGAGCTGGCCCGCTATGCGTTGGGCCGTTCTGTGGAGAGCGAGCTGGAAGCCCAGCACATCGTCCGGCCACACCTCTCCCGTCTGCGCCGCAAGCTCGAACCCAACCCCGATGAGCCTTGCTGGATCTGCACGCGGCGCAAGGAGGGATATGTCTTTTGTAGCGCGGCAGCGCCGCCAAAGGAGTGAAACATGAGCACCCTACCGCCGCCGAGAAGAAAGCTCGAGATCGAGCTCCCGCCTGACCTGGAGGCCACCTATGCCAACTTTGCCGTCATCAGCCACTCTCCCTCAGAGGTCATCATCGACTTTGCCCGCCTCCTGCCCAACATGCCCAAAGCCAGAGTCTATGCCCGCATCGTGACCACGCCGCTGCATGCCAAGCTGCTCTTGCAGGCCCTGCAGCAGAATCTGGAGCGGTACGAGGCGCAGTTTGGCGAGATCCGCCTCTTTGACAGCGGCGACGACCTGGCCAGCCAGTTCTTTGGCGGGGTCAGGCCGTCCCAGCCATGACGAGCGATCCCTTCTCCGCTGCCTTGCTGGGCGTCTCTTTCCTGCTCAGCCTGCTGGTGGCCGGCGGGTTGTGGTGGCTGGCCTGGCGCTTGCCGGCTGCCCGGCGCTTCTGGGGGCTGCTGGCGGCAGGCGAAACGGTCGCCCTGACCGCCAGCATCGGCTGGGGCATCTACAACGTGCTGGGGGGAGAAGGGCAGCCGGCCTGGACCGACCTTTGTTATGTGGCGCGCTATCTGCTCGTCTTTGCCGCCTTCTGGTTCTTCCCCACGGCGGCTATGGGCCGGCGCTGGCTCGAGTTGCTGGTCGCCATGGCCGCCGCCGCGCTCCTGCTCTGGTTCGGCTTTGTCCGGGCGGCGGTGATGGCCGGCCATGTCACGCGCGCCGGGGGGCTGGGCCTGCTGCTCTACCCGACGCTGGACATGGGGATGCTCTACGCCGTCTGGCAGCGCTGGCGAGCGCCGCAGGGTCCCCCGCGCGGCGCGATGCCCTGGCTGGCGCTGGCGGCGCTGGCCTATGGCATCGCCAACTGGCTCAACTCGGGGGCCATGCTGGTTTCGCTGGAGGCCAGGACAGCCCTGCCGGACCTGTTGTGGTTTCTCTCGACCGTCCTGACTGCCATCGCCGCGCTGCGCGCCTGGCGCAGCCAGCGGACCGCTTCGGCAACGTAGCGGCCCGCCCTGCCGGCTTGACAGCCCAAGGCGTCCCCTGACGCAGCGCCGGGGACGGTCTCCTGACCGCGCCCCTCTTCAGCCTTTCCCGCCCTACCTCAGTTCGCGCAGGCGATACACCCGTTCCTTCCAGCCGATGCCGCCCCAGACGGTCATGCGGATGGAATCCAGCACAACCAGAATGATCAGAAGAACCGTCAGGGGATAGAGCAAAGCCGTGCTGCGCGGCAGGCGGAAGCGCGCCGCGACGGTGTACCACAGGCCGCTGTTCAAAAAGACCTGAAAGAGGGCCACCCGCACTGCCGGTTCCCCCATCTGCCCCTGCAAAAGCCCGGCATAGAGCAGGACCAGCGGCCAGAGGAACAAAAAGCCATAAAAGAGCACCATCAAGGCAGTCGGCAGCAGCCGGTTTTCCAGGGCAGCAAAGGCGCTCTTTGCCAGGCCGTGCCAGGCCTCCCAGAAGCCGCGGTAGAAGTGGACATCCAGGTGTTCCGCGCCGTCCAGCAGGACCACGCGGCCGCCGTGTCGGCGCACGCGACGGGCCAGCACCACATCCTCGGCGATCTCTCCGCGCACCGCCGCATGTCCCCCGATGCGCTCGTAGCTCTCGCGGCGGAAAAGCAGAAAGGTGCCGATAGCCATCGTCAGGGCGGGAATGCGCAGGCGCGCGCCCAACGCCAGCGGGAAGCAGGCCAACACGCCAAAGGGGATGATGGGCAGCAGCAACTGTTCCCCAAAGGTGTGGGTGACGGCGTGGGGAATCAGCGTGAGCAGGTCGGCGCGGTTCTCTTTTGCCGCCGTAAGGGTCCAGGCCACCGTTTGGGGATGGTGATCGGTGTCCGCGTCGGTGAAGAGGAGCCACTGCCCCCGCGCTTGCTGGGCCAGTTGGTGACAGGCAAAGTTTTTGCCCATCCATCCTGGCGGCAAAGGTCGCCCTCTGATCAACCGCAGGCGCGGGTCGCGGCGGGCCATCTCCGCCACAATGTCCGCCGTCTCATCGGTGGAGCCGTCATCCAGCACCAGCACTTCCATCAGCGGATAGTCCTGCGCCAGGAGCGACTCCAGGCAGCGGCGGATGTTGCGCGCCTCGTTGCGGGCCGGCACCAGCACCGAGACCCATTCCAGCCCCGCCGGGTTGATGGAGGAGGGCATCGCCTGCCCGATCATGCGCAGGTTGGCGATGAGATTCAGTCCCACTACGACCAGCGCTGCGGTCAGCGCGACCTGGTAGGGGAACAGAGGAGAAGACATCCAATCGCTCATGGGCGGCGCAATGTCTGTGCGGAATCCGGGTCATCCCGATAGAAACCCGGCTGTCCATCCTGCCAGGGATTGCGCGCCCACACCTCCCGTTCGTGGGGCAGGTCGATGATTTTCTTCACCGCCAGGCTCAGGAACAGGCAGAGAATGTAGGGGGCGGTCCAGAGCGGCGCGCCAAAGGCGAGCGGCAGCAGGATGACGGCAGGGATGCCCAAGACCAGGGCTTTGTTCATGTCCCGAAAGAGGAGATACATCGCCGTCAGCCACAGGCCGCCGGCGAGGGTGGAATAGGGCAGAAATCCCAGCAAAAAGCCTGTCGTCACCCCCACCCCCTTGCCGCCCCGCAGGCGCAGGAAGGGGGAAAAGTTGTGTCCCAGGGGAGCAGCAAAGCCGGCGACCAGAAACGCTGTCTGGGAGACGGCGAGATGGCGG
Organism: Anaerolineae bacterium; assembly: GCA_034435295.1. GTDB lineage: Bacteria > Chloroflexota > Anaerolineae > B4-G1 > DUEL01 > DAOTYD01. Next base: position 583 of record DAOTYD010000203.1, on the reverse strand, counting down.
GCCAGGAGGCAGGCCACTGTCCCCTTGCCGATGTCCAGCGCCGCCGCCAGGATGCCCCATTTCGGCCCGACGACGTGGTAGACATTGCGGGCGCCGACGTTGCCCTCGCCGTGCTCGTAGATGTCGATCCCCGCTTTCCAGCGGGCGACCAGGTAGGAAAAGGGGATGGCGCCAATGAGATAGGCAAGGAGCACGGCCGTCAGATCGGCATAGGCGATACAGATCATCAGACCACCTCCCAACTTCTCCCGCAGGTTCTGAAAGCTGCGGGAAGGTGAAGCTGAACCGTTACACGGCATGAATAGAAAACACCCGTTGTCTGGAAAAGTATCGCCTGCGCGGGGTGGCCGTCATGCCAGCGGGGCCGCCGTTTTTTGGGCCACAGATTACACAGATTTCACAGATTTCATGGCCTGTGACCCCCGCCGAGGGGCCGCCAGGTCACAGACGCGGCGGGAACAGGGTGGGTGGGGCGTTCTACTCTTTTGCTTCGAACACCCAGCACGGGTGTTCGAAGCAAAACGCCGCCGTGGGGCATCCCTTGCCCGGCGGGAGTCTGTTTTTTGGCCACAGATTACACCTG
>DAOTYD010000202.1:0-14872 GCA_034435295.1 Anaerolineae bacterium | reverse complement strand
CTTTTCCCTGTGGGGGGGGCTGGTCTGCCTGGCGCGGGTAGCCCTGCAGGTGCACTATTTCTTCGACGTCATCGCCGGGCTGGCCGTCGGCGGGTTAGCGGGCTTGCTGTTCCTCGCCCTGATCTAGCCGCCGCTGCAGCCGCGCCAGGCGGTGGCGCAGCGCGGCCAGTTCCTGTTCCCGCTGAGGGTTGGGAAGACGACGGCTGGCGCGCTGCAGCGCCAGGCGGGTCCACCCCGCTGCCAGCGCCGGACGATCCAGATGCCACTCGAAGGTCTTGGCCAGCTCCACCGCTGCGCCGGTGTCCCACGGATCTTCGATGGCCAGTTGCTGCCACCACTGGAAGGCCTCGGCGCGGCGGCCCTGGCGTTTGAGCCAGGAGGCCAGTTCGCGCAGCGCCCGCAGGCGCAGGTCGAGGGGCAAAGCGGCGGCCAGGGCTGCGCGCAATTCGCCCTCCACGTCGCCGCCCGTCTCTTCATACCAGCGAGCCAGGGCAAAGTGTTCGGCGCCGTGCAGGTCTGCCGCCGCGCTGCCGAACGCCTGGCCCAGGCGCACGGCCAGGGTGACCATGCTGAGGATATCGATCTGGTTGTGATAAAAGATGCGCGAGATCTCGCGCGCGTCGCCCGTGGCGAGATAATCGCGGTAGATGCGCGGAATGTCGCCGCTGGGGACGTCGGCCTGGTCGCGCTGCACGCCCAGCACCGTGCGCTCTAGCGAAGAGAGCGCGCAGGAGGAGAGATGATCACGCCACAGCCGTCGCGCCGGCCCCAAGAGGTCCAGGTGCGGCGCTGCCGCCAGCGGGAAGGGCCGCCGCGCCAGCACAAAGCGGGCTTCCAGCAGCGGCAGGTCAAAGCAGCGGCCGTTGAAAGTGACCACGGCGGCAAAGCGGGGGGTCAGTTCTTCCAGCCAATCGACCAACGCGCGCTCGTCGCCGGGGTCGCGCAGAAAGGCCTGGTGCAGGCAAAAGGCGTCGCCGTCGAAAAAGCCCAACCCGACGAGAAAAGCCATCGTCCCGCTGCCGGCGGAGAGGCCGGTCGTCTCCGTGTCCAGAAAGACAGCCTGGGAGAGGTCGACCCCGTCCAGCTCTGGCGCCTGGGCGAGGGCGGCGAGGGTTGCCGGGGAGAGGCCGAGAAAGTGGCCCAGGGCGGCGCTGCCGTGGGCGTGGTCGAGCGGAAAGCAGCGTTCGGCGACGAAGCACTGGCCATAGGGCGTGGTGTGGAAACGCCCGGCGACCAGGCTTTCGATGGCCACGGCGCGGCGCGGCGAGGGCGGCAACTGGCTAAAGCCGCGCACCAGGCCCAGCCGGCGCAGGCGACAGCGCAGAGCGTCGCGGGAGGCGGGACTATTCATGCGGCTGGTTCTGTCTACCCTCCCGCAGGTTGGAAAGTGGCGAGCAAGAGGGCAAACAGCTCATTGCGGCGCGCTCCAATACGGAAATTGCGTCCAAACCTGCGGGAGGGTACTGCAGCGGAACCCTTCATAAACCGGTCAGAAACCCCTTGAGCAGGGTGTTGAACAGCTCCGGCCGGTCCAGCGGCGTGGCGTGGCCCGAATCGGGCACAATCTCCAGGCGCGCGCCCGCGATGCCTTCCGCCAGCTCCTTCTTGGCCGCCAGGCTCACCGTTGTGTCGTCGGCCCCGGCGACGACCAGAGTGGGCACGCGGATGCGCGCAAGGTCACGGCGGCTGTCGAAGCGCATGATGGCGCGCATCACCGCACGATAGGCCGCCGGGTCGTTTGTCTTTAGCCGCGCAGCGAGCAGTCTTCGCAGCGGCTCATGCTCCGGACGCGGAAATACCCCCCGTGCCACCACCTCCGCCTGCGCCTCCAGGCCGCCGACGGCCATCGCCAGCGCGCGGTAGAGCAGATAGGCCCAGCCGCGCAGCCCCTGCGGGCGCAGGCGGGCAAAGGTATTGACCAGCACCAGCGAGCGCACCCGCGCCGGCTGCGCGATGGCCAGCGCCTGCGCCACCAGCCCGCCCAGCGAGAGGCCGACGACGTGGGCCGCGTCGATCCCCAGCGCGGCCAGCAGGCCGGCCACGTCGCCGGCCATCTGCTCGATGCTATAGGGGCCGGGCGGCGCGTCCGTCTTCCCGTGGCCGCGCAGGTCGCAGGCCAGCACGGTAAAGCGCTCGCTCAGCGCGGCAAACTGGAACGGCCAGTCCTCAGCGCACGAGCCCAGGCCATGCAGCAGCAACAGCACCGTCGGCTCGAACCCCTGCACCAGGTAGTGGATCCGCAGACCGTTGACTTGCTGGTAGGGCATGGCGTTCTACCCTGCTTTCAGGCGCAGGAAGTGGCGCCTGCCCACCTGCAACACGCCTGCGCCAGGTGCGATCATGGTCTCGATGTCGCCGACCTTTTCGCCGTTCAGCCTGACCGCGCCCTGCTGCACCAGCCGCCGCGCCTCGCTCTTGGTTGACGCCATGCCGGCCTGGTGGATCAGGTCGATGATGTTGACCGGCTCGTAGAGGACACGCGTCGGCATTTCGTCCGGCAGCTCGCGCTGCTGAAAGACGGTGCGAAAGTGCTGCTCGGCGGCGTTGGCCGCTTCTGTGCCGTGGAGGGAGTCGACGATCTCCCAGGCCAGCTTCATCTTGGCGTCGCGGGGGTGGAGCGAGCCGTCGGCCAGCGCCGCCTCGATCGCGGCGATCTCGTCCGGGCTCCAGCGCGTCACCAGGTTGAAGTAGTTGGACATGGCCTCGTCGGGCAGGGACATGACCTTGCCGTACATCACCTCCGGCGGCTCGTTGATGCCGATATAGTTGCCCATGCTCTTGGACATGCGCATCTTGCCGTCGGTGCCGACGAGGATGGGGAAAGTGATGCAGACCTGGGGGCGCTGTCCAAAGGCCTCTTGCAGCTTGCGGCCGGCCAGCAGGTTGAAGAGCTGCTCCGTGCCGCCGAGCTGGACGTCGGCCTCGAGCTTTACGGCGTCATAGCCCTGCATCAGCGCGTACATAAACTCGTGCAGCCAGATAGGGTCGCCGCGGCTGTAGCGTTTGGCAAAGTTGTCCCGCACCAGGAATTGCTGCACGGTAAAGTTGGCCGCCAGCTCGACAATGTCCTGAAAGTTGAGTTTGGACAGCCACTCGCCGTTGTAGCGCACCTCGGTGCGCTCGCGGTCGAGGATTTTGAAGGCCTGATCGAGGTAGCTTTTGGCATTCTCCTCCAACTGCGCCAGCGTGGGCCGCGGGCGGGCCTTGTCCCGATCCGATGGATCGCCGATGAGGGCGGTAAAAGTGCCGATGACAAAGATGGCCTGGTGGCCCATATCCTGAAAGAGGCGCAGGCGGCGCATCGTGATCGTATGGCCCAGGGTCAGATCGACAGCGGTGGGGTCGTAGCCGCAGTAGACGCGCAGCGGTCGGCCCTCTGCCAGCCGCTGGCGCAGCTCGGCGGCCATGTTTTCTTTGATCTGCTCATCGCCGTAATCGGCGCCGTGCATAAGAATTGCAACCTGTTCGTCAAGCGATTTTTGGTTCATCGGTTCACTCCTCGAGCTTCAAGGGGATCGAGAAAAGAACGAGCCCACGAAGGTGGGCTCTGGAGGGCGGATTGCAGCGCCGTATGGCGCATGGACTGCGCCGTGCGCTACAATCCGCCAACGTAGGCGTAGGTAAAGACCTGCCGGGCGAACATCGACCTCAATTATACAGGAAACGGAGAAAAGAGCAACTGCGGCTTATGCTGCAGCCTGTGCCAGCGCCCGCCGCTGGCTCCACTTTTCCCAAACCACAACCAGCGGCACGGCGATAAAGATCGAGGAGTAGGTGCCGCTGAGCATGCCCACCAGCATGGTGGTGATGAAGGGGCGGATGCTTTCGCCGCCGAAGAGAATGATCGCCACCATGACAAAGATGGCGTTCAACTGGGTGGCCAGGGAACGGTGGATCGTCTCCAGGATCGAGCGGTTGACCACGCGCTCGAATGGCTCGCCGCGATAGCGCGGCAGGTTCTCACGGATGCGGTCAAAGACGACGATAGTGTCCTGCACCGAAAAGCCGCTGACGGTCAGAATCGCGGTCAGGAAAAGCGCGTCGACCTCCCAGCCGCGCAGAAAGCCCATCAGCGCATAAAAGCCGACGGCAACGAGGATGTCGTGCAGCATGGCGATGATCGCTGCCGCGCCGTAGCGGAAGGCGTGCGGGACGCGGCGGAAGGACCACCAGATAAAGATCAGGATGATGAGGGCGGCGACGGCCACCGCCGCCCCGGCTGCCCGTGTCACCTCGCCGCCGATGGTCGGCGAGACGGTCTCGAAGGTCATTTGCAGCCGGTCGAGCGGCGCGACCTGCGCTTCCAGCGCGTCCAGAATCTCCTCCACCTGGTTGGGCGCCGCCTCTTTGGTCCGTATCTGCCATGTGTTGTCCTCCTGCGCGCCCAGCCGTTGGATGATGGCCTCCTCAAAGCCCTGCTCGTCAAAGACCTGGCGGATGGCCGCCTCATCGGCTGTTTCCGTAAAGCGCAGGACAAAGCGGCTGCCGCCGGTAAAGTCAATGCTCAGCCGCACCAGCGTCCCAAAGCGCACCAGGCTCAGGATCATGACCACGATGCCTGCCAGGATGACGATGCTCGAGGCGATAAAGTACCAGCGTCGCTTTTCGACAATGTTGAACATCTTGCTTTCCTCCCCTAGACGCCGAGCAGCCAGCGGCGGGAGGCAAGCCAGTCGCTGGCCAGGGCAAAGACCAGGCGCACGAAGGTGCGCGTGGCAAAGACTGCGGTAAAGATGTTGATCACCGTGCCGATGAACAGCGTCGTGGCAAAGCCCTGCACCATGCTGGCGCCAAAGTTGCGGCCAAAGAACCACAGCACGATGCAGACGATGATGGTGGAGATCTGCGAGTCGCGGATCGAGGTCCACGCGCGGCTAAAGCCCGACTCGATCGCTGCGCGCAGGCTGCGCCCGCCGCGCAACTCTTCCTTCATGCGCTCGAAAACCAGGATGTTGGCGTCCACTGCCATCCCCGCCGAGAGCAGAAAACCGGCGATGCTGGGCAGGGTCATGGTGACCGGCATCAGCTTGTAAAAGGCCAGGTTGAGCGCCGCATAGAGCAGCAAGGCCACATCGGCCAGCGCGCCGGGCAGGCGGTAATAGATGAGCATGAACAGCAAGACGATAGACAGGCCAACGATACCGGCGCGGAGCGATTGCTCGACAGAGATTTCGCCCAGCGTCGGACCGACGCGGTCCGTCGTCTCGACGCGCAGCGGCACCGGCAGCGCGCCATAGTGCAACTGGACGTAGAGGGCATAGGCCTCTTCATAAGAGGAGCGGCCCAGCGTGATCACGCCCTCGCCATTGGGAATGCGCGAGGCGATGCCAGGGCAGGAGATCACCACCTTGTCCAGCACAATGCAGAGGGGATAGTTGACCGTCTGTCCGCTGGTTGGGGCGTGGAGGGTGGTGAATTGGTCGAAAATGCGTGCCCCGTTCTCGTACAGCCTGAAAGGAATCTGGTATTCGTTGCGATCGTTGGGATAGGGGCTACCAACCTGTTCCAGCTCGGCCCCGGTGAAGAGGGTTTGATAGACCGTGCCGGTGGTCGTCGTGGTCTGGGTGACCGGCCCGATGGGCGTGAGGCCAGGTATGCCCATGTCGGCGGGGGCGCTGGTCGGCTCGCCCTCCGTCGTGGCGACCACCGTGCCTGGCTCCAGGTAGACGCCACCCGTGTCGACGAACTCGAGCAGCGCCGTGCCCTGGATCGTCTCGATGGCCAGCGCCGGGTCTTCGATCCCCGGCAGCTCGACGATGATGCGCCGTTCCCCCTGTCGCTGCACCAGCGGCTCGGTCAGCCCCAGGGCATTGACGCGGTTCTCGACGATCTGGCGCGCCGTTTCCATATCTTCGGGGCTCACCGCCGCGTCGTCGGCAACATCCGCCGCCAGCAACACCTGCAGGCCGCCCTGCAAGTCCAGCCCAAGGCGGAGGGCGATCGCCCGCGCCCCTTCCGGCTGCCAGAACAGCAGGTTCTCGACCCAGTCGGGATGATCGATCTCCAGGTCGACAAAGATGGCTACGGCTGCCAGGATGACAACCAAGACCAACAACACAATGTCCCGTCTTTGCATCATTCATCCTTCCCGCGCGGGCGCTTTGGCCTGGCCCGCAAGCTTAGAAGCGGGCGGATTATAGCCGAGAGAAGGGGTTCTGTCAAACTTTGACATCCTGCGCGCGCATGCTATACTTTGCAGTATGGACAAGGCCAGGTTCGACTATCTCTTTGTCAGTGACCTGCACATTTCCCAGGGCTATGACGCCGAGCGGCGCGCCTATCATCCGCGAGAGGACTTTGTCTTTGACGAGCCGTTCTTCCGCTGGCTGTGCTGGATGGATGAGAACTGCGCGCCAGGGAAGCGTTGGGAGCTGGTCTTTGTCGGCGATGCCTTTGACTTTTTGCCCTTCGACGAGGAGCTGGCGCGGCGCTACCTGCGCGAAAAGGAGAGCCGCAGCGGGCCGCTGCCGACCTACTGGCAGCAACAGTTCAGCGCGCCGCCGGCCGACCCCGACGCGGAACGGCTGCAGCGACTGTTGTTCGAGGACGACCTGCTGGCCGGGCGCCTCTGCCTGAAGCCGGCAGAGGCCGCCCCGGCTTTTGCCCCGTTGCCCAACCTGCCGCCCTGGGCCGTGGAGCTGCACGACCGTTACCAGCCCCCCGGCAAGAAATCGCCCGCCTTGGGGCTGTCCGCGCTGACGCTGGCCGAAGGCGAGGCGCGCCCCGTGGAGCACAACGAGGCGTTCGAGCGGCGCTATGGCTTTTTGCCCACGCCGGAGAAAAGCGCCGACAAGGTGGATGTGATCTATCAGGGCCACCCCCTCTTTTTCCGCGCCCTGGCCCGCTTCGTCAGCCGGGGACATCGCGTTGTCTTTGTGCGCGGCAACCATGACCTGGAACTCTACTGGCCGGCCGTCCAGCAGCGCATCCGCGACTGCATCGAGCGCGAGGTGCGCGCCGGGTTGGGCATCCCCGCCGGTCAGCCGCTGCCCTGCGACCTCGATCAGCAGGTCGATTTCAGCCCCGGCTGGTTCTACTACCGCAAGGGCCTCTTTTACGCCGAGCACGGCAAGCAGTACGAGCCGCTCGACGCCGTGCCCAACCCCATCCGCCCGGTCATGGCGGATGACGAGTGGATGCTCAACCCGCCAGTGGGCAGCCTGGCGGTGACCTGCATCCACACGCGGCTGGAGGACGAGTACCCAGAGTGGGAGAATCGCGGCCAGGCTGCCTCGGCTATGCTGGAGCTGATCCGCCGCTATCCCTGGCAGGCGCTCTCGATCATCCTTCGTCACGGGATCGACTTTATGTGGATGGCGCGGCGGCTGTGGCGCGCAGGGCAGGGCAAAGAACAGGGACCAGGCGAGGAGGACCTGAAGCACCAGGCCAAAGTCTCCGGCCTCGATCCCCAGCTCATCCGCAGCATCTATGAGGCGATGGCCAGGCCGCTGCTGTTGAACCGCCCGCTGGCCTGGTTCCTCTTCAGCCCGCTGGGGCACGCGCTCAAGGCCGTGCTGATCGTGGCGGCGGTTGCTCTGGTCGTGTTCTGGTACGTCGCTGCCGTACCCTGGCTTGCGGCGCTCATCCCGGCCGGCTTTCCTTCGGCGGCGCTCGGCCCGGCGCTGCGCCGCCTGGCTGAGATCGTGCTCTGGTTCGGGCCGTTCCTTCTCCTGTCGCGCGCTTTGCAGCAGCGGGCGGTGCGCATGGGCCACGATCCCTATCTCTCCCGCGCCGTGCGGCGCATCCACGCCCACCTGGCCACGCATGACCCTGCCCTACGCTTCTACATCATGGGCCACACGCATTACACCGAGGCCGACCTGGTCGAACGGCGGGCGGATGGCAACCACGTCTACTATTTGAACACGGGCTGCTGGTTTGTCGAGTTTGCCGAGGACGCCCGCCGCCTGCAGACGGTAGGCCAGGAAGTGCAGTTCACCTTCGTGCGCTTGCTGAGCGGGGACGGTGGCGTCCAGGCTGACCTGTTGCGCTGGAACGACGAGGCAGGCCGCGTCGAGCGGCAGATGCTACCGCCAGCCCGCCGCACCCGAGCGTTGCAACAATGGAGCAGGTTGAGATGATGTATCTGCCTACCCACTACCCTCCCGCAGGGTAAGTGCTCAGGCAAAACAGGTTTCACCACCAAGACACCAGGTCACCAAGGTGGTAGAAGACATGAATGCTTCCCAATACGGGTAAACTGCCTTTTCCCCTTCGTGTCTTCGTGGCTTGGTGGTAAAAAGCCGTCAGACAGTTACCCTTAAATCACAATTTAGAATCAGGAGGATAATCATGGCTTTCAAGTTCCCTTCAGAAGAATGGATCCAGGAGCTGAGCAATCAGCTCAACGCCAGCGCGTCCTACGAGCGCTCGGCCAGGGACTGGGAGGGCGACTTTATCTTTGTCGTCGAGCCGGACGAGGCTTACCCGCACACGGACTATCTCTTCCTCGGCCTCTACCACGGCAAAAGCACCGGCGCGGCGATGCTCTCCAGCGAGGACGAGCGGCCGGCCGAATTCGTCATCAGCGCCCCCTACAGCAACTGGCGCAAGGTGATCGAAGGACAGTTAGAGCCGATCCAGGGGATGATGACCCGCAAGCTCAAGCTCAAGGGCAACATGATGAAGGTCATGCGCTACCCCGCTGCCGCCAAGGAGATCGTCTCCTGCTGCGCGCGCATCCCAACCGAGTTCAGCGGCTAACTCCCTTTTTCCCGTCTACACCGCTCCCTGCCGCCTGCTGACCATCAATAGGAGGTTGTCTATGTGGTATTTCGTCTCTCCGCAGATCGTCTTTGGCGAAGGGGCGCTCGACGAGCTGGACGAGCTGTCCGGCCGGCGCGCGCTGATCGTCACCGACAGCACCCTCGTCGAGCTGGGCCTGGTCGAACAGGTCGAAAGCCACCTGCGCCGCGCCGGCATCGAAACGGCTCTCTTTGCCGGCGTCGAGCCGGATCCCAGCGTGCAGACGGTGCGCCAGGGGGTAACCGTCGCGCAAGATTTTGCGCCGGACTGGATTGTGGGCCTCGGCGGCGGTTCGCCGATGGATGCTGCCAAGGCGCTCTGGGTGCTCTACGAGCGGCCCGACCTGGAGCCGGGCGAGATCAACCCCTTCATCCGCCTGGGGTTGCGCCAGAAAGCCCGCCTGATCACCATCCCCACCACCAGCGGCACCGGCGCCGAGGTCACCTGGGCCATCGTGCTGACGGACACTACAGAGCAACGCAAGATGGGCCTGGGCAACCGCGAGAACGTCGCCGATCTGGCCATCGTCGATCCGGTGCTGGCGGCCGGCATGCCGCCGCGCCTCACTGCCGACACGGGCCTGGACGCGCTGACCCATGCCGTCGAGGGTTACACCTGCACCTGGCACACCGACATTACCGATGGGCTGTGCGTCAGCGCCGCCCGCCTGATTTTCGAGAACCTGCCCCGCGCGGTGCTCAACGGCTCCGACATGGAAGCGCGCACGCACATGCACAACGCTGCCACCTGCGCCGGACTGGGCTTTGGCAACGCCATGGCCTCGATGGCCCATGCTATGGGGCATGTCCTGGGCAGCGTCTTTCACGTGCCGCATGGCCGCGCCGTGGCGATCTTTTTGCCCTACACGATCGAGTTCAACGCCCGCCACGCGCCGGAGCGGTTCGCGCACCTGGCGGGGCTGCTGGGGCGCTCCAACGTCGACGGCGAGCCGGGCGCCCGCGCCCTGGCCGCCTGCCTGCGCGACCTGATCCGCGACGTGGGCAACCCCGCTTCGGTGGCTGAAGCGGGCATCAGCCGCGCCGACTATGAAGCTCGCCTGGACAAGCTGGTCGAAGATGCCTTCAACGATACCCAGATCATCACCGCCGCCCGCGCCCCGGCCTATGAGGAACTGCGCCAGCTCTTCCTCTACGCCTACGACGGGCAGTCCGTAGACTTTTAGGAGGCCCGATGAACGGCTACATGAACCGCATCCTCCGCGTCGACCTCAGCCGTGGCCAGGTGTGGGACGAGCCGCTGGACGAGGGGCTGGCCCGTGCCTTTGTCGGCGGCAGCGGCCTGGCCGCGCGCATGCTCTACGACATGGTCAGCGCCGACACCGACCCCCTTGGGCCGGACAACCCGCTGATTCTCATGACCGGCCCGCTGGTGGGCACGGCCATGCCCTCCGCCGGTCGCCTCAGCGTCTGCGCTCTCTCCCCGCTCACCGGCATCTGGGGCGAGGCCAACACCGGCGGCTTTGTCGGCCCGGAACTGCGCTTTGCCGGCTATGACGGCATCGTCGTCACCGGACAGGCCGAACGCCCCCTCTGGCTCTCCATTGTCGAAGGGCAGGCCGCCCTCCATGACGCCGCCGACCTGTGGGGGCAGGACGCCTACCAGACCCAGGAGCGGGTGCGCCAGGCGCTGGGCGAACCCAAGGCGCGGGTGCTCTGCATCGGCGTCGCCGGTGAAAAGCAGGTGCCCATGGCCGCCGTGATGAACGACCACGGCCGCGCTGCCGCGCGCACCGGCATGGGCGCGGTGATGGGAGCCAAAAAGCTCAAGGCCATCGGCCTGCGCGGCACGGCCAAAGTGCCGTTGGCTGATCCTGACGGCTTTTCCGCGCTGGTCCGCACCATCCTCGACGCGCTGGACGAGGATATGCCCGCCATGGCGCTCCGCCTGGCCGGGACGGCCTGCTACGTCGACATGGCGCTGATGTACGGCGATATGCCGACGCGCTACTACCAGCAGGGCGAGTGGCCCGCCGGCGGCAACCTCTCCGGCGTCCTGCTGACCGATCAGTTCCTCAACCGCGGCGTCGCCTGCTACCGCTGCCCCATCGTCTGCGGGCGCGAGACCCGCGCCCCGCGCTTTGGGCTGGACAGGGTCGACGGCCCCGAGTACGAGACGCTGGGCGCGCTGGGTTCGCTGCTGCTGATCGACGATCTGGAAGCGGTGATCTATGCCGGGCACCTGTGCAACGTCTATGGGCTGGACACGATCAGCACCGGCAGCACCATCGCCCTGGCCTGCGAGCTGTTCGAGCGGGGCATCCTCACCACCGCCGACACGGGCGGCCTGGAGATCCGCTACGGCGACTATGGGACGGTCCACCGCCTGATCGGCCTGATCGCCCGCCGCGAGGGTTTTGGCGACGCCCTGGCCGACGGCAGCGCCAGGCTGGCCGAACGCTTTGGGGTGCCCGAACTGGCCGTGACAGTCAACCGGCTGGAGGTGCCGATCCACGATCCACGTGCTTTTCACGGCATGGCCCCTGTCTATGCGCTCTCCCCGCGCGGCGCCTGCCACATGGAGGGCGACATGTACGGGGTCGACACGGGGCAGGGGCCGGCGTTCGAGCTGGGCATCATACCCGGCGAACGGTTCGAGTCGTCCGAGGAGAAGGGGCGCATCGCCGCGCGCCAGCAGGCCTGGCGCAATCTCTACAACGCCATGATCCTCTGCCAGTTCCAGAACCCCGGCGTCGAGCGGGTGCTGGGCGCGCTCAACGCGGCAACCGGCTGGGGGCTGGCGACGGACGACCTGATGACGCTGGGCAGGCGCATCGTCACCCAGAAGCGGCTGCTCAACATGCGTCGCGGCCTCACCCGCGCGGACGACCGCCTGCCCGACCTGCTGCTCCGTCCGCTGGAAGGAGGGGGCACGGAGGGAAGAGTGCCCGACATGGAGGCGCTGCTCGCCGGAGCCTATGCCGAGTACGGCTGGGACCCCCAGACCGGCCAGCCGCGCGCCGAGACCCTGCGCGAGCTGGGCCTGTGAAGCAGCGATAAGCGATATGCGATAAGCGATACAGGAGTTGGTCATGAAAAAGAGCCTTGTGGTGGGTTTGCTTCTCGCCCTGGCGCTGGTGCTTGCCGGCTGTGGCAGCAGCGGCATCCGCGTCGAGGCCGACGGCAGCGGCGATTACGCCACACTGGAAGAGGCGGTGGCCAATGCCCCTGCCGGCAGCGTCATCAACCTGGGGCCGGGCACGCACCGCCTGGCTGCGCCGCTGGAGATCAGCCAGACGCTCACTCTGGTCGGCGCGGGGATGGACGAGACGGAGGTGGTCTTTGACGGCGAAGGCCGTGTGCTCTACTTCACCGGCACGGGAGTCTTGACCGCGCAGGATCTGACCTTCCGTCACGAGGGCGAGGCGCCCGCCGACGTCCTGGACGCCGACAGCGGGCAGGTGCACCTGCTCCGCTGCCGCTTCAGCGGGGCGATCGTCAGCCCGTACACTGGCCTGAGCGCCGGCGTCCGCCTGCGCGGCAGCGTCTCGGGCAGCGTGCGCGATTGCCAGGTGACGGACAACTCGAACTCGGGCATCCTGCTGGAAGACAGCGCCCAGTTCACCCTGGAGGGGAACGCGACTACCGGCAACGAGGTGGTCGGCATTGCCTTCCTCGACCGCACGGGCGGCACGGCGCGGGGGAACGATTGCTCGCAGAACGGCGTTGGCGGCATCCTTGTTGCCGGCGCAGCAACGCCTCTGCTGGAGGGGAATCGCTGCAACGACAACGGCGACGTGGGCATCGCCTACTTCGAGGGCGGCAGTGGCGCTGCCCGCCAGAACGAGTGTCGTGGCAATGGCCGCTATGGCCTCTTCATCGACCCGCGCTCCAGTCCCGAGGTAGTCAACAACGACTGTGAGATCAACGATTGACGCTGAGGATCGATCGGCCCATTCTGATCACCGGCGCTACCGGCTTCCTGGGGCGCACGCTTTGCCCTTACCTGATCGAGCAGGGCTACCGCCTGCGCGTTCTGGTCCGCCCCTCATCTGACTATGCCTTTCTGCAGCCCCTGGGGGTCGAGTGGGCCTGGGGGGACATACGAGACGCCGCGGCAGTGCGGGCGGCGGCGGCCGGCTGCGGGGCAGTCGTTCACGCCGCCGCCCTCTTCCGCCTGTGGGGCGAGCGGGAAGCGTTCTTTGCCGTCAACGTCGAGGGCACGCGCAACGTGGTGGACGCGGCGCAGGCGGCAGGCGTGGAACGCTTCGTCCACATCTCGACCATCGCCGTCGTCGGCGCGCCGCCGCCAGGGACGGTCATCAGCGAAGAGACGCCATGCGCTCCCCGCGACCCCTATCAGGAGAGCAAGCTGGCAGCGGAAGGGGTTGTGCTGGAGGCGTGGCGGCAGCATGGCCTGCCGGCGCTGATCCTGCGCCCCGGCGCTTACTACGGCCCCTGGGGACGCTATGCCTTCAACCGCCTCTTTTTCGAGGACCCTCTGAAGGGTCTGCCGATGCGCATCCACGGCGGGCGACATGTCATCTTTCCTGTCTATGTCCGCGACGTGGCCCACGCGGTCTGGCTGGCCCTTCAGCGCGGTCAGCCTGGCCAGGTCTACAACATCTGCGGGCCCTGCCTGACCCACCGCCAGATCAACGAGACGGTGGAGCGGCTGCTGGGGGGACGGCTGCGCTGGGTGAACGCGCCAGCGCGGGGCCTGGTTCTTTTGGCCCGCGTCTGGACCTGGCTGTCGCACTTCACCCGCCGCGAGCCCTACTATCCGCTGGGCCTCTATCCCTACGTCTTTTACGACTGGCAGGTGAGCATCGACAAGGCGCGCCGCGAGCTGGGGTTCGAGCCGACGCCCTTCGAGGAGGGGGCGCGAGAGACGCTGGCCTGGTATCGGCAGGAGGGGATTCTGGATGTTCGACTATGAGACGTTTCTCTCGCCGTTTACCTGGCGCTATGGCAGCGCGGCCATGCGCCGGGTGTGGAGCGAAGCCCATCGCCGCCGCCTGCTGCGTCGCGTCTGGGTCGCCCTGGCCCGCGCGCAGATGGAAGCCGGCCTGGTTACCCCAGAGCAGGTGACCGACCTGGAAGCGCACCAGGACGAAGTCGATTTCGAGCGCGCGGCGCAGTGGGAGGCCGAAACGCATCACGACCTGGTCGCAGAGCTGCGCACCTTTGCCGAACAGTGTCCCCTCGGCGGGGCGATCCTGCACCTGGGGGCTACCAGCCAGGACATTCTCGACAACGCCGACGCCCTGCGCCTGCGGGAGGCGTTGGCGCTGATCGAAGGGGCGCTGCGCGACCTGCTGGCGGCGCTGGCCGGGCGCATCGAGGAGACGGCGGAGCTGGTCTGCATGGGCTACACCCACCTCCAGCCGGCTGAGCCGACGACGGTGGGCTATCGCCTGGCGCAGTACGCGCAGGACTTGCTGGTCGACCTGGGGGCGGTGGCGCGCCTGCGGGCGACCCTGCGCGGCAAGGGTTTCAAGGGGGCGGTGGGGACGTCGGCTGCGGCGGCGCAACTGCTGGCCGGGAGCGGGCGCACGCCGGCCGAGGTAGAGGCGCGGGCGATGGCGCTGTTGGGGCTGGAGGCTTTCCCCGTGACCACCCAGGTCGCCCCGCGCAAGCAGGATTGGGAGGTGCTGACGGCGCTGGCGGGCATCGCCCAGAGCGTCTATCGCTTCGCCTTTGACCTGCGGCTGCTCCAATCGCCGCCCATCGGCGAATGGAGCGAGCCGTTTGGCCGCGCGCAGGTCGGTTCGTCGGCGATGCCCTTCAAGCGCAACCCGATCAACGCCGAGAACCTCTGCTCGCTGGCGCGCTACCTGGCGGCGCTGCCGGCGGTGGCCTGGGGCAACGCCGCCGAGTCGCTGCTGGAGCGCACGCTCGACGACTCGGCCAACCGCCGCCTGATCCTGCCCGAAGCCTTCCTGGCTGCCGACGAGCTGCTGAGCCGCGCCGGGCGGCTGGTGCGCGGCCTGGTGCTGGACCGCCAGGCCATCGAGCGCAACGTGGCGGCCTATGGCACGTTCGCCGCCACCGAGCGCCTGCTGATGGAGCTGGTCAAAGCGGGCGCCGACCGCCAGGCGATGCACGAGGTCATCCGCACGCACAGCATGGCCGCCTGGCCAGCGGTGAAGGCCGGTCAGCCCAACCCG
>DAOTYD010000201.1:0-17253 GCA_034435295.1 Anaerolineae bacterium | reverse complement strand
AAGGACGGCTGAGTGTAACGATCCGTTTTGGCCAGGCCGTTGCGCTCACCCACGCCCTGGTGACACCGCAGGGGGACGGAGCGCGCGTCCTGCTCTGCTGGCAGGCCCTGCACCCCCTCCCCGCCGACTATACCGTCTTTGTCCATCTGCTGGACGCTTCTGGCGCCTTGGTCGACACGGGCGACGGGCCGCCGATGGGTGGCGCGTTTCCCACCTCGCTGTGGCAGCCGGGCGACGCGATCCTCGACATCCACTCCCTGGCGACGGGGATCGACGCTGGCGACACGATCGCGGTGGGCCTTTACCGACCGGAGGACGGTGAACGGCTGGCAGCATCCATCGACGAGCTTCCTGCTCCCTACAACGCCGTGACGATCTGGCCATAGCCACAGATTACACAGATTGGCACTTGTCCCTCCCCTTCAACAGTTGTATAATCCCCAACATGCCCCCGATTCTCGATGAACGCTCAGTCGAATTCATCAGCCGCAGCCCGGAGCAGACGGGGCGGCTGGGCGCTCTGCTGGGGCAGTTGCTGCGCGGCGGCGAGGTGATCTGCCTGGAAGGCCCTCTGGGCGCCGGCAAGACGGTGCTGGCGCAGGGCATCGGGCGGGGCTGGGGCGCGCTCAATCCGCTGCTCAGCCCCACCTTTGTCCTGGTGCGCGAACACCGCCGCCCGACAGGCCCCCAGCGCCTGCTGCACATCGACTTTTACCGCCTGTCTGGCGCCGCAGAGGCTGCGGGATTGGGACTGGAAGATTGGCTGGAGGATCCGCAGGTGGTCGCCCTGATCGAGTGGCCGGAGCGCGCGCTGGAGGTTCTACCCCCGCAGCGGCTGTGGGTGCGCCTGGAGCCGGTCGAAGAGTCGCGGCGCTGGCTGCTTTTCAGCGCGCACGGCGATCTGTACCTGCCGTTCCTGGAGAGCTTTCGCCACGCCGCTTTTGGAGTGTGAGATGCTGCTGGCATTGGACACAGCCACGCGCATGGCCAGCCTGGCGCTGCACGATGGTCAGCGGCTCTGCTACGAGGCAACCTGGCAGGCCGACCGTCAGCACACCGTGCAACTGGCAGCGCGGCTGGCGACGGCGCTGGAAGAACTGGGCCTGCCGCCGGAGCGCCTCAGCGGTGTGGCGGTGACGATCGGGCCGGGCTCTTTCACCGGCCTGCGGGTGGGAGTGGCGCTGGCCAAAGGGCTGGCCATGGCGCGCAGCCTGCCTCTGCTGGGCGTCCCCACCCTCGACGTCGTCGCTGTGGCCCAGGGACGGGATCAGCGGCCGCTGGTTGCCGTGTTGCAGGCCGGGCGTGGGCGCATCTTCGCCGCCACCTACCGCTGGCAGGGCGGCTGGCAGCGCCGCCAGGGGCCTGAGCTGACCACCTGGGAGGAGCTGGCAGCGGGACTGGAGCGGCCCGCGCTGCTCTGCGGCGAGATCGACCAGGCCGCGCGCCAGGTGCTGCGGCAGGCCAACGCTCCCGTCGAGATCGTCCTGCCCGCGCTGGCCCTGCGCCGCGCTGGCTTTCTGGCCGAACTGGGCTGGCAGCGGCTGCGCCACGGCCAGGTCGACAGCCCAACCACCCTGGTGCCGCTCTATGGCAGCGCGACAGATGGAAAGTAACAAAAACCCCGTGACAGCGTGGATGGAGGCAGATACCGCCGTCCCGCCCGACTTTCCCTTCGTTATCCGCCCTATGCGCGACTGGCACCTGGCGGCGGTGATGGAGATCGAGCGGCAAGCCTTCCCCTCCCCCTGGCCCGAGTCCGCCTATCGCTACGAATTGCGCTATGGCAGCGAGTCGGGCTTTTATGTCCTTCAACCGGCGGGTCAGAGCACGCCGCAGGCGGATGGGTGGCTGGGACGGTTGCTGGGCGGGCAGCGCCAGAACGAGGCGCCGGTGCTGGGCTACTGGGGGGTGCGTTTCCGCGCCCACAACGCCCACCTCAGTACCATCGCCGTCCATCCGCACTGGCGCGGCCAGGGGCTGGGCGAGTACCTGCTGCTGACCTCACTGCACTGGGCCAGCCGACGCGGGGCGCAGGAGATGACGCTGGAAGTGCGCGCTTCCAACCGCGTCGCCCAGTATCTCTACATCAAGACGGGTTTTGTCCGCACTGGGATGCGGCCGGGCTATTACAGCGACGGCGAGGACGCCTGGCTGATGGCGCTCCGGCTGGACCCGGCGCACATCGCCAGCCTGTGGATTCAGATGCAGGCGGTCAAAGAGCGCCTGTTGCGTATCCGCTTTGCGGACCCGATGTCGAAACAGGAGGTGAGCAAGTGACCGAGCTGAGCCGCATCGCGGCCGAGATTCACGCCTGCAAAGCCTGCATCCTGCACCGCGGGCGCACCAACGCCGTGCCCGGCGAAGGCCCCGCGGACGCGCAACTGCTCTTTATCGGCGAGGCCCCTGGCTTTCACGAAGACCAGCAGGGACGGCCCTTTGTCGGCGCGGCAGGCAAGTTCCTGGAAGAGCTGCTGGAGAGCATCGGCATGAGGCGCCAGCAGGTCTATATCACCAACGTCGTCAAGTGCCGCCCGCCAGCCAACCGCGACCCGCTGGAAGAAGAGATCACCGCCTGCAGCGGCTATCTCGACCGGCAGATCGCCCTCATCCGGCCTCGCCTGGTCGTCACCCTGGGCCGCTTCTCGATGGCCCGTTTCTTCCCCAACGGGCGTATCTCGCAACTCCACGGTCAGCCACGGCGAGTCGGCGGCCTGGTTTGCTATCCCCTCTATCACCCGGCGGCGGCCCTGCACCAGCCTTCCCTGCGCCGCATCGTCGAAGAGGACTTTCAGCGCATCCCCGACATCCTGAAGCGGGCAGAGGAAATCGACGAGTACAGGCCCCCGCCCCAGGTCGAGCAGATGCGCCTGTTTTGATCATCCCAAAAAAGGAGCTGACATGTTCGAAACATTCGAAGAGGCCAGCCGCTTTGCGGCAGACAACAATGTCCAGATGGTCGACTTGAAGTTCACCGACCTGATGGGGCGCTGGCGTCACCTGACCATTCCCGTCACTCAGTTTACGCCCGCGCTGATGGAGGAGGGAGTTGGCTTCGACGGGTCGGCGGTGGGCATCCGCTCGGTCAAGGCCGGCGACATGGTGCTGGTGCCCGACCTGGCTACCGGTTTTCTCGATCCCTTCTGGGAAGTGCCGACGCTCAGCTTTATCTGCGTCACGCTGGAGGCCGACAGCAAGGCGATTTTCGACAACGACCCGCGCAACATCGCCACGCGCGCCGAGGACTATTTGCGCCAGAGCGGCATCGCCACCCACAGCAGGTGGGGGCCCGAGTTCGAGTTCTACATTTTCGACCACGTCAGCTATGAGTATGGCGTCAACCGCTGCAGCTACGTGGTCGAGTCGAGCGAGGCCGACTGGGGCGGCGGCGCCGCTGGCTATGGCCACGCCATCCCCATCCACGGCGGCTATCACGCCATCCCGCCCAAGGACACGCTCTACAACCTGCGCACCGAGATGACCCTGCGCCTGCAGGAGATGGGCGTGGCGGTCAAGTACCACCATCACGAGGTCGGCGGGCCGGGCCAGTGCGAGATCGAGACGCCGCTGATGGGCCTGGTCGAAGCTGGCGATGTGACGATGAAAGTCAAGTACGTCACCAAGATGGTCGCTCGCGCCCACGGCCTCAGCGCGACCTTTATGCCCAAGCCGCTCTACGGCGAGGCCGGCAGCGGCATGCATTTTCACCAGCACCTCTTCCACGGCGAGACCAACATTTTCTACGACCCCGCCGGTTACGGCAAACACAGCAAAACGGGCCTGGCCTATATCGGCGGGCTGTTGCTGCACGGCCCGGCCTTGCTGGGACTGACCAACCCCAGCACCAACTCGTACCGGCGGCTGGTGCCCGGCTTTGAGGCGCCGGTCAATGCCTTTTTCTCGCTGGGCAACCGCAGCGCGGCGGTGCGCATCCCGCGCTACGCCACCCAGCCGGACAAGGTGCGCCTGGAGTTTCGCCCGCCCGACGCGACCTGCAACGTCTACCTGGCGCTGGCGGCGCAGCTTTTGGCCGGCATGGACGGCATCCAGCGCCAGATCGATCCCACGGCCGCCGGCTTTGGCCCCATCGATGCCGACGTCTTTTCCTGGACGCCGGAGCAGCGGGCGACGATCAAGCCGCTGCCCACCTCGCTGGAGGATGCCCTGGCTGCGCTGGAGGCGGATCACGACTTTTTGCTGGCGGGCGATGTCTTTACCGCCGACCTGCTCGGGCGCTGGATCGCCAGCAAGCGCGAAGAAGACGCCGCCATCCGCACCCGGCCGCATCCGTATGAGGTAAAGTTGTATTACGATCTGTAGCGTATCGCGTATCGCGTATCGCCTATCGCAAGTTATGCGGCCTTTCCGATGACTACAGCAGGAGTACTCACGGAAAGCAACGGATGTCCAAAAAGGTCATCCGGGTTTTCGACCACCTGATCGTCGGCGACGGGCGCTATTTCAGTTTCGCCGATGAGGGCCTGATCGAGGAGTATCAGCAGCGGGCTGTTCTCGGAGGGTAATCTGTGGACCCAGAGCGTTTTGGCCAGAGTAGCGCGGGACAGGTCATCCGTGTTGGGCAGGGAGAGACGGCTTATTGGGCTTTTGTCCCCTATCCCTTGCCCCCGCGCCTGACGGCGGATTGGGAGTTGACGGGCGTCCTTTCCGAGGCCGATCGCGCCCTCAGCGAACTGGCCGGCCTGGGACGCAGCATGCCCAATCTCCACCTGCTCACCGGGCCGTTCGTCCGCCGTGAGGCGGTGCTCTCCTCGCGCATCGAGGGGACGCAGGCCGACCTGACCGACCTGTACGCCTATGAGGCGGGGCAGTTGCCGCTGCCCGGCATGGGAGCGGCCCCGCCCGATGCGGACGTGCGCGAGGTGCTGAACTATGTGAACGCCCTGGAGTATGGCCTGCAGCGGCTGGAGACCCTGCCGGTCAGCCTGCGCCTGATGCGTGAACTGCATGAGCGCCTGTTGACCGGCGCGCGCGGCGAGTATGCCACACCGGGCGAATTCCGCCGCTCGCAGAACTGGATCGGACCGCCGGGGTGCACGCTGAACGAAGCGACCTTTGTGCCGCCGCCGGTGCCCGAGATGCACGAGAGCCTGGAGGCGCTGGAAACGTACCTGCACAGCCAGGATGCGTATCCCCCGCTGGTGCGCCTGGCTTTTATCCACTATCAATTCGAGGCCATCCATCCCTTTGTGGACGGCAACGGGCGCATCGGACGCCTCCTCCTCTCGCTCTTGCTCGTCCAGTGGCAGTTGCTGCCGCTGCCGCTGTTGTACCTGAGCGCCTACTTCCATCGCCACCGCCAGGATTACTACGACCTGCTCCTGGGCGTGAGCGAGCGGGGCGACTGGCGCGCCTGGCTGCTCTTTTTCCTGCGCGGCATCGCCGAACAGGCGCGGGATGCCGTCGAGCGCGCCCGCCAGTTGCAGGACTTGCGGGAGGAATGGCAGCGGCGTCTGGCCCAGGCGCGGACGTCGGCGTTGCTCCTCCGCCTGGCCGATGCCCTTTTCGAATCGCCCATCCTGACGATTCCCCAGGCGCAACAGCGGCTGGGCGTCACCTACCCCAGTGCCCAACGGAACGTGGCGAAACTCGTCGAGGCGGGCATCTTGCAGCCGGTCGGTCAGGTGGCCTACGGCAAGACCTATCGGGCCGCGGAGATTATGCGCCTGATCGGAGAAGAGACCACGCTATAGTGGAAATTGTACTTTTGCGCCGAAATGTATAATTTCAGCTTGCAGAATTGCAGTTAAGTATACATCTCACACGGGAGGCTTTTATGCCCAACCTTTCCGACCACCACCGCCGCCACATCATCGAACTGCTGGAGCAGGGCCAGGACCTGCCGCCGGACTATAAGCACCTGCTCTTTCCGCCGGAGCGCCAGGAGTACGAACTGGTCTATGCCGGCAAGGAACGCGAGGAGGACATCCTGGCCGAGACGCTGGCCGTGCCGCTCCAGCCGGTCAAGACCTTTGGCAACGGCGGGGACGGCTGGCACAACCTGCTCATCTTTGGCGACAACCTGCAAAGAATCTGGCCGCACAACCGCGCCTCCAGGCCGACCCGCTCCGCTCGCCCTTCGCGCGCGGCTTGTGCGCAAACCATTCGACGATACGCGATAGGCGATATGCGATAAGCGATAAGCGATACACAAGGAGGAACCCGTGACCATCCAATTCGGCACCGACGGCTGGCGCGCTGTCATCTCGGACACTTTTACCTTCGACAACCTGCGCCTGGTCAGCCAGGCCATCGCCGACTTTGTCCGCGACGAGAGCCAGGTCGAAACGCCAGAAGTTGTCGTCGGCTTTGACACCCGCTTCCTTTCCGACCGCTACGCGGCGGAGGTGGCGCGGGTGATGGCCGGCAACGGCATCGTCGCCCACCTGACCCGCGCCGACGCGCCGACGCCAGCGGTTTCCTACGCCGTGGTACACAAACGCGCCGCTGCCGGGGTGATGATCACCGCCAGCCACAACCCCCCCCGCTACAACGGCCTCAAGCTCAAGGCGGCCTTTGGCGGATCGGCCCTGCCAGAACAGGCCCGCCGCGTCGAGGCTTATTTGGCCCGCAATCAGGACCTGGCCCGCGGGCCGAATGTGATGGACTATAACCAGGCGCTCGAAGCCGGCCTGATCCAGCGCTTCGACCCGGCGTGGGCTTACTATGAGCACCTCACCCACCTGATCGACCTGGATGTGATCTCGGCGGGGGAACTGCGCGTGATCACCGACGCGATGTACGGCTCGGCGCGCAAGTGCATCGCCGACATGCTGGCGCGGACGCGCTGCCGCGTGCGCGAGATTCGCGGCGAGATGAACCCCGGCTTTGGCGGCATCCACCCCGAGCCCATCGCCCACTACCTGAGCGCGCTGGCTGCGGCCATCCGCGCCGACCAGGCTGACATCGGCCTGGCCACCGACGGCGACGGCGACCGCATCGGCGCGATGGACGCCCACGGCAACTTTGTCGATCCGCACCACATTTTTGCCCTGACCCTGCGCTACCTGGTCGAACAGCGCGGCTGGCGCGGCAAGGTCGTGCGCTCCGTCTCGACCACGCGCATGGTCGACCGGCTGGCGCAGCGCTATGGGCTGCCCCTGGTGGAGACGCCGGTGGGCTTTAACCACATCGCCGACCACATGCTGAACGACGACGTGCTGATCGGCGGCGAAGAGTCGGGCGGGCTGTCGATCAAGGGACACATCCCCGAGGGCGACGGCGTGCTGATGGGGCTGCTGCTGCTGGAGGCTGTCTCGGCGGCGCGCGCGCCCCTCCACGAGATGGTCGCCCGGCTCCAGGCCGACGTGGGACCGGCCCACTATGCCCGCCGCGACCTGCGCCTGCGCACCCACGTCGCCAAAGCGGCGATGGTCGCCCGCCTGACCGAAAACCCGCCCTCGACGCTGGGCGGCGAAAGCGTCAGCCAGGTGCAGACCCTCGACGGCGTCAAGTACATCCTGGCCGACGATTCGTGGCTGCTCATCCGCCCCTCCGGCACCGAGCCGGTGCTGCGCGTCTATGCCGAGGCGCGCTCGCCGGAGATGGTGGCGGAACTGCTGGCCTTTGGCGAGGAGATTGCCCAGCTCTGACAAGGGATGCACCGTTGAGCGAGTCGGGCCTGGTGATCAAGTCGCAAAGCGGCTTTTACATCGTCCACACGGCGCAGGGCGACGTCGTCTGCCGCCTGCGCGGGCGGCTCAAGAAAAAGCGCCTGGAGACGGACCCCGTCGCCGTGGGCGACCGGGTGCGCATCCGCCGTGGGCCCGACAACATGGGCATCATCGAGCAGGTCGAAGAGCGGGAGCGAGCCCTGCTGCGCCTGGCCCCCACCGCCAGGGATGTGCGCCGCTGGGACCGCGAGGGCTATCTGGCAGAGCGGGGGCAGGTCGTGCTGGCCAATCCCGACCAGGCGGTCTTTTGCTTCGCCTGCGCCGAACCGACGCCGCGCCTGCGCATGCTCGACCGCCTGCTGGTAGGGGCCGAACTGCAGAACATTCCCGCCGTCATCTGCGCCAACAAGATCGACCTGGTGGGGATGGAAGAAGCCCGCGCCCTCTTTGGCATCTATGAGCAGATCGGCTATCCGGTCCTCTACACCAGCGCCGAGACGGGCGAAGGCGTCGAGGGGCTGGCAGCGCAGTTGGAGGGGCGGGTCTCGGCGTTGGTGGGACCGTCCGGCGTGGGCAAGAGCAGCCTGCTCAACGCCATCCAGCCCGGCCTGGGCCTTTGCGTGGGCGAGGTGAGCCAGGTCACCGGCAAGGGCCGCCATACGACGGTGGTCAAAGAGATGTTCCCGCTGGAGAGGGGCGGCTGGGTGGCCGACACGCCGGGTATCCGCGTCCTGGCCCTTTTCGATGTCGATCCGGAGGAACTGGACGCCTGCTTCCCCGACATTGCTCCCTTCGTCGCCGATTGCCGCTTTTCGGACTGCACGCACACCACCGAGCCGGGCTGCGCGGTGCTGGCAGCCGTGGAAGAGGGGCGCATTCACCAGCATCGCTACGAGAGCTATGTCCGCCTGCGCCAGGAGCACCAGCGGCTGGCGGATATGTACTGGTGGGGCATTGCGGAGTGAGACTTGTCTTTCATGGCAGACGATGTTATAATGTGGCTCACTGGGGCGCGTAGCTCAGTCGGTCAGAGCGCCACACTCACATTGTGGAGGCCAGGGGTTCGAGTCCCTTCGCGCCCATTTTCTGTTTCCAGGCCACGGCCTTGCCGTGGCTTTGCAGCGGCAGAGCAGCCATGACCGAAACACCAACGAGGAGAAAACAGTTCCAGATCGACTGGCTGGTCAGTATCCTGCGCTGGCTGCTTCTCTTTGCTGCGGTCTTGATCCTCTTCTTTGACCAGCAATATGGCCTGTTCGGGCCGCGTTTTCTCCCCTCTCTGCTGGTGCTTTTGGGCGCAGTGCTCTACAATGCCCTGGTGATGCTCTTCCTGGGCGCGCGCCTCCTCCCCCGTCTGCTGCCGACCCTGACGCTGGTTTTGGACACGCTCCTGGCGGTGGCATTGATGGCGGTGAGCGGCGGCCTCGGCGGCCCGCTGGTGTTCTTTGGCCTGCTGCCAATGCTGGTGGCGATGCTGCGCTTCCCGTTGTGGGCCGGCCTGGCCGTCACCGCCTTTCTCCTGGCCGCCGGGGCAGGGCAATGGCTGGCCGGGACAACTGCCTCGTCACTGCTCGAACTGTTGAGAGGCGCCGTTTTGCTGGCAGCAGCAGGGTTGGTCAGCGGTCCAACTGGCCATCAGCTCAGGCGCCACATGCTGGAGGTCCACCGCGAAGAGGAAAGGGAGTACCAGCGCCGCCTGCGCGCCAGCCACGAGCAGGCTCGCCTCATCTCCGAACTGGCCGGCACGCTCAGCGCCACGCTGAACTATCAGCGCGTGCTGGAAGCCATGCTCGACGTGGGCGAGATCGGCATGCGTGAGCTGGGCGAGCGGCATGTCTCGCTCGTCAGCATCGTTCTCCTCTTCCGTGGCCCGCGCCTGGTCGTCGCCGCTTCACGCCACCTGCCGCTGCGCGACCGGCAGATGCAGTTGACGGGACAGGCCGGCGCGATCGGCCATGCCCTCAGCACCGCCGAGCCGACCATCTGCACCGAGCCGGAAACCGACCCCGAACTGGGGCAATTCGTCGCCATGCATGCCTGCCATGAAGCGATGGTCGTGCCCCTGCGTGCTGGCTTTGAGGGCTTTGGCGTGGCCGTCTTTGGCAGCCCCACAGCCGGCACCTTTACCTCCACCTATCAGGACCTGCTGGTGGCGCTCTGTAACCAGGGCGTCGTGGCGCTGCAGAACGCCCAGCTCTACCAGAGCCTGATGGAAGAGAAGGAACGCATCGTCTCGGTCGAAGAGGACGCGCGCAAAAAGCTGGCCCGCGACCTCCATGATGGCCCCACCCAGGCCATCGCCGCCATCGCCATGCGCGCCAACTATACCCGCATGCTGATCGAGCGTTCCCCCGAGGGCGTGGAAGAAGAGCTGGCCCGCATCGAGGAACTGGCCCGCCGCACGACCAAAGAGATTCGCCACATGCTCTTTACCCTGCGTCCGCTCATCCTGGAAACGCAGGGACTGCGCGCGGCGCTGGAGCAGTACATCGCCAAACGGGCCGAGACCGACCCCCTGCCCATCCATCTGGACGCGCCAGAGGGCGTCGACCGACTGCTGAGCAAAGACCAGCAAGGGATGGTGTTCTACATCATCGAAGAGGCGCTCAGCAACGCGCGCAAGCATGCCCAGGCCAGGAATATCTGGGTGCGCCTGCGCATGGAACGGGACGGCTTCCTCGCCACCGTCGAGGACGATGGGGTGGGCTTTGACGTCAGCATATTGAAGGCAGGCTACGACGAGCGTGGCAGTCTCGGCATGCTCAACATGCGCGAGCGAGCCGAGCTGGCCGGCGGCAAATGGGAAATCACTTCTACCCCCGGCAAAGGCACCCGCGTCAGCCTGTGGGTGCCGTTGAAGGAGCGCTATGGCTGAGCTGACCCCCTGGATCTGGCTGGGGGGATCGTTTTTGCTCGCCATCGGGGTCACCCAGGGCAGTTGGCAGCTCTGGCAAGGGGAACGAAGCAGAGAGCGGCTGGCTCCCTTTGTCCAATGGGCCTCTTTCCCCTTTCTGTTGCACAGCGCCAGGCTGCTCTACTACCTGGGCGTTCCCTTTGCGGCGCTGCTGTGGGGTCACGATGCCGTCGTGCGCAGCCTGCTGGGCCTGCAAACCTTCAGCCCGGCCGATCCCATGGACTGGGCCGACTGGGCGCGGGACGTGGGCTGGGCAGCCGGCCTGGGAGGGACGGCGTGGCTGCTCCTGGCGTTGGGCTGGCTGGCGCTGCGTCGAAGCTGGCGCGACGTGCCTGCCGGCGCCCACACGTCAGCATGGGCGCTGCTGCGCGAGGCGGCCTTTCACGAAGCACACTGGGTCTTTTACCGCAACGCGCCCATCCTGGCCCTGCAGGGCCTGACCGATCGCGCGGTCGAGTGGGGAGCGTGGGCTGGCTTTGCCCTGGTCGCGCTGGAAGCGGCTCTCAACCCCTGGTGGCTGCTCGAACTGCAGAGCCTGGCGCGCCGACCGGCAGCGCTGCTGCGCATCGGCCTGGCCCTGCTCAGCGCCGTGCTCTACGTGCAGACGCGCAATCTGTGGCTGGCCGTGCTGATGCACTGGGGCATCACCTGGGGAATGGCTATCTGGGTGCGCCGGCTCAGCCCAACGGCAGGCGCGGCGGCGCCTCGGCCTGAATCCGCCTGATCATCTCCGCATCGTCCCGCAACAGCCCCGCGCGGGGCAGCCGCTCCACCAGCGTTGCCCAGTCCGCGTTGACGGCAAAGACGCGCCGAAAGATCGGCAGGGCCTCCTCCAGCCGTCCCAACCCGGCCAGGGCGATGGCGTGCCAGAAGGGCAGCTCTTCGACCTGGGGAGCCAGCGCGGCGGCGGCGCTGTAGCTTTGCAGCGCCCCCTCGATGTCGCCCGCCCCCATCTGCTCGTCGCCCCGGTTCATGTGGCGGTAGGCCCGCTGGAGCTGCACCAGGCGGCGCAGTTCCTGGATCGGCGCCGGGTGATCCTCTACCCGCAGGTCGAAGGGGCGGTCGGCCCACGGCTGACCGCTGGGCGCAGCGCGGACGATGAGCAGACAGGCGCTCTGCTGGCCGCGGATGTCGCCGCCGGCGGCCTGCCCTGCTTCCAGCGCCGCCAGCATGCGCCCGGCCAGATCGCCCTCTGTCTCGCGGTAGGCGCGCGCCATGGCCGGCCAGACCGAGGGGTTGGCCATCATGTTGGCCTGGACGGAAAAGCCGTCGCCCATCTCGTGACCGGCGTCGGCGATGCACTGCTCGCCCGTGTGCGCGGCGACGCGGCCCTGGGCGTCGACCATGGCCACCTGGCGCAGCGCCTGCCCTTCGTCGGCGGTCACCAGGGCGGCCAGCGCTGCCGGCGCCGGGCGGCCAGCGCGCATCAGCGCCAGCCCCAGCGGCCCGTAGCTGACCTCGACCAGCGCCTGGGTGGCCACAGCACCCACGCCTGCCTCGGCCCAGGCGACGAGGGGACCGACAGAGAACCAGTGCGATTGCACGGCCACGCCCATCTCGCCCGTCTCACTGTCGCGGGCGACGATGGAAAAAGTGTGGGCCAGGGGAAAGCGGGGAAATGGTTGCCTTTTCAACGGATCTTCTCCTCTCCCGATGTTCTTCAGGTGGCGCTCACTCTCCCAGCCGTAACCCCGGCTCGACATCCAGGTCCCACCCCGCCCGCGCGCCGGCCAGGAAGCGGAAATGGCCGCAGGCGGCGACCATGGCAGCGTTGTCGGTGCAGAGGATCAGCGGCGGAGTATAGACCGGCACGGCCACCCGCTGGCGCACCGTCGCCCGCAGGACCTGGTTGGCCGAGACGCCGCCGCAGAGGAGAACGGCAGTAACCCCATAGGCCTCGGCAGCAGCGGCGGTCTTGGCCGCCAGGACATCAAAGACGGCTTCCTGGAACGCAGCGGCGATGTCGGCGACGAGCAAGCGGTGCGGCGTGCCGCCGCGCTGCTCCAGCAGGCGCGCCACGGCGGTCTTGATCCCGCTGAAGCTAAAGTCGTAGGTGCCCTCCAGCCAGGAGCGTGGGAGGGTGACATTGAGCGCCTTGCCCTCGCGGGCGGCGCGCTCGATGGATGGGCCGCCCGGATAGGGGAGCCCCAACAGCCGCCCGACCTTGTCGAAAGCCTCGCCGGCAGCGTCGTCTAACGTGCCGCCCAGGTAGACATAATCCCCATGACCACGCATCAGCGCCAGTTCGGTGTGTCCGCCGGAGACGATCAGCGCCAGCAGGGGAAAAGCCAGATCGGCCGGCGCCGCGCCCTCCGCCTGGCTCTCCAGCCAGTGGGCGTAGATGTGCGCCTCCAGATGGTTGACCGGCACCAGGGGCAGTTGCCGCCCCAGGGCCAGCCCCTTGGCCGCATTGACCCCCACCAGCAGCGAGCCGACCAGGCCAGGGCCATAGGTCACGGCGATCGCGTTCAGGTCGCCCCAGCCGACGTGGGCCTGGTGCATGGCCTCTTCGACCACCGGGGCGATGGCTTCAACGTGGGCGCGCGAGGCCATCTCCGGAAAGACGCCGCCGTACTGGGCGTGCAGGTCGACCTGCGAGGCAACGACGTTGGAGAGGATGTGTCGACCGTCCTCCACCACCGCCGCCGCGGTCTCGTCGCACGAGGTCTCGATTCCCAGGATGCGTGTTGTCTCAGTCATCGAGCCGCACCATCAACAAAGGCACCAGCATCTCTTCGGCCAGCAGGCTGCCGTGATGGCCGTACATTTTGAGATTCTTCTCCTCCTCCCCAACCAGGCGACTGTTGCCGTGCGCCAGCAATAGCCAGTCGCCCAGGCGACCGCGCAGTTCCAGATCGGCGGTTGGAGGTCCAAAGAGGCCCGCCTCCAGCGCCCTGTCTGTTTCGAGGAGGGTAAAGCGGTCGGACAGGTGCTCGAGGACATAGTCGCGCAGCGCCTCTTTCTGGCCGGGGCGGGCGTAGAGATAGGCAGCGCGGCTTTCGCCGGCGGGGGGAAGGAAGAGCATCCGCTTGAGCAGGGGATGAGCAGAGAGGTCGACGGCCTCGGCGGGCGGCGTCGGCACCTGGCCGTGGTCAGCGACCAGGACCAGCACCGTGCCCCGGCGGGCCGCAGCGGGCAGTTTGTCCAGCAGGTCCTCCATCAGCGACTGGCCCAGCAGGCGCAGCTCGGCCCGGCACGATTCGGCGGTGGGGCCATAGGTATGGCCCAGCGTGTCGATGGCGCTCCAATAGGCGCTGACAAAGAGCCGTTGATGTTGCCGCGCCAGCAGCGTGTGGCGCAGGCCAATCGCCAGGTCGCCGAGGCCGAAAAAGCCGTTCTTTTCACCCGCATCGCGCATGAGAATGTCGCTCAGGCCGCCGTTGAGGTAGATGTGGTGAGTGTGGGCAACGCACTCGACGCCGGCGGCGGCCAGTTGAGACTCCAGGGAGGGCACAGTGACAAACTGTTCCGCTTGCCAGCCCCAGTCCAACAGCTCCTCCTGCAGCGGCGAGGCCAGCGGAGAGAGACGGAGCATGTTGGCGAGCGTGCCGGCCGCAGAGAGGAAGAGCCGCGTGCCCACAAAGCCGTGTTCCAGCGGCGTCTGGCCGCTGTGCAGCGTGGTCAACGCCGTGACCGTTGTAGAGGGAAAGGTCGAGGTGAGCGGGATCAGGCGTCCGCGCTCGACCAGGCGGGCAAAGAAGGGCACCCCCTCCAGAACGTGCTGGAACTGGAGGTAGCCCAGGCCGTCGAGGACGAGCAGAACCACGCAGCGCACGCCATCGGCCAGGTCAGCCCACAGATCGGCGGGGAGCGGCGGCGCGCTGTCGGCCAGCTCGACCCCCAGCAGGGCGGCCACGGTCGCGGCGACGTTGGCAATCGAGTAGCTGCCATAGTGGGGCATCACGAACGTCCGCGGCAGCGCCTCCAGCCCCGGCAGGCGACGGTCCCACAGTTCTTCTTCGAGCGGGGAGCCCATCTCTCTATCTGCTCCCTCTGCCGTTCATCTCGAACACCAACTGTCGCGGCAGGTCGGTCAGGTTGTGCAGTGTCCCCTGCTCGTCGATCCAGATCACGTCCTCGATGCGCACGCCATAGCCGCGGTCGGGATAGTAGAGCCCCGGCTCGATGGTATAGACGTGGCCCGGCTGAAGCGTGGTCGTGTTGGAGGGAATGTCGGCAAAGTGCGGTTCCTCGTGGACGGCCAGCCCCAGCCCGTGGCTGATCGAGTGGACGTAGCCTTCCTCGGTCTGGGGGTCGCTGGCGACGGTGGGGTGCCCGCGCTCTTCGAAGAACTGGCAGGCCACCTGTTGCAGCGTGCGCGCCGGCACGCCGACCTGCGAAGCGGCGATGACGGCATCGACGCAGCCCGACACGTCCTGGTAGACCTTTTCCACCTCTGGGGGAGCATAGCCCAGGCAAAAAGTGCGCGTGCAGTCGAAAAAGTAGCCGCTGGCGTGGCGGGGATAGAGGTCATAGACGATGGGCTGGCCCAGGCGGATAGGGGCGTCGGGGCGGCCTTTGCTGTGCGGGATGGCGCCATCCCGCCCGATGGCAAAGATGACCCCCTGCGGGTCTTCCAGCCGCCGCTCGGCCAGCAGGCGCATGATCTCGCGCTTGACAGCGCCGATCGTCAGCGGCGCGCCATCGGCTGTCACCAGCGTCTCCCCCTCGACCCGCTGGCGCTGCAGGAAGGCGATGGTCTCGCTGATCACCTCGCAGGTCAGACGGGCCGCCTGGCGGATCAGGGCTACCTCGTCCGCGTCTTTGGTGGCGCGGGCGACGTCGAAAAGGCCCTCCTGGTACTCGCCGCGCACGCGCACGTCGGGCAGGGCCTGGTCCAGCGCGCTCAGAAAGACAAACGCGCTGCCCTGATCCGCCATGCCGTAGAAGCCGACCTCACCTTTCACCCCCAGGTCCGCAAAGATGCGCCGGTAGAGTTCGACGTTGGCGGCCAGGCGGTCGTGCTTCTCGCGGAGGATGGAGAGATAGTTGTAACGGCTCAAGTCGACCAGCTCCAGCCCCGACGCCACCGCTTCTTCGCGTTCGATGGAGTAGTGGATAAAAGTGGGCGTTTGCCCGCGCTTTTTGACGACGATGCCTCCACCAACAGCAGCGCCGTTGAGCAAATAGTTCATCGTCGGGTTGCCATAGACATTCCCGCCGACCACCGCGGCGTCGAGGCCGCGCTCTTCCATCAGGCGATCGAGGTCTTTTTTCATTCCCTTTCTCCCGGTTCGGAAGACAGTGCTCTCAGCAGGCAGCGCAGGAGATCGGCTTCCTGCTCCGCCAGCACCGTGCGCGGGTCGAGCAGCAGGCGGCCCTCTTCGATGCGCGCCACCAGCGGCGGCTCACCCCGCCGCAGCGCCGCCGCCAGACGGTCGGGATCGGGCACCGTCAGGGCCAGCAGCCGCGTCGGCAGAGTTTCGCCGGGCAGGCTGCCCCCGCCGACAGTCGAGCGCCCGTCGATGACCTCGGCGCTCACCCCGGCCTGCCGCAGCCGTCGCCGCCAGCGCCGCGCCCGTCGTTCGATCTCGGCCAGCGGCGCGGCGATCATGCGCCAGACCGGCACCTGTTCCGTCGCCTCGTCCCGCAAATAGTGCATCAGCGTCGCCTGCAGCGCCGCCAGGCAGAGCTTGTCGGCGCGCAGGGCGCGCGCCAGCGGATGGCGTTTGAGCGGGTTGACAGAGGCCGCCTGGCCGACGATGATGCCCGCCTGCGGCCCGCCCAGCAGCTTGTCGCCGCTGAAGCAAACCACCGCTGCCCCCGCCCGTATGCTCTCCTGCACCATCGGCTCGTGGGCCAGGCCATAGTCGGCCGTCTCCAGCAACGCGCCGCTGCCCAGGTCGTCCATCACCGCGATGCCGTGGGCCTGCCCGATTTCGACCAGTTCCGCCAGTTCGACCTCGGCGGTAAAGCCGAGCATGCGAAAGTTGGAGTGGTGGGCGCGCAGGATGAGCGCGATGTCGTTCTGGGCAGCCAGCGCCTGCTCGTAATCGCGGCGATGGGTGCGGTTGGTGGTGCCCACCTCGACCAGCCGCGCCCCCGACGCGCGCATCACGTCCGGCACGCGAAAGCCGCCGCCGATCTCGACGAGCTGTCCGCGCGAGATCAACACACCCCGTCCTGCTGCCAGCCCGTTCAGCGCCAGCAGCACCGCCCCGGCGTTGTTGTTGACCACCAGCGCGGCCTCGGCGCCGGTCAGTTCGCAGAGCAGCCGCTCGGCGTGAACGGTGCGCTCGCCGCGCTGGCCAGCTTCCAGCTCATACTCCAGGTTGGAGTAGCCCTGCGCGACGCCTTCCAATGCGGCCTGGGCTGCCGATGAGAGAGGCGCCCGCCCCAGATTGGTGTGGATGATGACGCCGGTCGCATTGATGACCGGCCTGAGCGTAGGCGCCAGGTGGTCCCGCAGGTGCGCAACGGCCCGCGCGGCCAGTGCCTGGCTGGCCGGCACCCCGCCTCCTCGGCGCACCTCCTCCCGCACCTGCTCCAGCGTCTCGCGGATGGCGGTCAGCGCCAGGCGACGGCCGTAGCGGACGATGGCTTCTACCAGCAGCGGCTCGCCCAGCAGCCGGTCGACGCTGGGCAGCCGACGAAGATCGCTTGCGTTGCTCATACCCCGCTCCTCTCATCACATTGAGTGGCATTGTACCTCAAAGCAGCAGGAGCAGCAAGAGAGAAGCGCACCGGCTGTTCGAAGCAAAAGGGTAGAGC
>DAOTYD010000200.1:0-4603 GCA_034435295.1 Anaerolineae bacterium | reverse complement strand
TTGGTCAGCGCCGGCAGGGGATCGGGCAGGGAGAGGTAGGCCAGGCCGACGACGGCCGACGCCAGCAATCCGCCGCTGACCAGGGTTTTGAACGAGAGGAGCTTTTCTCCCCTGCTGCGCGCGGCGGCAAGCAGAAAGAGGGGCAGCAAGGGCGCTGTCGGGATTTTGATCAGGAATGAGAGGGTGAGGGCAACAGTCATCAGCAGAGGGCGTCCCATCTCCCAGAACAGGACACCCAGGAGGGCCAGCGCCATCATCGTGGCGTCATTGTGGCCGTTGACGGCAAATTCGTACAGGATCAGCGGGTTCCAGGCGAAAAAGAGCAGGCCGGCCGGCGCCAGGTCCGGCTCGCGGCGGCGGAGGATGAAGTAGATGAGCACGGCCTGGGTCAGATAGGAAAAGACGGCGACGGCTTTGAACCCCAGCAGGTTGAGCAGCAGGCTCTGGTTGCCCATCGCCCAGGCGACGAGAGCGCTGATGTGCATCCAGAGCGGGCCATAGTTGGGCGAGACGTAGCGATAGGCCGAATAGGCGGCAAAGCGGGCCCCTTCGACCTGGGCCGGCGGGATGACAAGGGGGTTTTGGCCGAAGTAGGCCAGCTCTTCGCCGTGACTCACATAATCGACCACATCCCCTGCGCCGATGGGGTAGGTCAGACAGAGGGGCAGGGCCAGGCCAAGGCCCAGCAGCAGGACGAGCGGCGCCAGCTTGCGCGCCGGGTGGAGGCGACAGATGCGGTAGGCGATGGCGTAGAGTCCGAAAAGGGCTGCAAAGGTGGCCAGGAAGAGGACGGCCGGCAGCGGCTTGCGGTCGGCGATTTCGGGCATGCTGATGGGGGTGCGGCTGACGTGGGTAAAGATGTCATAGGGCAGGATGATCGAGCCGATGTAGAGGGCCAGGGAGAGGGCAAAGAGGAGGCAGAGCAGGACGACTGTCCGCCGGAAAGAGGGCTCCTTTCTGCCCGGCGGCCTGTCCATCGGCTCAGCGCTCCCGCCCCAGCAGCGACAGGGCCAGATCGCGCAGCGTCACGGCGGCATCCCCGCGCAGACTGGCGGCATCCAGCGCGGCGAGGGCCTGCGCGGTGTGCTCCTCCGCCCTCTCCTGGCAGAACTGGCGGCTGCCCACAGCCTCCAGCTCCCGTGTAGCCCTTTCGACATCGGCGGGGGCAAGCGCAGGGCTGGCCAGCAGCGTCCGCAGCGCCTCGCTGTGCGCCAGGCCATGCAGGATGGGCAGGCTCTTTTTGCGCCGGATCAGGTCTGAACCGACCGGTTTGCCGGTCACGGCCGGGTCGCCCCAGATGCCGAGGATGTCGTCCTGGATTTGAAAGGCCAGTCCCAGGTGGAGGCCGAAAGCGCGCAGGGCATGGCGCTGAGGCGGCGGGGCCTGAGCAACCAGCGCGCCCAGCTCGCAGGAGGCAGCCAGCAGCGCAGCGGTCTTGCGCTCGATCATGGCCAGATACTCTTCGACGTTCACCTGGGCGCAGCTCTCGAAGCGGATGTCCAGGAACTGTCCTTCCGTCAGCCGCAGGCTGGTCTCGTTGAGCAACCGGGCGGCATCGACGACGGCCTCGGCGGGCAGGCCGGCCTTTTCCAGGCGCAGCAGGGCCAGTTGGGAGAGGGCGTAGAGCGCGTCGCCGGCGTTGAGCGTCTGGGGGATGCCCCACAGCGTCCAGGCAGTGGGCCGCCCGCGACGGGTGGTGTCGCTGTCCTCGATGTCATCGTGGATGAGCGAGAAATTGTGCACCAGCTCGACGGCGGCGGCGGCGGGGAGAGCGCGCTGCCAGTCGCCGCTGCAGGCTTTGCAGCACAGCAGGCAGAACAGCGGGCGCAGCCGCTTGCCGCTCTGCTCGTTGGCCGGCTGCAGGTTCTGGTCGGCCCAGCCCAGATGATAGCAGAGATAGCCATAGAGGTCGTGCAGGGCAGGGGTTGGCGGCTGGAGCAGCGAGCGCATCTCGCTCTCGACAGCGGCAAGATAACGCGCCATCAGTGCCTGGTTGGCCATGGTCGGTCTTTCTGGACGGGTCTCCGTAACCTGGTCCATCGATCGGTGTTGTTGTAAGTGGCATCATACCAGCGGGCAAGTGCTTTGTCAAATGCTTGACAAAACCCGTGGGGAGGCTACAATACAACCACTTTTGAAGGAGGAACACGCATGGACCTGGAGCAAAAAATCATCGATATCATTGTTGAGCTGCTGGGCGTCGAGCGCGAGAAGGTGACGATGGACGCGCGCTTCCGCGAGGACCTGGGGGCTGACTCGCTCGATCTGGTCGAGCTGATCATGGCCTTTGAGGAGCACTTTAACCAGACGATCTCGGACGAGGAAGCGCAAAAGATCACCACCGTCGGCGAAGCCATCGAGTACGTCAGGCAGCATATGGCATAGGGACCGCTGTGCCTGTTTGGTCGAAAAGGTCACCAGCGCTTACCTGGTGACCTTTGTTTATTGAGGGTGATCCTTCCAAGGAGAAGAGATGAGCGACGAAAGAAACGGAGCGACGGTAGACCCCAACGAAGAAGTTGCCCGCATCATCCGCACGGCCAGGTTGCTGGGCGTGGAAGTGGATGAAACGGACGTGGCCCAATGGCTGACGGCGATGGCGGCAGCCCAGTTCGAGTCGAAGGACTGGGCGATCGATGAGGAAGTTGGCATTTTCGGCCATCGCATCACCCTGCTCGATTTCGAGCCGGCGACGCTACAGCGCTATCGGCGCATCGCCGACATCGTCCAGTTGCCGGACACGCCCAACATCGAGACGGCGATCAGCCTTTCCGGCAGCGCCGCGCAGGGGCGCATCCAGCGCTATCCTGGCGACTGCGACTATTTCGAGCGGGTGAACATCAAGGCGGCGACGCGCGAAGAGGCTTGCCGTCTGCTCGGCCAGTTGATGCGCGAAAAGGCGCTCGCTTTTCTCAAAGGGCCGACCTACGACCTGATCGAAGTGCGCTTTGGCACGTGGAAGACGGACGTGGTGCGCGACGGCAAGCCGGTCAAGGCCGGCTCGTCGATTACCTGGCGGCCGGAAGAGGTGCAGGCTGGCAAGATGGAGGTCTTTCGGCCCGATGGCCAGCCGTGGACGGTCGAATGGTCGTATGGCGAGCTCGATCCCGGCTGGTGCAAGATGGACTGGGTGATCGCCGAGCCGGAGGAGGGGCGGGTGGTCAATGCCAGCAACATGCTCGATGTGACCTGGGAAACGCCAGAGGGGGAGATCGTCCCCCTGGATGGCTTTCTCGACCCCTACTTCCAGGAGGTCTATCTGGAGGCCGAGTCGATCCCGCTGTTTTCCAGGCTGGCGCAAAGGGTTTCTCCCCAGGCGCTGGGCGAATACGTCTATCAACTCACCGAACAGGTGCGCAAGTACACCCACGGCAACGCCAACTACGGCAAGGCGGCCAAGCGGCTTTACAACATCTTCCGGCTGACCGGTCAGCATGAGGCGGCTGCGTTGATCCGCGAGCTGTTCGACGAGCCGGCGGCATTGCTCTACCAGGTCTGGTCGCTGATCGACACCCTTGATGACGCCGGGCGGCCCGATTCTTCGCTCGACCGGGAGGCGGTGATCAGCCAGATGGATCAGTTGATCCGCGAAGTGATCGATCTGCTGGAGGGCCCTCAAGAAACCGGGATCGTGATGGCGCTGCTGCGCCTGCGCGACAGCGTCACCGGCGTGCGTCATCTGGAGGCGGCAGAGTGGAGCAGGATCATTTCGAGTTCGCGGGAGCAGGTCGAAGAGGAGGTCAACAACTATTTCCGCGACAAGCTGCTGGCGATCCCGCAGGTGGTTGCGTTTTTGGAACGGATGGAACAGGGCGCTTAACGCGCTGCGCTCGGGTCAGGAGGGGGCTGCGAGGGGGCAGCCCTCTCGCTTTGTATCGCCAGCGCGAGCAGGGTGAGGACACAGCCCACAGCGTAGGTCCAGGCGCCCCAGCCGATGCCGAGGGGGGCAGCATAGAGTTGGGCAAAGAGGGGGCGGACGCGCAGCAGCATCAGCAGGGCGGGGACCGCTGCGCCGAGGGTGAGCGCTGCGGCAAGCCCCCGGCGCGCCGGGAATGGCAGTCGCCTCAGCGGGAGACTCGCGCCGATCAGGAGCAGGGCCGTGGCGGCGGCTATGAGCTGCCCGCGATATTCGGGGTCGCGGTAGGCGCTGAGGATGGCCGGGTAGGGGGGCAGGGCGGCCAGAGCGATGCCTGCTCCCAGGAGGGGGCAGAGAAGGCGAGCGCAGCGGGAAGGTCGCGGGGCGAAAGCTGGCAGCGCTGCCAGCAGCACCGCCGAGGCCAGCAGCGGCAGCAAAAAGCCCTCGCGGAAGATGGACACTGTCCCCCCGCGCACGGCTGGCAGGAACTTGGCGACCTCGAAGAGGAAAAATCCGCCCACGTTGAGGCTGGCGGCGCGGTGGGGAATCCACGGCGCCACCGCGCCGACCAGGCTCAGGAGCACGCCCAGGGCAAGCAGCCAGGTGGAGCGGCGCAAGGGCTACCCCTCCCAGTCCGGCTTGAACTCGGAGACGCGCTCAAAGATTTCGGGCTCTTCTTCGAACACGTCGACGATCTCCCAGCGCAGCTCGGCAAAGAGCGGTGGCAGGGGGATGCTGGCGGGAGGG
>DAOTYD010000199.1:0-3569 GCA_034435295.1 Anaerolineae bacterium | reverse complement strand
ATGTACGATTGGAGGAATAACTATGTTGCCTACTACGCCCATTTATCTTCGTTCAACTGGACTAACCTTTTCCCTCCTGAGGGGTGGGTCTCGCAGGGCATAGAAATCGGGCGTTCAGGCTGTACTGGCAATTGTGGTGGGCCTCACCTACACTTTCATGTGCGGACTACAGGAGGAGAGGCGGTGAATCTTGCTGGAATGCCTCATCTCACGCTATATGGCAGCTATCCAAACTGCGGGTATTCAACTTGCCCAGGTTCATTCCAGTGCACATGTGGTCGGGTGTACTGAAATGAGAAGATCCCTATATCGCATCGAATTGCTGACGATTATTCTTCTCTGTCTGCCGTTGACTGCGTGCGTTTCCAGGTCGGTATCAGAGTCTGCGCCTGGTATAACTTCCACCAGTGCTTTGGATGCTGTGACCTCCGACCTGGTCATCCTCTTTGCTCGTGACGATGATCTATGGCGAACTGACTTGGACGGAAGGCTTCTTGAGCGACTGACCGAAGGGGGCACATTGAAGTGGGGGATGGCGCAGAGAGGAGACGATTGGGTGCAGGCTTCTGCCTACCGCTCTCCCCAGGTCTCGCCAGACGGCCGGTGGATAGCCCTATCGCAGACCGGGCTAGACCTCATTTTGGTTGACGTTGCCACCCATATGCAAACAAGACTGCCAGGGCGTGGGGCCCCCATCGTCGCCTGGTCTCCCGATTCCTGCCACTTTGCGTACGCGCCCGAACCGGTTGACGGCGCTCAACTATACCTCTACGACGTCCGAAGCGGTCAGGCGGAACGCCTGATCATCATCGAGGAAGACACCTCAGGGATAGGCATCAGGGACGTGGTTTGGTCGCCTGATGGCAGGTTCATCGCCTTCGCTTGCTGCTTCGTATCGGCCCACCCTGAGGAACAGGGCGACCTTGTCGGCGAGATACAGCGTTTTGAGGTGGCCACCCGGCAGACAGAGGCGGTGGGTGAGATCAGGGCCTCCGTCGCCTCCAGCCAGCGGCTGTGCTGGACGGCAGACGGGCAACTGATCGCCACGACGAGCCCGGCTCCGGCTGCCTGGTGCTCATATACACCTCCCCGTTCCCCTGCTGCGATCTCGCCCGACGGTCTTTGGTTTGCAAAGCTGGCCCCCATCTCTTTGGGGCAGTCAGATTGGAATGGACCCAGCCGCCTGACAGTCGGTGAAGTAGCTACAGGCCAGGTATTGTGGCAACAGGAACTGACAATAAGCGCCAAGACAGTAGCCTGGTCACCTGAGAGTCAGTATTTGCTTCTTGATGACGAGTTGGCCGATTCTCCGATCTGGAGGATTCGGGCGGATGGCACAGCCGATCTTGAGCAAATAGTGGAGGATGGTTTCTTGCTAGAGGCGCTCTTTCAGTGGTCCTCTGGCAAAGCCCTTGAGGGTCGAACAGTACGGATGATGTCAAATCCCGTGCTGATTACCTCTCGATAAATGTTGGGGCCGGTGCAGAGAGTGGCTTGGTGGGCCTAACCCCTCACTGGAACGGACGGGGCTACCAAGGCGGTTAGCGGGTATGCTTGGGCCTGCGTTCGGGTGTTCCCCCGGTGTTGGCGAGCCTGGGCCGCCCCGCCGCTCAGCTCCTGGCCGTTAGTGCGCCAAGCTAACTTGGTGCTTCTTATGGAGTGCAAGTCCCCATCGGGTAAGGGCTACCCCCCACCCGTACCGAGTGTTGCAGCGATGAAGGAGGTGGAGAGGAAGGGGGAGGACAGGAGAGGGGGTTCGATAAAGGGTTCGATAGTATCCCTGAGATTCGCCGGATTGACCCCCTTACCTTTCCTTGATCTTCATCAGGCGGCGGCGATGGACGCGGCAAAAGCCTTCACCCAGGCCCAGCGCGTCCAGCACCTCTTCGGGCCGGCCGGTTGCCCCCTCCCGCGCGGCCAGGATCATCGCCAGGACGATTTCCCCTGCGCCCTCGGACTCGAGCCATAGCCCCTCGATGAGCGGGCGCAGGTCGTAAGGGCGGCCCCGCCGCTGACGGGGGAGCTGCTCCGCCGCCAGCAGGTCGGCAAGGCGACGGCGCACCTCGGCCGCGGGTGTGGCCGTCTCGACGGCGACGCTGTACTCGGCGGCGCGCACCTGCGTCGGCAGGGCCGGCTCGTCCAGCGCAACCTCTTCGACCTGGCGTATGGTCAGCCCCTCCGGCAGCGCGGCGGAGAGCGCCGCCTGCACCTCAGCGGGGTCGGCCGGCTCGGCCAGCCACAGGTCGAGCAGCTCGGCCTGGGCGCGAAAGCCCACCGGCAGAGCGGCGGCGTCCTGCATGCGCGGCCGCGGCGAAAAGCCGCTCGAATAGACGAGGGTCAGCCCGGCCCGCCGCGCTGCCCGCTCCCAGACCTGCGCCCGGTCGAGCGCGGAAGCGTAGTGGAGCGGGAAATCGACGGCGTAGGTGAGACGCAGCCGCTGCATCAGCCGCCCTCCCTGGAGGGGGACGGGCAGGGCCAGCCCGCCGTCCACAGATCGCCAAAGGCCACGTTGACGCCGCAGCCGTGGCACTGCTGACGGCAGTCAGAGCGGGTGCGCCCCTGCTGGCTCCACTCCCACTCCTGCCACAGATAGGACTTGCGCACGCCGATGTCGATATGGTCCCAGGGCAGCACCTCGTCCCGCGTCCGCTGACGGCAGGCGTAGAAGGCGGGGCCAGGGGAGAGGGCAAAGGCGGCCTCCCAGGCGCCGCGGTCGAACCACTCCTCCCAGCCGTCGAAGCGGGCGCCCAGCTCCCAGGCGCGCTCGATGACGGCGCCCAGGCGGCGGTCGCCGCGGCAGAGGGCGGCTTCCAGGCGGCTCAGCCAGGGATCGTTCCAGCTCACCTTGAGGCCGCCGCCGCGCAGGCGCTCCTGCAACAGCCCCTGTTTGGCGCGGATCTCGCTGAGGGGAGCCAGGGCGGCCCACTGGAAGGGCGTGTGCGGCTTGGGGACAAAGGTGCTGAGGCTGACATTGACCTGCGCCTGGCGGCCGTGGACGCGGCGGCCCTCGGCGCGTATGGCATAGACCAGGTCGATGATGGCCTGCAGGTCCTCCATCGTCTCGCCGGGCAGGCCGATCATAAAGTAGAGCTTGACGGTGCGAAAGCCGCGCTGAAAGACCTGGCGGGCAACGTCGAGCATCTGGCCGGCGGGGATGGGCTTGTTGATGGCGGCGCGCAGCCGCTCCGTGCCGGCCTCCGGGGCAAAGGTAAAGCCGCTGTGCCGGCCGCGGCTGACCGCGTCGGCCAGTTCGACGGAGAAGGACTCGATGCGCAGGCTGGGCAGGGAGATGGAGAGGGGATAGTCGGCGCTGCGCCGGTCCAGCGCTTCGACCAGTTCGCCGATGTGCGAATAGTCGGATGAGGAGAGGGAGAGGAAGGCGACCTCCTCATAGCCGCTGTGGGCCAGCGTCTCGTCCATGGCGGCAAGGACCTCGGCCAGCGGCCGTTCGCGCACGGGGCGGGTGACCATGCCGGCGTGACAAAAGCGGCAGCCGCGGGTGCAGCCGCGCTGGATTTCGATCACGGCGCGGTCGTGGGTGATGACGATGTTGGGCAGCAGGGGACGGG
>DAOTYD010000198.1:0-7374 GCA_034435295.1 Anaerolineae bacterium | reverse complement strand
GCGCTGTTTCGATGGGGGAGGGGGGCGCAATGGGGGTCAGGCGCACGCGGGCCGGCCTGCCGCCGATGCCCAAAATGCCGTGGCTGCCCTCGTCCAGTATCTCGATCTCGACCTGCTCGCGGGGCAGGCCCAGCGACTCCAGCCCGGCCGCGATGGCCTCTTCTACATCTGCGGCGGAGAAAACCAACTCCTCCATCGTTCACTCCTTTTTCTTGTCGCCCTGATTGCCCTTTTTCTTCCCCTGCCCAAGCAGGAAGAACTGCAGGATCGTGACCAGGTTGGAGATGACGAAATAGATCGAAAGGCCCGAGGCGTAGGAGATGGAGATAAAGCCGAACATCAGCGGCATCATGATCTGCATCTGCTGGTTCATGGCCGCCGTGCGCTCGTCGGCCGCCGCCGAGGGCGGCGTCAAGAGTTTTTGCGAAAGCCACGATGTGACCATCACCAGCACCGGCAGGACGAAATAGCGGTCCGGCTGGCCCAGGTCCAGCCACAGGAACTGGCTCTGCAGCGGGATCAGGCGGGCCAGGCCAGGGAAAATGGACAGGTTGCTGGCCAGGTGCAGCAGGTCGAACGGGGTGACGGCCAGGGCGCGGACGACGGCCTGGTAGATGGCGATCATCACCGGGAACTGGATCAGCAGCGGCAGGCAACCAGCCGTCGGGTTGATCCCGTACTCTTTGTAGAGCCGCATCTGTTCCTGTGCCAGCTTTTCCTTCTGGTCGCCGTACTTTTTCTGGAGCTTTTGCAGCTCTGGCTGTATCTCCTGCATCTGTTGAGAGACGCGCTGCTGGCGCAGGGTGAGCGGCAGGACGGCCAGGCGGGAGAGGAGGGTGAGCAGGACGACGGCCAGGATCGTATCGATGCCTGGAACGGGGATAACGGAAGCCAGTGGCTGGCCCAGGTAGCGGTAAAAGACCAGCAACAAGCCGATGAACAGACCGACGAACAGATCCCACACAGCGCACCCCCTACTCTGACTGGACCGGCGGGTATTGCCACAGCGTCTCGCCGCCTTCGCGGCTGACGCGCAACGCCTCGACGCTGTGCTCGGAGTAGAGGCGGGTCAGGTAGACCACGTCGTCGCGGATGGCCAGCGAGGCCAGTTGTCCCTGCTTCCCCCCTCCCTGGATAGACCAGAGCAGGTGTCCATCGGCGGCGTCGAGGGCGAAGAGGGTGCCCAGGTCGCCGCCCACCAGCAGGAAGCTGTTGTCGGCGCTGAGCAGCGGCTTGAGGCGCACCGGTTCTTCGAGCCGCGCCGGCACCTCCCAGCGCGGCGCGCCGCTTTCCGCGTCGAGTGCATAGACCACGCCGTTCACGTCGACGGCGTAGATCGTCGTGCCATCGGTCGACGGCTGGGCCCAGAACCACCCTTCTCCCTCGAAGGGTGCGGGCCAGGCCGGCGTCCCGTCCTCTCGATGCAGCGCATAGACGCGGTTGTCGAACGCGCCGATGTACAGCCGTCCGTCCAGGGCCAGGGGCGGGGCCAGGATGGCGCCGTCGGCCTGGAAAGCCCAGCGCTGCTGACCCGTCTGCAGATCGAGCGCGTAGAGTTTGTGGTCGAGCGAAGCGACATAGACGGTGCCGTCCAGGATCAGCGGCGAAGCCCAGACGCGCCCGCCGGTGGTGAAGGACCAGACCTCGGCGCCGGTCTGGGTGCGGAAGGCATAGACCTGGCCGTTGCTGTTGCCGATGACCAGCAGGCCGTCGCTCGCAGCGCCGGCGGCGGCAAAATCGCCGCTGCGGGCCACACGGTCGGCCCACACGGTCTGACCGTCGGCGGCGCTCAGGGCGCGCAGGACGCCGTTGGGCGGGCGGGGCGGCAGGCCGCCGCCCGGCTCATAAGAGACCGCCAGCAGCGTCCCGTCGAAGAGGGTCACGCTGTAGAAAATCTCGCGCAGCGATTCGCCGTCGCGGGGATAGATCCACATTTGCTCGCCCGTCTCTGCGTTCAGCGCAACGACGTGCTGCAAATCAGCGGCATAGACCACGCCGTCGCCAACGGTCAGGTCGGTCCAGTTGGTCGCCCGGATGCTGCTGCTGCAGCCGCTCAGGATGCCTGCCAGGAGCAAGAGCAAGCCCAGGGCAGGGAGGATTTTTTTATTCACGCTGTCACATTCTCCTTGTCGGGAACCGGATCATAGCCGCCAGGGTTGAAGGGATGGCAGCGGGCCAGCCGCTTGATGGTGAGCCAGCCGCCGCGGAGTGCGCCGTAGCGGGAGATGGCCTCGTAGCCGTAGTGGGAGCAGGTCGGGTAGAAGCGGCAGCTTGGCGGCAGCACGCGCGAAAACGTCAACTGCCACAGGCGAATGAGGCCCAACAACACATACTTCATTTTGCCCCTTCCTGCACCAACAGTCCCGCTCTGGCGGTCAAAAACTCGAGGGTTTCTTGCACTGCGGGCGATTTGAGCTCCAGGATCGCCGGGCGGGCGATGAGGATCAGGTCCCAGCCCGGCATCAGCCGCCCGTAGAGGCCGCGCGCGGCGGCGCGCAACAGCCGTCTGGCGCGGTTGCGCGCCACGGCCTTGCCGATCTTGCGGCTGGCGACGACGCCGACGCGCGTGCGGTCGAGCTCATTGGGGCAGGCAACCAGAACAAGGGAGGGGTGCGACCATGAACGCCCCTCCCGCCAGACACGCTGGAAATCTCCTGCCCTGCGCAGCCGGGCGCGCCGCTCCATCGCTTCGACACGTTCAGGCCCGGCGACGAGGACGCTGCGCGCTCTCTTTCCAGTTCCACTTTTTCGCCCACTCGCGCCCTACCGTCAGTTGATGCCGCCCCTTCTGACGCCGTGCCTTGAGCACGCGGCGGCCTGTCGCGGTCTCCATGCGGGCGCGGAAACCGTGGGTGCGCATGCGTTTTCGCTTCTTGGGTTGATAGGTTCGCTTTGGCATCGTTCTCGCCCTATACAAAATTTGACTCCCCCTGCTGCGGAGAAGCCGTGTTATTATACCGCAGGGGGAGCAAGCGGTCAAGTACGGATTGGTGGGAAACTACCCTTGATTTTCTCCCCATTCCGTTGTATCATGCCCTACCTGTTGAGGGGACTTTAAAAAAAGGCCGGCCCACCGGGCCGGCGTGGGGAATTGCTGAGTGCCTGGCGCGCTTAGCCCTTCTTGTTCAACGTGCGCAGACAACGCGTGCAGATGCGCACTCGACGCAGGCTGCCGTTGATCATGATCTGCACCTGTTGGATATTCGGGTTGAAACGCCGGTTTGTCGCCCGCTTCGAGTGGCTGACGTTGTGCCCGAATTGGGGGCCCTTGCCACAGATTTCACACTTGGCCATTTTCTTTCTCTCCCTCGATTTTAGCGGCGACATCATACCACGGAAGCCTTTTTTGCGCAAACAAATAAGGAGCGGACATGGTTCAGAGCAAACCAGGGGGGCGGATAGAAATCTCAGCGGTGGCGATCGCCAGCCTTGCTCACGAGGCGGTCATGCGCTCGTATGGTATTGTCGGCACGGTGCCCAAGGACCTGGCAACCGGCATTGCCAATG
Organism: Anaerolineae bacterium; assembly: GCA_034435295.1. Classification (GTDB taxonomy): domain Bacteria; phylum Chloroflexota; class Anaerolineae; order B4-G1; family DUEL01; genus DAOTYD01. Next base: position 3,867 of record DAOTYD010000198.1, on the reverse strand, counting down.
CCCTCTCCCGCGGGAGCAGGCGCGGCGTGGTGGTGCGCGTACAGGATAATCAGATCTATATCGATCTATACGTCATCATCGAGTACGGCACGCGCATCGCCTCTGTCGCCCGCAGCGCGATGAACGTGGTCAAGTACACGGTCGAAAAGACCATCGGCGTCCCCGTGGCCGAGGTCAATGTCCACGTCGAAAGCCTCCACATCTCTAACCCTGACTAGGAAAAAGCTCTGTGTCTGAGAAAAGAGATAGCCGTTCCCGTCAGTTTGTCGACGGTCAGGACTTGAAACGATTGGTCAGTGCCGGCCTGTCCTGGCTGCGCCATCATCAGGAGGCGATCAACGCCCTCAATGTCTTTCCCGTGCCGGATGGCGACACGGGGATCAACATGGTGCTGACCATGCAGTCGGCCTGGCAGGAGATCGCCGATTCGGGGGAGAAGGCCGTAGACAAGGTGGCCCAAATGGTGGCCCACGGCGCGCTGATGGGCGCGCGGGGCAACTCGGGCGTCATCCTCTCCCAGATCTGGCGTGGCCTGGCCCGCGGCCTCGATGGCAAAGAGGTGATGACCGGCAACGACCTGGCCGCCGCAATCGATTTGGGGGCCAAGACGGCCTACAAGGGCGTCATCCACCCCGTCGAAGGGACGATCCTCACCGTCATCCGCGAAGCGGCCGAAGAGGCCCTGCAGGCTGCCCAAAAGACCCAGGACGCCCGCATCATCCTGGAGCACATGGTCGCACGGGCGCAGGATGCGGTGAACCGCACGCCGACCATGCTGCCTGTGCTGGCAGAGGCCGGCGTCGTCGACGCGGGCGGGCAGGGGCTCTACGTTATCCTCGAAGGGATGCTGCGCTATCTCAGAGGGGAGAGCGTTGCGGAGGACCTGCGCCTCATGCGCGCCGCCGACCTGGCCGCTGTCCACGCCCAGGCCGAGGCCGGCTACGGCTACGACGTCCAGTTCATCATCATCGGCAATGAGCTGGATGTGGCGGCGATCCGTGCCGACATCGACGCCATGGGCGAGTGCGCCCTGGTCGTGGGCGAACCGACTACGGTCAAGGTGCACGTCCATGTGCCCGATCCAGGCGTGCCGATCAGCTATGCGGTCAGGCTTGGCTCGCTGCGCGACGTGGTGGTCGAAGATATGCAGGCGCAGTACCAGGAGTTTGTCGCCGGGCGGGAGCGGCCGCCAGTGGTTGGTCCTCCCATGGCCAGCATCGAGATCGGCGTGGTGGCCGTCGTCGCTGGCGATGGGCTGGCCCGCGTCTTTCAGAGCCTGGGGGCGTCCGCCATTGTCCACGGCGGACAGACGATGAACCCCAGCACCGAGGAGATCCTGCACGCCGTGGAGAGCGTGCCCAGCAACCGCGTGATCATCCTGCCCAACAACAAGAACATCGTCCTGGCGGCGCAGCAGGCGCAGGAGCTGAGCAAGAAGCATGTCGCTGTCGTGCCGACGCACACGATCCCCCAGGGAATCGCCGCGCTCCTGGCGCTCAACTACCAGTCCGACCTGGAGGAGAACGCCGCCGCCATGCTCCAGGCGGCCCAAGAAGTGCACACCGGTCAGGTGACCACGGCTACCCGTGCGGCGACGCTCAACGGCCTGGAGATCAAAGAAGGCCAGCTTATCGGTATCCACAACGGCGACCTGTGCGTGGCAGGCGAGCGCATGGACGAGGTCGTTGCCGCCCTGCTGGCGAAGATGGAGGTGGAGAAGCTGGAGATTGTCACGTTCTATTACGGCGCCGACGTGAGCAGGGAGGAGGCCGAAACGCTCGTTGCCGGCCTGCGTGAGGTGTACTCGGATCAGGAGTTCGAGATCATCGAAGGGGGACAGCCCCACTATTTTTACCTCATCTCGGCGGAATGAGCGCCAGCGCGCCGTCCCGTCGACCGGTCATCAGGAGGTCTAGTGTCTCGCGTAATCATCGTCACCGACGGGGATGCCCAACTCGATCCCGAATTGGCTCGCAGGCTGGAGATCACAGTAGTGCCTCTTACGGTTCGGATAGGGGAGGAGGTCTACCGGGACGCGGACGGGACGTACAATGAGCAGTTGCTCGCCCGCATGAGCCAGGAACGGGTGGGGGCGGAGGTCGTTGGACCGACCGCTGAAGAGTTCTACCAGGTCTACCAGGAACTGACGCGCACCAACAATTGTATCCTCTCGATTCATTCCTCTGCCTCGCTCAGCCCCATCTTTCGCAACGCACGCGCAGCGGCCAACTCTTTCCTCGGCCGCTGCGACATTACGGTGATGGATTCCCAGAGCTCTTCGCTGGGACTGGGGATCCTGGCCCGCGAGGCGGCCAGGATGGCCCAGGCGGGCCTCCCCCTGGGCGAGATCGTCCGCCAGGTGCGCGGCATGATCCCGCGCATCTATGTCGTCATGTTCACCGACTCGCTCGATTATCTGGAGCGCAGCGGGCGCATCAGCAAGTCCCAGTGTATCCTGGGAGCCATGCTGGGCGTCAAACCTTTCCTGTCGATCGAGGACGGCGAGATTATCCCGATGGAAAAAGTGCGCAGCCGCGATAAAGGCATCGACAAGCTGATCGAGTTCGCCGGCGAGTTCGCGGCCATCGAGGAGATGGCCATCCTCCAGAGCACTTCCTATCCGACCGACGAGACGACGCTGGTGCGAGAACGGCTGAGCGAGTTCTTCCCCGACAAGACTTTCCCTATCCTGGTCTATGGTCCGATCCTGGCCGCTCACGTTGGGCCAGACGGGCTGGGCCTGGTGGCGTACGAAGGAACGAAGCAACAGGACTTGTTTTGATGTCCCGCGTGGCGATTGTGACCGATAGCATTGCCGATGTGCCGCCGGAAGTTGCCCGGCAACTGGGCATCACGGTGGTGCCGGCCTATGTGCAGATCGAGGGGCGCAGCCTGCGCGATGGCGTCGAGATCACCCGCGCTGAGCTGTACAGCAGGCTGCCTGGCCTTGCCCAACTGCCCACCACTTCTTCGCCGTCCGTTTACGATTTTACGATGGCGTTCCGCAAACTGGTTGGCCGGGTCAGCCAGGTGATCGCCATCCATGTCGCCCGTAGCGTGAGCAGCATCCTCGACATGGCCCGCATGGGCAGCGAGGAGGTGCCGGAGCTGGACGTCTACATGGTCGATTCGGGCCAGTTGACCATGGCGGAGGGCTGGCAGGTGATCGCTGCTGCCGAGGCGGCTGCGGCCGGCAAGGGACGGCATGAGATTATCGACATCATCCGTTCGGTCCAGGCGCGCGTCCGTTTGGTGGCCATGCTGGACACGCTGGAGTATCTCCGCCGCAGCGGTCGCGTGGCCTGGGTGCGCGCCTCGGCGGCACGCCTGCTGAATATCAAGCCGATCATCGAGTTCAAACACGGCGAGGCGGTCCTGATCGGCCAGGTGCGGACGCGGCACAAGGCCATCGAGCGCCTGGCCGAGATCGCCAGCAGTTGGGGGCCGCTGGAGCGACTGGCGCTGCTCCACACCCATGCCCCCGATTTCGACGTGTTCTGTGAGCGCATGGGCACGCTGTTCGATACGAGTAAAGCTCTCATCAGCGAGGTCGGGCCGGCGGTGGGCGTCCACGTCGGCCCGCGAGGGCTGGGCATCGCTGCGATCACTGCTGCCTGAGAGGTCGAATGAACAAAATCGTCGATACGCTAAAGGGCATCCTGGAGACGGAGGCGGAAAAGTACCAGGACCGTGCGGTCATTGGCGGGCTGGCCCGTTTTGCCGAGACGTGGCTGAGGGAGGCGCAGAAACTGGGGCCGCAGGCAGCGCCCTGGGTAGAGGAGATCGCCGACCGCCTGCGCGCTTACAGCGAGACGCCGCCCCACGAGCGGCGCGCGGCGCTGCAGGCGTTGCAGGCCCTTTTGCAGC
>DAOTYD010000197.1:0-8682 GCA_034435295.1 Anaerolineae bacterium | reverse complement strand
CCGAAACGGGATTGACGGTGCCGGATGAGCCAATGGATCGGAATGATTCCACGACTGTTGCGGGACGTGGCTTCGGAATCTCGCGATGGTGTGAGTTGTTCACTTCGCGCCAACTGCTGGCTTTGTTGGTATTCGTCAAGTGGATTCACCTTGCTTATCAGCAGATGATCGGGCAATCCTATCTCCCCGATCGGGCCAGATCAGTGACGACTTATCTGGGATTTGTACTTGACAGGTTGGCAGACTGGAACAGTACTTTGTGTTCCTGGTCACCTGAAAGCACAGGGGGAGCTAAAATTGGGCACACCTTTGCCCGGCAAGCCTTGCCGATGGTATGGGACTTTGCCGAATCCGGGGTGTTTGGTCAGGCCACAGGCAGTGCCGATTTGTGTTTGCAGTGGGTGATCAAAGGGTTGCAAGAGGCTGTTGATGCTGTTGGATCAGCAAACGTGTATAGAGGGTCAGCACTCTCGTTACCATGGATAGAAAAGGGGTTTGATGCAATAGTCACTGACCCGCCCTATTATGATAACGTGTCCTACTCTACTCTGTCTGACTTTTTCTATGTCTGGCTCAAGCGTTCGGTCGGTCATCTATACCCAGAGCATTTTGGGGCATTGTTGACGCCAAAGAAGCAGGAGGCTATTGCGGCAGCCTATCGGCATGGAGGCAATAGAGAAGCCGCTGAAGACGCATATGAGAACATGATGGCCTCCGCTTTTTCGGAGGCAGCACGGGTTCTTAAGCCAGGTGCGCCAATGGTTGTTATCTATGCGCACAAAACTACGATGGGATGGGCAACTCTGGTAGATGCTTTGCGTACTGCAGGGTTTACGGTCACCGAAGCTTGGCCCGTGGACACCGAGATGAGGGTCAGAATGATAGCAATGGATTCCGCCGCTCTCGCCTCCTCCATCTTCCTCGTCGCCCGGCGGCGGGAGGGGGACGGCGTCGGGGCCTACGAGACCCAGGTGCGCCCGGAACTGGAGGCCATCGTCCGCGAGCGGGTGGATACGCTCTGGGCGCAGGGGGTCGCCGGCGCGGACCTGGTCATCGCCGCCGTCGGCGCGGGCCTGCGCGCCTTCACCCGCTTTGCCCGCGTCGAATACGCCAACGGTGCAGAGGTCCCCGCCGATACCTTCCTCTCCGAGGTCGAGGGCGTGGTGCTGGACACCCTTCTCGAACGTCTCTTCGGCCTGACGCTGCACGCGCACGACGACGCCGCCCGTCACGGCTCACGCATCACGTTTCACGGCATTGACGCCGCCACCCGCTTCTACGTGCTCTGGCGCTATACCTACCGCGCCGCGACGATTGACGCCGGCGAGGCCATCGTCTTTGCCTACCCGCAGGGGGTGGAACTGGAAGGGCCGCGCGGCCTGGCGACCGGAAGCCGCGCCCTGGTCGAAAAGCAGGGCAGCAGGTACCGCCTGCGCGACTTTGCCGAGCGCGGCGGGAACGACGACCTGGGACTCCCCTCGCCCGCCGGCGGGAGAGGGGCCGGGGGCGAGGGCCCCGCGCCGCTGATTGACGTCCTCCACCGCACGCTCTGGCTGATGGAGAACCGTCCGGCGCTGCTGGGCGACTTTCTCGACCAGGCGCTGGCGGGCCGCGCCGAGCAACTGCGCCTGGTCGCCCAGACGCTGGCCGGCCCGGCGCTGGCGGGCAATGGCGGGGCAGAGGGCGCTGCACCCTCGCGGATGGCCGGCTCGCGCGGGGCGGAGGCCGCCGCGCTACGCAAACTCACCGGCAACTGGCGCAGTCTGGTGGAGGAGAATCTGTTCAGGTCCTCAACAAGTTGAGGACTCCGAATTACCGGAATGTCCTCAACAAGTTGAGGACTCCGAATTACTGGATTCCCGAACTTGTTCGGATTCCCGAACTTGTTCGGGGTCTGGGAGTCCCGAACTTGTTCGGAGTCCCGAACTTGTTCGGGGTCTGGGATTCCCGAACTTGTTCGGAGTCCCGAACTTGTTCGGGGTCTGGGAGTCCCGAACTTGTTCGGAGTCCCGAACTTGTTCGGGGTCTGGGAGTCCCGAACTTGTTCGGGGTCAAGGCAGGTGTAAAATGGAAAAGCACGAGTTCCACCCGCCGCACATCTACGAGGACAATGCCTGCTACTTCTTGACGGCCAGTACAGTGCACCGCCAGCGGCTGCTGGATACGGACGCCAGGCGAGCATTGCTGCGGGACATCTTGAAGGAGGCCTGCCAGCAATATGGCATCCGGTTGTATGCCTGGGTGATCCTGGCCGACCATTACCACCTGTTGCTCAGAACCGGCAACGCGGCGCCTGTTTGGAAATTCATCAAGCGGCTTCACGGAGAGAGCGCCATCCGATTGAACAAGTTAGACAAAACTCCAGGCCGGCGGGTCTGGTACCAGTATTGGGACCGCTTCCCACGCAGCGAACGGGATTTCTGGTGCTATTTCAACTACATTCACATCAACCCGATCAAGCACCACTACGTGCGTGTCGCCGATGGCGCAGTAGTGGTGGACGGGAAATGGGTCAAGATCGAACGCGGCGTAGATGTGCATCAGCGCCTGGCCCTGTATCCCTATTCCAGTTACGGCTATTACCTGCGCACATACGGCGAAGACTTTCTGAGCGATGTCTGGACGCGGTACCCCATCCCGGACTATCTTGAGCAAGACGATTTTTGAGGCTTCTCGGATTCCCCAACCTGTTCGGGGAGTGTCCTCAACAAGTTGAGGAATCCGGGTCGGGGGGCGAAGCCGGAGTCCTGAACTTGTTCAGGCCTCCGAATCTACGGTGAATCTGGAGTCCTGAACTTGTTCAGGCATCCGAACCTACGGTGAATCTGGACTCACGAAAGGAAAAGAGCCGATGAACCTGAAAGACAAACTATTAGAAGTCGAACGCCTGATCGCCAACGGGCATTACACTCAGGCGGTCATCGCCGCCGGTGGCCTGTTGGAAGCCCTGCTGTCGGCGCTCTACAGCGACGTATTCCCGCGCCTGACGCCGCCGGCGCAGCAGGAGGTGGTGGAAAAAGTCGAGGCTATCGGCAAGGGCAAGGCGGTGGCCGACTTTACCCTCGGCCAGTGGGTGGGGCTGTTCCGCGAACTGCGCCTGTTCGACAGGGTCCAGACGGTGCTGAAGCGCGACCTGCCCCACCTGCGCAGCGCCAACTTGACGCCCTTTGTGGACCTGCGCAATCGCGCCACCCACGAGGGGGCCGAAGTCCGGGAGGACGAGGCTCGCCTGTTCGTCTCCCAACTGCACGTCTTCCTGCGCGAGGCGGGCTATCTGGAACCGCCCTCCTCCCTCGCCCATCGCCCATCGCCCTCGGCTCTCCGCCCCTGGACTCAAGTCGTCCACCTCCACCCCGACGTCGAATCCGGCGAGACGGCCACCGCTGCCTATGCCATTGACCTGGGCGCGGTCGTCGCCGGCGACCCCAACGTGCCGGCGGTCTACCGCGACCCGCGCGCCTTTTTCCGCGCCACCTACCTGACCTCCGGCCTGCGCCGGCTGCTCGAAGAGGTGTTGGGCCGGCTGGCGAACGTCGGCCCCGAGGGCGACCGCGTGCTGCAACTGCGCTCGCCCTTCGGCGGCGGCAAATCGCACGTCCTGCTGGCGCTCTACCACGCCGCCCGCGACCACGCCGCGCTGGCCGCGCTGCCGGAGGCCGGCGATTTGCCCGATCCGGGGCCGGTGCGCGTGGCCGTCTTTGACGGCGAAAAGTTCGACGCCGAGGGCAAAATCGTAGGGAGAGGGGCAGGCCCTGCCCAGGCCGACATTCGGGTGAGAACGCTGTGGGGCTGGCTGGCCTGGCAATTGGGCGGCGAGGCCACCTATCGCCGCATCCAGTATCAGGACGAGAACCGCGTCTCCCTCGGCGGCGACGTGATCGCCGAGTTGCTGGGCGACCAGCCGACGCTCATCCTGTTGGACGAGGTGCTCAAGTACCTGGAGCGCGTCGCCGCCGTGCCGGTTGCCGAGTCGACCCTCGGCCGGCAGACCTTTGACTTTTTGCAGAACCTGTCCATCGAGGTCGCCCGCACCCGGCGCGCCGTGCTGGTCTATTCACTGCAAAAGAGCGCCCGCGAGGCGATGGACAATCTCCGCCTGCTCGACATCCTGGAGGGGCTGACGAGCCGCGTGGACGCCAAGCGCGAGCCGATCACCGGCGAGGAGGTCCTGCGCGTGCTCCATCGCCGCCTGCTGGCCCAGGAAGCGGACGCAGAGGCGGCCCAGGCTGTCGCCGCCGCCTACGCCGAGGTCGTCACCCGCATGCGCGTGGCCCAGGCGGGAGACAGCGCCGCGCGCCGCCTGGCTGAGGACGAGAACCTCAAACTCCAGCAGCGCATTGCCGAGGCCTATCCCTTCCATCCGGCGCTGGTGGACCTGATGCGCGAGCGTTGGGCCGCCATCCCCGACTTTCAGCGCACGCGCGGCGCGCTGCGCTTCCTGGCGACCTGCCTGCACGCGGTCAAGGCGGGGGCCGGACAGGCCCGCCCGCTGCTGGGCCCCGGCGACGTGCCCCTGGCCGACACCGACGTGCGTTACGCCTTCTTCACCGAGGTCGGCCAGCGCGACCCCTTCCAGCCGGTGTTGCAGCACGATTTCATCGGCCCCAACGCGCGCACGCGCCGCATAGACGAGCGCCTGGCCCGCGAGAACCCGGCGTTGAGCGGCGTCAACCCCGCCGCCCGCCTGGGCACAGCCATCCTGATGTACTCGTTCGGCGGCCTGCCCCGCGACCCCAGCGTGCAGGAAGGGGAAATCCTGCCCCCCGGCGTCACCGAGGCCGAACTGCTGGCGGCCTGCGTCGGCCCCGACCTGGATAGCATCACGGCTCAGGCGGTGCTCAAGGAACTGCGCGAGCATTGCCTCTACCTCCACTATGATGGCACGCGCTACGTCTTCAAGACCATCCCCAACGTCACACAACTCATCGAGGAAGAAGTCGAGAACGTCAGGGCCGAGGAGGTGAGAGCGGCGATCAGGGAAGAACTGGAACGGCGGCTGGCCGGCAAGGGCAGCGTCATCGTCTGGCCCGCCGACAGCCAGCAGATCCCCGACGCGCTGCCCGCCTTCACCCTGGCCTACATGCCGCTCGAGTTTGCCGACCTGAGCCGGTCGAAGCAGGAGGCGCGGGCCCTGGACCTGCTCGCGAACTATGGCGACCGCCCGCGTCGCTATCGCAACGGGCTGGGGCTGGCGATCCCCGACCGCCGGCAGATCGAGCCGTTGCGCCGGGCCTTTATCTACCTCAAGGCCATCGAGCGCGTGGAGAGCAAGAAGGCGCGGCTCAACCTGACCAGGGAGCAACTGGCGCAACTGAAAGAGCGCCGCGACACCGAGCAGACGGCCATCGAGGCGGCGCTGCGCGCGCTCTACCCGGCGGTCTGGCTGCCGAAGAGCGAGGCTGGCGAGCTGGCGCTGGAGAAAGTCGAAGCGGGCGGACGGCCGCTGCAATCCGCCGGCGTCCACGAGCGGCTGATGGAGCTGCTGACGATTGTCCCGCCGCCGCGCCTGTTCGACACGGTCACTCCTGGCCGCATCGTCGAGCTGATGCGGTTGGGGGAGGGAGAGCCGCCGCGCAGCGGCGTCGCCGCCCGCCAGGTGGTGGACGCCTTCTTCGAGACGCCCGGCTTTCCGCGCCTGGCCGACGATACGGTCATCCGGCGCGCCATTGCCCAGGGGGTGCGCGAGGGGGTGTTCGGCTACGTTGGGCAATCCCGCCTGGTGCGCGAGGAGGGCGGCGTCTACCAGGTCAGGCGGGAACACGTCGCCTATCGGCGCATCCTGGCGACCGACGAGATCAATCTGGACGAGGGGTTCTTGCTCCTGGCCGCGGCGCTGCCCGCCGAAGCGGAAGAAGAGGAAGCGATACGCGATACGCAAGAAGCGACAGGCGATACACAAGAAGCGACACGCGATACGCAATACGCAACACGCGATACGCGAGAAGCGCCCTCCGCCCTGCGCCTGAGAATGACGCTCACCCGGCAGCAGCTCTACCAGTCCTTCAGCGCCATCGGCAACCTGGCCGAAAGGGCGGGGACCGTAGAGATGACCGTCGAGGCGCAGTCGCCGACCGGTTTCGATCCTGTCTGGCTGCGCAACGCCGTCCTGGAGCCGCTGGAAGAGGCGGACATCAAGATCGAGAAGGAATAAAGAGCTGAGGAGGAATTCATTGAACCACTCCTTTTCTCAATCCGCAGAAATGCGCGGCTGGTGTGGGTGGCATCGGAACAACAAACCGGAGGTAACGATGAAACAGTTGATTGAATTCCCCCTGTTCGGCCTGAAGATGAACGCCGAGGCGGGCGCCGTGATCGCCAGCGGCGGCGTGGAAGCCAACTACAAGGTCACCCTCACCTGGAAGCGGGAGGAGAAGAAGGCATGAGGCCTGCTCTCCTTCGACATTCAGAAATACCGTGACGCGCTTGTCGCCCAGGGGCGCAGGCCTGCCGGCGTCAATCGCCGGTTAGCCGCGCTGCGCGCTCTCTTCGCCTGGGCGGTGCGGACGGGGCGCATCGTCACGAACCCCGCCGGGGAGGTGAAGGGTCTGCGCCAGGGCCGGCGCACGCCCAGGGCGCTCGATGCGCAGGAGGTCTACCGCCTGCAACGCACCGCTGCCGCCCGGCGGCAGTTGGCGGAGGCGAAGGCCGGTCCCGGCCTTGTCACGCCGACGCTGGTGGACGCCGTGCGCGACGAGGCGCTGCTGAACCTGCTCCTGTACACGGGGCTGCGCGTTTCGGAGGCCGCTGCGCTGCGGGTGGAGGACGTGGTGCTGAACGAGCGCAGCGGGAAGGTGATCGTGCGCTCCGGCAAGGGACGCAGGTACCGCGAGGTGCCGTTGCATCGGGAGGCGCGCCGGGCACTGGCGGCTTACCTGGCCGTGCGCTCAGGTGATCGTGCGGGCGACCCTTGTGATCGCCCTCTCTTCCTGGGCCAGCGGGGGCCGTTGGGGGCGCGGGGCATCCAGATGCGCCTGGCGGCGTTAGGGGAAGCAGCGGGGGTAGCGGTGACGCCGCACGTGCTCCGGCACACCTTCGCCACGCGGCTGCTGCGCCAGGCGAAGGCAGATCTCGTGACGGTGGCGACGTTGTTGGGCCACGAGAGCGTGGCGACGACGGCGATCTATACTCAGCCCGGCGAGGCGGATATGCTCAAGGCGGTGGAGGGGGTGGGGTAAGAGAGCAATACGGACAGGTGTTGTGGATACTCCTGTTGCATGGGCTGGATTTCAACGATGCGTACCGCCGTGGGCCGTGCCGGAAATGACGATGAGTGTCGCTGGGGGGAGAAACTGTTTGACAGCCTGGCCGTTCTACGGTAAAGTGTGTGCAGATAGTCAAACAACCTTTGACCTTTTGATTACAAGAGCACGATGTCCGTCCATTCCCGTCTCTACCAGATCGCCGAACAGCAGGGGGGTTACTTCTCGGCCGGTCAGGCGCATCGAGCGGGTCTGTCTAAAGCCCTGCTCTCCTACCACGTCAGGCAAGGCAGGCTCCTGCGTATACGCCGCAGCGTCTATCGCCTGGCCGAATACCCGGAGACGCCCTACGCCGATTTGATCGTCGCCTGGCTTGCGGCCGGAGAAAAGGCTGTCATCTCGCACGAAAGCGCCCTCCTGCTGTACGGCCTGACCGACCTGCTGCCCACCGAAATCCATCTCACCATCCCGCGCACGGCCTCGCGGCGGCGGGTGGGGGTACGCCTGCACACCGCTCGCCTGAGTGACGACGAAATCACTTTCCGGCACGGGCTGCCGGTGACGGCCCTGCCGCGCATGCTGGTGGATTTGATTCGCTCTGGCATAGACGAGGAGTGGATCTATCAGGCGGTTCGTCAGGCGCTGGAGCGCGGCCTGGTCAGCGAGACGACGCTACAGGAAGAAGCCGGTCGCCACGGTGGGCAGGTAGCCACCATCATTCATCAGGCTCTGGAGCGACTCCATGCGTTATAAAACCGGTGCTGCCTTTCGCCGCGCTCTTGAGGAACGTCTGCGCCAGCAAAGCCTGACCTCCGGCGTGTCGCTGGTCCGCCTGCGCAAGATGGTCGCCTTCGAGCGTTTTCTGGCCCGCCTGGTCACGGCACAACCGGAGGCCTGGGTGCTCAAGGGAGGCCTGGCGCTACAATTCCGTCTCGGAGAACGCGCCCGCACCACACAGGACATAGACCTGCTTCTGTGTGAGACGCTCTCCGTTGCCGAGGCGCACCGTCGGCTGGTGGCTGCCGCCTTGCTGGATCTGGGCGATTGGTTTCTCTTCGAGGTTGCCCGGCCTTCTGATCCCACCGCCTTGCGTTTCCCTGTGCAGAGCCTGGTGGATGGGCGGCTGTTCGAGGCGTTTCATGTGGATGTCGGCATGGGCGATCCGTTGACCGGGCCGGCCGAGATACTCACTGCCCCGTCCCTGCTGGAATTTGCCGACATTCCCCCGGCTGCCATCCCGGCCTATCCCGTTTCACAGCAAATCGCTGAAAAAGTGCATGCCTTTACCCGGCCCTACGCCGCCGGAGAAAGTAGCCGCATCAAGGATTGGGTGGACATTCTCCTCATGGCACATTGGGAGAAAATAGACGCGCAGGCATTGAGCCGGGCCTTGCAGGCCACATTCGCTGCCCGAAACACCCATCCCCTGCCGCCGCATCTCCCCGCTCCGCCTGCCTCCTGGCGGCGTGCTTTCCTGAGGACC
>DAOTYD010000196.1:0-8106 GCA_034435295.1 Anaerolineae bacterium | reverse complement strand
GAACACTGAAGAGCAGGGGCACGGTCAGCCGTGCCCCTACAAGCGTGCTGTTCCTGCTGGTCGTGTTGGTGGTGGCCGGCTGCCGCCAGCAGCCATTGCTGTCTGACGTCTCTTTCTCCAGCGACCGCATCACCCCCAACGCCGACCGCGACAATGACATCCTGCGCATCGAATACCGCCTCTCCCGCGCCGCCAACCTCTCGATCTATTTCCTCGACGCGGCGGGGAACCGCTATGTCTTTCGCCAGAACGAGCCGCGCGCTCCCTCCGGCGATGACCCCTACTCGGTCTATTTCGCCGGCGTGGTCGACGGCTATCTGCTGCCGGGCGAGACGCTGGACGGCTTTCGGGTTACCCAGCGGGTGCTGCAGGATGGCGTCTATACCTGGGTGGTGGAGGCCACCGACCGCCAGGGAGTGACCGAGGCGGTGAGCGGCACGCTCACCATCGCCGACGCCGACACGGCGCTGCCGGAACTGCGCAACTTTTCTGTCTCTCCGCCCGTCTTTACCCCCAATCGTGACGGCATCAGCGACCGCGCGCGGATGAACGTCTTTCTGACCAAGGCCGATACGACGCTCACTGTCTACCTGCTGGACGAGGAGGGGACGCGCTATCACGTCGAGCCAGACGCGCAGACGACGGCAATCGCCGGCCAGCCCGGCCTCTACTCCTTCGACTATGACGCGGGGGTCGATCTGGGGGCCGACCCGCCGCCCGACGGCACCTACGTCGTCTGGGCGGAGGCGCAGGATGCGGTCGGGCAGCATACGGTGACCTCGGCGACGCTGACCATCCAGAACGGCGGCGTGCCGCGCGCCTATATCTACCTGGCCGAGGTTGAGTGGTCCGACCGGAGCATCGTTCTGGGGGAGACGCTCTACTTCACGCTGACGGTGGAGAACGACGGCGCCACGCCCATCCGCACCAGCGGCCCGCCCCCCGGCACGGTCTATGACAACACGCAGAACTATGCCACGCTGGGCGAGCGCATCCAGTCCGGTGTCTTTCGCGTGGCGATCCACTGCGAGAACGCGCTGATCAACTACCCCTGGCGCTGGGCGGTGGGCGATGAGAGCGTGCTGGTGGAGGACGGGGAGGGACACCGTTACCTGCCGGCGGGCACCCGCGCCGTCGTGACGGGCGGCATCCGCTTTGTCGAGGCGAGCGGGGCGCGCAACCCGCAGTACTGCTGGGCTGGCCTCATCCACGAGGACGTCGAAATCTCGCAGGTCAACGACCGCGTCGATCCGGTTTTCCTGTTCATCGAGGTGCCGTGAGCGTTGAGCTGAGCGGGAAGGCGGAGCGTCTGCGGCAGCTCATCGGCGGGCTGGGGAGCGTCGCCGTGGCCTTTTCCGGCGGCGTGGACAGCACGCTGCTGCTGGCCGTCTGCCGCAACGTGCTGGGAGCGGAGCGCACCCTGGCGCTGACGGCGCGCTCGCCGTTCGTGCCGGCGGAAGAGGAAGAGCGCGCCGTGGCGCTGGCGGCGCAGTTGGGCGTGCGCCAGCGTCTGGTCCCTTTCGATGCCCTGGGCAACCCCGCCATCGCCGTCAACGCGGCTGACCGCTGCTACCATTGCAAGCGCGCGCTCCTGGGCGCCCTCCTGGAGATCGCCCGCGCCGAAGGGCTGGCGGCGCTTGTCCACGGGGCGAACGCGGACGACCCGACCGACTACCGGCCTGGCCTGCGCGCCGCCGAGGAGCTGGGCGTGCGCGCCCCGCTCCTGGAGGCTGGTCTGACCAAGGCCGACGTGCGCGCGCTGGCGCGGCAGATGGAGCTGCCGGTGTGGGACCTGCCGCCGATGGCCTGCCTGGCGAGCCGCATCCCTTATGGCACGCCGCTGACGGCGGAAGCGCTGGCGCGCGTCGACGCGGCCGAATCCTTCCTGCGCGCGGCCTTTGCCCTGCGCGCGCTGCGCGTGCGCGACCATTTTCCGCTGGCCCGCCTGGAAGTGGACGAGGCCGAGATCGAGCGGCTGGCCCAGCCCGAGACGCGCGCCCAGATCGTCGAACGCCTGCGGCAGCTTGGCTATCGTTATGTGACGCTCGACCTGCAGGGGTTTCGCAGTGGCAGTATGAACCCATGATCGAGTTCTCTACCCCGGACTTTGAGCGCACAAAGCGCAAGGGCGTGCCCGAAGTGATCCTGGCCGACCGCAAATCGGTCGAGCAGAGCCTGGCGATCGCCCGCGCCTTCCTGGAGCGCACCGGGCGAGCGATTCTCAGCCGTGTAGGGCCAGAACTGGAGGAGCGGCTGCGCAGCGAGTTTGCCGGCCAGGCGGAGCTGGAATGGATCGCCCAGGCCCGCGCCGCTGTCCTGCGCCGCCCCGGTTTTGCCACGCCCCGCAGCGGCGGACGGGTGGGCATCATCACTGCCGGCACCTCGGACATCCCCATCGCCGAGGAGGCGGCGCTGCTCTGCCGCGAGATGGGCTGCTCGGTGCAGATGGCCTGCGACGTCGGCGTGGCCGGGTTGCACCGCCTGGTCGAGCCGCTGCGCGCCATGCTGGGCGAGGACGGCGTGGATGTGCTGATCGTCGTCGCCGGCATGGACGGCGCGCTGCCCTCGGTCGTCGCCGGCCTGGCCGACGTGCCCATCATCGGCCTGCCCACCTCGGTCGGCTATGGCCTGGGCGGCGGCGGTGTGGCGGCGCTCTATGCCATGCTGCAGAGCTGCGCGCCGGGGCTGGCGGTGGTCAACATCGACAACGGCATCGGCGCCGGCGCGATTGCCGGGCTGATTGCCAACCGCGCCGCTGCCGCGCGCGGCGCACGGGAGGGAAATTGAGCGCGATCCTTTACCTTGACCTGTTCTCCGGCGCCAGCGGCGACATGCTGCTGGGGGCGCTGGTCGACGCGGGCCTCTCGCCCGACGACCTGCGCGCCGACCTGGGCCGGCTCGACCTGGCGGGCTATGAGCTGCAGGTCGAGCGCGTCGTGCGCCGCGGCATTTCCGGCGTCCAGGTCACCGTGCGCGACACGGCAGAGGAGCACCCCGCCCGTCATTTGCCCGACGTGCAGCGCCTCATTGGCCAGAGCGGGCTTCCCGCGCGGGTGCGGGCGACGGCCCTGGCCGTTTTCGACCGCCTGGCGCGGGTCGAGGCGCGCATTCACGGCGTTGCCGTTGACCAGGTGCACTTTCACGAGATCGGCGCGGTGGACAGCCTGGTCGACATTGTCGGTTTCGTCGCCGGGCTGGAGCGGCTGGGGGTGGAAGGGGTCTTTGCTTCCGCTGTGCCGGTGGGCAGCGGGACGGTCGAGACGGCGCACGGGACGCTGCCGCTGCCGGCGCCGGCCACCCTGGCGCTGCTGGCCGAGGTCGGCGCGCCGCTCTGCCCTCACCCGGCCCAGGCCGAGCTGGTCACGCCGACGGCTGCCGCGCTGCTGGCCGGGCTGGCGGTTTTCGCCATGCCGCCGATGACCGTTCACGCGGTCGGCTATGGCTTTGGACAGAAAGAGTTTCCCTGGGCCAACGTCGTCCGCGCCTGGCTGGGCCAGGCGCAAGAGCCGCTGGGCGCCGGGCGCGACCAGGTCGTGCAGATCGAGTGCAATCTGGACGACGAGAGCGGCGAGACGCTGGGGTATGTGATGGAGCAGTTGCTGGCGGCGGGCGCGCTGGATGTCTGGTTCACGCCCGCGCAGATGAAAAAGAACCGGCCGGGCGTCGTCCTGGCCGCGCTGGCGCACCCGCCGCAGGTGGACGCGCTGGCGCAGCTCATCCTGCGCGAGACGACGACGCTGGGGCTGCGCATGACGCCGCTGGCGCGCGTCATCGCCGGGCGGCAGGTGCGCCAGGTCGAGACGCCGTGGGGCGCGGTGCGGGTGAAGGAAAAGCTGCTGGGGGGAGAAGTTGTCGCCGCCTCGCCCGAGTACGAGGACTGCGCCCGCATTGCCCGCGAGCACAAGGTCCCCTTGCAGGGGGTGGTCCAGGCCGCCCGGAAGGCAGCCCATGGCTGAGCTGGCCGTTGTCATTGTCAGTTGGAACGTGCGCGACCTGCTGAGGGAGTGTCTGCGCTCGCTGCTGGCCGACCTGGAGGGCGCGGCGGTGGAGGTGCAGGTCTGGGTGGTGGACAATGCCTCGACGGACGGCTCGGCGGAGATGGTCGCTGCTGATTTTCCGCAGGTTCACCTGATTGCCAGTCCGGAAAACCTGGGCTTTGCCGCCGGCAACAACCTGGCCCTGCGGGCGATTCTGGGCATCCCCTCCGAACCGCGCACCGCGCAACACGTCTGGCTGCTCAACCCCGACACGCGGGTTCTCCCCGGGGCGACGGCGGCGCTGCTGGCGGCGCTGGAAGCCCATCCCCGCGCTGGCGTCGTCGGCGCGCGGCTGCTCAACGCTGACGGGTCGCTGCAGCAGTCCGCTTTCCGCTTCCCCGGCCTGGTGCAGTTGCTGTTCGAGCTGTTTCCCCTGCCGCGGCGCTGGTACGATACGCCGCTGAATGGCCGCTATCCGCGTCGCCGCTACGAGGGGGAGTTGCCTTTTGCCGTCGATCACCCGCTGGGCGCGTCGATGGTGGTGCGGGCCGCAGCGATCGCTCAGGTGGGGCTGCTGGACGAGGGCTATCCCATGTACTGCGAAGAGATCGACTGGTGCTGGCGCATGCGGCGGGCGGGCTGGCAGGCCCTCTGCGCTCCGGCGGCCCCCGTCGTCCACTATGGCGGCCAGTCGACCGCGCAGGCGCCGCTCTCTTCGTTCGTCAACCTGTGGAGCAGCCGGGCGCGGCTCTACGCCCGCCATCACCGCCCCTGGCGTTTCCGTCTGGCGCGGGCGCTGGTCGAGGCGGGGATGCGACGGCAGATGCGCAACGCCTCGCCGGAGCGGGTCGCCGCCTGTCAGCAGGTCATCCGGGCGTGGAGGGAAGCGCGATGAAGCTGGCAGCCATCGTCCCCGCGCGCGACGAGGAGGCCGAGATTGTCGCCTGCCTGGAGAGCCTGAGCTGGGTTGGACGCCGCGTCGTCTTTTTGGACAGGCGCACCGTCGACAACACCGCCGCGCTGGCCCGTCAGGCCGGGGCGGAGGTACTGGAAGCGACCTTTGAGGACTTTGCCCAGTTCCACAACGAAGCGATGGCGCGGGTGGAGGCGGAGTGGATTTTCTTCGTCGATGCCGACGAGCGCGTGACGCCCGAGCTGGCGCTGGAGGTGCAGGGCGTGCTGGCGGCCGGGGGGCCGGAAGTGCTGTGGTGGGTGCCGCGTCACAACATCATCTTTGGCCGCCTGACGCGCGGCGCGGGCTGGTATCCCGACTACCAGGCCCGCCTGCTGCGGCGTGACCGCACCCGCTGGGAACGCCCCGTGCACGAGGTCGCTGTGGCCGACGGGCCTGAAGGCTACCTCCAGCACCCGCTCATCCACTACAACTATACAGACCTGGCCGACTTTATGGCGCGGCAGGAGCGGTACACGACCATCGACGCCGCGATTCTGCGGGCGCAGGGGGTGCGCCCGCGCTCTTACACGCCCTATTCCCAGGCCGTGCGTCATTTCTGGTGGCGTTTCGTCACCCTGCGCGGCTGGCAGGACGGCCTGCACGGCCTGCGCCTGAGCCTGTTGATGGCCTATTACGAAGCGGTCAAGTACAGAAAGCTGGCTCGCCTGAGCGGCTGAGGTCAGGTGCGCTGGCGGCGCACTTCAAAGACGTTGCGCACCTGGGCGATGCGGTCCAGCACCCGCCCCAACTGCACGACATCCGTGACCTGGATGACGAGAAAGATATTGACCACGTTCTGCTTCTTGACCAGGCTGATGCTGTCGATGTTGATCCCTTCTTTGGAGAGAATGCCGGTGATTTCGTGCAGCAGGCCGGGGCGGTCATAGACCTGAATGTAGACAGGGATGGGAAAAGTGCGGGCCTCGGCGCCCCAGTTGACCTCGATGAGCCGTTCCGTGTCGGGGATGTTGGTGATGTTAGCGCAGTCGCGGCGGTGGACGGTGATGCCCCGTCCACGGGTCACATAGCCGACGATGGCTTCGCCGGGGATGGGGTTGCAGCAGCGGGCCAGGCGAGTCAGCAGTCCCCCTGTGCCGAGCACGTGCACTTCTCCCGGCTCCTCCAGCGGGATGGGTGCGAGCGGCAGCTCTTGCAACCCACCGTATTCGTCTTCTTTCTCCTTTTTCTTCTCTTCCTGCTCTTGCTGCTTTTTGCGTTCTTCCTCGGCGATTTTGGAGGCGATCTGGCGGCTGTTGATGTCGCCAAAGCCGATGCGGGCCAGAAACTCCTCCAAATCGTCATAGTCGAAGAGAAGGGCGACTTCCTCGTGCGAAAGGTGCGCCAGTCCCAGCCGCTTGAGCGTGCGCTCCAGGATGCTGCGCCCCAGGACAATGTTCTGCTCGCGGTCCTGCCAGCGGAACCACTGGCGAATCTTGCCTTTGGCGCGGCTGGTGCGGACATAGCCCAGGTCAGGGTTGAGCCAGTCGCGGCTGGGGCCTGCTTTCTTCTGTTTGGCCGTGATGATGCGCACCTGATCGCCTGTCTGGAGCACATAGTCCAGCGGCACCCAGCGGCCGTTCACCTCCGCCCCCCGGCAGCGATGGCCGATGTCGGTGTGGACATGGTAGGCGAAATCGACCGGTGTCGAGCCGGCCGGCAGTTCGATGACCTTGCCCTTGGGCGTAAAGACATAGACTCGTTCTTGAAGGAGGTCGGCCTTGACATCCTGCACGAACGTTTCGGTGTCTTCCGTGTCGCTGCGTGCTTCGATCTGGGCGCGCAGCGCGGCGATGCCCGCCTCAAAGTAGCGGTCGCGGCGCGTGCCTTCCTTGTACCGCCAGTGCGCAGCGATGCCGTACTCGGCGATCTGGTGCATATAGTGCGTGCGGATCTGCACCTCCAGCGTCTTGTTGTTGAGGCCGGTGACGGCTGTGTGCAGGGACTGGTACATATTCTCTTTGGGCGTGGCGATATAGTCGTCGAACTCACCCGGGATGGGCGGCCAGAGGCCGTGCAGGATGCCCAGGACGTGGTAGCAGTCGGCGATGGTGTCGACGATGATGCGCATGGCCTGAATGTCATAGATGTACTCAAGGGGCACCTGCTTGCGCTGCATCTTGCGGTAGATGCTGTAGATGTGCTTGGGGCGGCCATAGATGCGCGCGTCGATGCCTTCCAGCCGCAGCAGGGGCTGGAGGGCGGCGATGTGGCGCTCGATCTGGGCTTCGCGTTCCGTCCGCTGCGCCTCCAGGCTCTGCGCAATGGCGTGGTATGTCTCCGGGTTGGTGAAGCGGAAAGCCAGGTCTTCCAGCTCTCCCTTCCATTGCCAGATGCCCAGACGGTTGGCCAGCGGAGCATAGATCTCGTAAGTTTCGCGCACCATCCGTTCCTGACGCCAGCGTTCCTTCAAGCCGTCGAGGGTGCGCATGTTGTGCAGGCGGTCGGCCAGCTTGATCAGCATCACGCGCACGTCCCTGGCCATGGCCAGGAAGCTCTTGCGCAGGTTCTCCAGGTCGCGTTCGTTGCGCTCGCTTTCCAGGCGGCCCAGGCGCTTGATTCCACTCAGCTTGGTCATGCCGTCAACCAGTTGGGCAACGGCAGGGCCGAAGGTTGCCTCGATCTCTGCCAGCGGCACATGGCTGTCTTCGACCACGTCATGCAAGAGTCCTGCCGCAAGCGTCTCGCTGTCCATGCGCAGATCGGCCAGCAGCCCGGCGACGGAGAGGGGATGGGTGATGTAGGGTTCGCCCGACTCGCGCACCTGGCCGCTGTGGGCCTGCGCGGCCAGGTCATAGGCGCGCCGGACGAGCTGCCTGCCCTCTTCGTCGGGGACGGCCTGCAGGATCTCTTCGATCGTCGGCACGGGATATTGGGTCATTTTGCCACCACTGGAGCCAGCTTGACCCGCCAGTATAACGCATGTAGGCCGTTTGTCAAAAGTCCCAGCCTTGACAGGTCCTATCCCAATGTTATAATCGTTTCACAGAGCTATGGATGAAAAAACTCCCTATCCGCGCTGGCCCGAGCCAGCGCTAGATCAAGATCGGCCGGCAACGCCCGATCCCGACGACGTGGAGACAGGGCCACTGCCGTGGGAGACAGGAGAGCCGACGGACCCCCACCCGCGCATCTCCACCGGCATGACACCGACGGCGGGCATCCCTCGTCCTGTCC
>DAOTYD010000195.1:0-4124 GCA_034435295.1 Anaerolineae bacterium | reverse complement strand
CATAAAGACCTCGCCGCCCTACCTGGTGGTGCGCGGCGAGGTCTTTATGACGCTGGCCGATTTCGAGCGCTTCAACCGCAGCCAGGAAGCGCAGGGCGCCAAGACCTTTGCCAATCCGCGCAACGCCGCCTCCGGCTCGCTGCGCCTGCTCGATTCGAGCCTCACTGCCCAGCGCCCCTTGAGCCTGCTCTGCTACAACGTGATCGCCTGGGAAGGAGAACCCGCGCCCCCGTCGACCCAGTGGGAGACCCTGGCCTATTTGCGCGCGCTGGGCTTTCCGGTCGCCACCCAAATCGCCCGCCTGGAAACCATCGACCAGGTGGCCGCCTACTGCGAGCGGTGGATTGGCCTGCGTGACACGTTGCCCTACGAGGCGGACGGGGTGGTGGTCAAGATCGACGACCTGCGCGTGGCTGCTGACCTGGGCATTGTCGGGCGTTTCCCGCGCGGGGCGATGGCCTTCAAGTTCCCCGCCCGCGAGGTGACCACGCGCCTGCTCGACATCCGTGTCAACGTCGGGCGCACCGGCACGCTGGCGCCCTACGCCGTGCTGGAGCCGGTCTCCATCGGCGGCGTGACGGTGAGCCGGGCCACGCTGCACAATTTCGACTATATCGCCGAGCGCGACATCCGCATCGGCGACCGCGTGCTGGTCAAACGGGCTGGCGACGTGATCCCCCAGGTCGTTGGCCCCATCGTCGACCTGCGCACGGGCCAGGAGCGGGTTTTCGAGCCGCCGACGCGCTGCCCCGTCTGCGGCGAACCGACGGTGCATCCGGAAGAAGAGGTCGCCCATTACTGCGTCAACGCCGCCTGCCCGGCCCAACTGGTGCGGCGCGTCGAGTACTTTGCCTCGCGCGGCGCGATGGACATCGAGACGCTGGGAGAAAAGACCGCCGCCTTGCTGGTCGAAAAAGGACTGGTCACAGACGTGGCCGATCTGTTCACGCTAAAGGTGGAAGACCTGCTCGGTCTGGAGGGATTTGCCGAAAAAAAGGCCGAGAACCTGCTGGCGGGGATCGCTGCGGCGAAGGATCGCCCGCTGAGCCGCGTGCTGACGGCGCTGGGCATCCGCTACGTCGGCGGGACGGTGGCCGAGACGCTGGCGCGCCACTTTGGCTCGCTCGACGCGCTGGCGGCAGCCAGTATGGAGGAGCTACAGAGCATCGAAGGGGTCGGCCCGCGCATTGCCGGGGCCGTGGTGGACTGGTTCAGCCGCCCGCGCCACCGCCAGATCGTGGACAAGCTGCGCGCGGCGGGGGTACGGCTGGCGGAAGAGCGGCCTGCGCCGGTCGGCGCCCAGCCGCTGGCCGGCCTGACCTTTGTCATCACCGGCACGCTCTCACAGCCGCGCGAGGATGTGGCGGCGTGGATCGAGGCCCGCGGCGGCAAAGTGACCGGCAGCGTCAGCGCCAGGACCAGTTACCTGGTCGTTGGCGAGAGCCCCGGCGGGACCAAGTACCGCAAGGCCCAGGAACTGGGCGTGCCGATGATCAGCGAAGAGCAGCTCCGCGCGCTGGGAGAAGGCTGATGATGAAGCGGCTGTGGCGAGGGGCCTTTCCGCCCTCCCGCCCGTTGCGCTGGGCCCTTCCGCTGGGCCTGTTGCTGCTGATGCTGCTTCTGCAGTGGCGGGCGCCGACCTGGTCGGCGCGGGCCGAGGCATGGACGGTCGAAGGGCGTTTCTGGCTGCGGGGGCCAGAAACGCCTCGTTTTCCGCTCGTCATCGTGGCGGTCGACGAGAACTCGTTCCAGTTGATGGGCGACCTGCAGGGCGAGAACATCCGCTGCTGGCCGCGGGCGCGCTGGGCCGGAGTGGTTGAGCGGCTCGCCGCTGCCCGTCCCCGCGTCATCGGCCTGGACGTGGTGTTCGACACGCCTGCCTGGGACGAGGGCGGCGACGAGGCGCTGGCGGCGTCGATGGCCGCAGCGGGCAATGTCGTGCTGGCCGCCAACCTGGAGACATCGACCGGGGAGACCTGCAGCGTGGCGACGTACAGCCCGCCGGTCGCGCCACTGGCGGGGGCGGCGGCCGGCGTCGGGCTGACCAACCTGACCGCTGCGGCGGACGGTGCGGTCTATGACATGGCCGTGCTGCGGCATGACGGCGCGCAGTGGCGGCAGGCTTTCGCCGTGGTCGTCGCCGGACTCTACAGCGGCCGGCCGCTGCGCCTCTCGCAGCAAGACCTCGGCCATGACCTGAGCTTTGCCATCCACTTTCGTGGCCCCGAGGGAACCTTTCCCACCGTGTCGTTGTACGACGTGTGGACCGGGGAGGTCGATCCGGCCCTCTTCCGCGACGCCATCGTCCTGGTGGGCTATACGACCCAGTTGGAGCAAGACCTCCATGCGGCGCCCTTTGGCGGGCGGCGCGGGTTGCCCGGCGTCGAGATTCAGGCCAACGCCATCGACACACTGCTGGCCGGCGACTGGCTGACCCGGCCGCCAGCGTGGCTGGCCCCTGCGGCGGTCGCCCTCCTGGGCCTCCTGACGCTGGCCGCTTTTTCCCTCCGCTCGCCGTGGCTGGGGGTGTTGCTGCTCCTGGGGGCTCTGGCCGGCTATCTGGTGGTGGGCGTCGCGCTGTTCGTCCGCAGCAACTTCCTGTTGCCGCTGACCGCGCCGCTGGCGACGGCTCTCGTCGTCGGCGGAGGAGCGCTGACGGAGCGGACGATCTTTGTCGAGCGGGAAAAGCGCCGCCTGCGCCAGCGCTTTGCCGGCATGATGTCGCCTGAGCGGCTGGAGGCGATGCTGGAGAATTGGGAGCAGTTGATGGAGGCAGATCGTCCGCAGAAAGAGGCCGCTGTCCTCTTTGCCGACATCCGCGGTTTTACCTCGGCCACCGAGGCCCTGATGCGCGAAGGGCGCAGCGCCGAGATGGTGCGTTTCCTCACGGCCTATGTGGACGCCATGGCGGAGGCGGCCTTTGCCGAGGGTGGCGCGATCTATGACATCGTTGGCGATGGCCTGATGATTCTCTTTGGCCTGCCGGAGACGGCGCCGGACTATGCGCTGCGGGCGGTGCGGGGCGCTGTGCGTATGGCCCGGGCGACCGAAGGCTTGCAGGCTGTCTGGCCGCTGCGCGAGCGGCGTCCGCTGATGATGGGGATCGGCATCCATTGCGGGCGAGTGGTCGACGCGATGGTGGGGCGCGGGCGGCGGATGAAGTATGCGGTCGTCGGCGACCCCGTCAACACGGCGGCGCGCATCGAGGCGCACTGCAAGGAGGTGATGGACATCCCCCGTCCGCCCGGCGGCGAAGTGCCGGAGACGATCACTATCCTGCTCAGCGCTGAGCTGTACGACCAGGTGCGCCAGCACGTACGGGTCGATGAGAACATACCGCCGTTCCAGGCGCGCGGCAAGGAAGAGCCGCTACAGGTGGTGCGGCTGTTGGGGATGCAATCCACGATCCATGATGAGCATAAGTGAGGACAACTATGAAGAGACTAATCTGGCTGACCAGTGCCATCCTGCTCCTGCTGGCCGCCTGTGGCGGCGGGGAGACATCGACAGCGACATGGGTGCCGACAAATCCGCCGCCAATGCCATTGGTGGAGGAGGCGACGGTGGTAGACGTGATCAACGAGGTGGACGCCCATCCGCAGCCGGCAGGCCAGTGGGAACCGGCAGAAGTCGATATGGCGATCTACCAGGGCGGACAGGTGCGCGCGGCAGAGGCGTCGACGGCGCGGCTGGAGGTGGGCGAAGGGCTGGTGCGCGTCGCGCCGAACACGATCTTTACCCTGGGCCGGCCGCAGTCGGAGACGCTGGAGCTGAACCTGGAGGAAGGCCAGCTATGGATCGACATCGAGGGGCTGGCGCCGGGGGAGAGCTTTGAGATCGAGACGCCGACGACAGTGGCGTCGGTGCGCGGGACGCGCTTCAGCGTGCGCACGCTGACGGATGGGACGACGGTGGTCTCGACGCGGGTGGGCACAGTGACGGTGGTCGCGGCGGGGATCGAGGTCACGGTGACACCGGGCCTGCAGACGGCCGTGTCGCCGGAGATGACGCCCACCCCGCCCGTCTCTATGACCGTGGAGGAACAAATCCGCTGGGGTATGGCTGCCGGCAGTCCACTGCCGGCAGCCATACCCCAGCGGATTTGTTCCTCCACGGTCATAGAG
>DAOTYD010000194.1:0-23561 GCA_034435295.1 Anaerolineae bacterium | reverse complement strand
TCGTCGCGCCGGATGACACCGCCCTGCAGACCGAGGCCCGCCTCAACCAGACCATCGTCCCCATCCATGACCCTCTCGTCCTGCAAGCCGAGTTGACCGGCCGGCCCGCCCCACCCCTCCCACAGACGGCGCGCGCCTACCAGGTGGGCGACCGTCGCACCTTCCAGTTGGACAACAACGAGGTGCAGGCCGAGCTGGTCCACGTGACGGAGCACACCTACGTCTGGCTCGTCTCCGGCGTCCAGGCGGATCCCAAGGCCCTGATCGATGCAGCCGAGCGCTTCGAGGCCGAGATCTACCCCGTCGTCCACCGCTATTTCGGCTCCGAGTGGACCCCCGGCGTCGACGGAGATCCCCGTCTGTCGATGCTCCACTATGAGGACGCCGAAGATGACGCAGCCGGCTACTTTTCCCCCGACGACGAGATGCCCACCGCCATCGATCCCTCTTCCAACGCCACCGAAATGTTCTACATCAATCTCGACGGCATGAAACCCGGCGAAGATTACTATTTTGCCGTCCTGGCCCACGAGTTCGAGCACATGGTGCACTGGAACACCGACCGCAACGAGGCCGACTGGCTCGACGAAGGGCTTGCCGAGCTTTCCTGCCGCCTGGCCGGATTCGATCCCGGCCGCAGCGACGAGGCTTTTCGCCGTCAGCCGGACACCCAACTCACCAACTGGCCCTACGACGACGAGGATACCACCGTCCACTATGGCGCTGGCTACCGCTTTGCTCTCTACCTGTGGGAGCGTTTTGGCGACGAGCTGATCTGGGACCTGGTCCACCACCCCGCCGATGGCCTGGCCGCGCTGGACATGGTGCTGACTGCTCACGGCGCGGGCGTCACCGCCGACCAGGTCTTTGCCGATTGGGTGCTGGTCAACGCGCTGGACGAGGGCGAGTACACCTGCGAAAACGAGGACTGGAACACACATCTGGGGCTGGACGCCAGCCACAGCCAATATCCGCTCCGCCGCAGCGCGGACGTGCGGCCCTACGGCACGGACTATGTCGAGCTGACCGGCAGCGGCGACTTGCGCCTCCGCTTCCAGGGCGCGCCCCAAACGCAACTGCTGCCGGTCGATCCGCACAGCGGCAACACGGTCTGGTGGTCGAACCAGGGCAACCGCATTGACGCCCGCCTGATGCGCCGCTTCGACCTCTCCGGCCTCTCCAGGGCCACGCTGCGCTTTTGGATGTGGTACGACACCGAGCGCGGCTATGACAATGTCTATCTCTCCGCCTCCCGCGACGGGAGGACCTGGCAGGTCCTGCAGGGCCGCTACACCAGCCGGCGCGCCGATTACGGCTGGGCCTACAACGGCCGCTCGAACGGCTGGCTGGAGGAAGAGATCGACCTGAGCGTCTATGCTGGCGGCGTGGTCTGGATCCGCTTCGATTACGTGACCGACGGCAGCATCAACGGCGCCGGCTTTCTGCTCGACGACGTCAGCATTCCCGAACTCGGCTTTTTCGATCCGTGCGAAGAGGACAGCGACTGGCAGGCCGAGGGATTCGTCCTGGTCGGCCCCACCCTGCCCCAGCGCTGGGTTGTGCAGCTCATCGAGTTCCCCAGCAGCGGCACGCCCCGCGTCCGGCGCATGGAGATGGACAACCGCCAGGCCGGCCAGCTCGACCTGACCCTGGGCAGCGACATCGAACGGGTCATCCTGGCCATCTCCGCCATGGCCCGCTATACCACCACCCCTGCCGCTTATGAATACGAAATCACCTACAGATAGACCTGCATACTTGCACACTTGCACACTTGCACACTTGCACACTTGCATACTTGCACACTTGCCATGATCGGCCTCTTTGACTCCGGCATCGGCGGGCTGTCCGTCTGGCGCGAGATCGCCCGCCAGCTTCCACAACACAATACCTTCTACGTGGCCGACCAGGCCCACGTCCCCTACGGCCCCCGTCCGCTGGAAGAGGTGCGCGCCTTCTCTGAGGGGATCGCCCGCTTCCTGCTGGATGAGGGGGCCGACGTGATCGTCATTGCCTGCAACACCGCCTCCGCCGCCGCGCTCCGCCCTCTGCGGGAGACATTCCCCGGCGTGCCCTTTGTCGGCATGGAACCGGCGGTCAAACCGGCCACCGAGCACACAGCGACGGGCATCGTCGGCGTGATCGCCACCCCCGCCACCTTCCAGGGCGAGCTGTTCGCCGCGCTGCTGCAGCGCTTTGCCGTCGGCGTGCGCGTGCTGACCGGCGTCTGCCCGGGGCTGGTGGAGCAGATCGAGGCTGGCGCGCTGGAGGCGCCAGAGACCGAGGCGATCCTGCGCCGCTGCCTGGCCTCGCTGCTGGCGGCCGGCATCGACCAGTTGGTGCTGGGCTGCACACACTACCCCTTCGTGCAGCCGCTGATCGAGCGTATCGCCGGGCCGGGTGTCGAGGTCATCGACCCTGCGCCAGCGGTAGCCCGTCAAACCGGGCGCGTGCTGGCCCAGCGGGGACTAGGCCCGGCCCCGCAGAGCCGCGGAGAGCACATCTTTGCCACCACGGGCGACCCGGCAGCTTTCGCCACGCAGATCGAACGCCTGACCGGCGTCCACCGCACCGTCGTCCCCCTGGTCTGGAGACGCGAACCGCACCTGCGGCTGGAGCGCCGATGAGCGGCGAGGCCGTCACCATCCGCCGCGTCGTCCGGACCTGGTGGCCGCTGGCCGCGAGCTGGCTGCTCATGGCCGCCGAAGGCCCCGCCCTCAACGCCATCGTCGCCCGTCTGCCGGATGCGACGATCAACCTGGCCGCTTTTGGCATCGTCTTTTCCCTGTCCCTCATCGTCGAAGCGCCCATCATCATGCTCCTGTCCGCTTCGACTGCCCTGAGCAAGGACTGGGACTCGTACCGCAAACTGCGCCGCTTTATGATGAGCGCTGGCGCCGCGCTGACAGCCCTGCACGCGCTGGTTGCCTTTACCCCCCTCTATCATCTCGTCGTCGTCCGCCTGATGGGCGTGCCGCCCCAGCTCGTCGCGCCAGCGCGCCTGGGCCTGATGATCATGCTCCCCTGGACCTGGTCGATCGCCTACCGCCGCTTCCATCAGGGCGTGCTCATCCGCTTTGGGCACTCCCAGGCGGTGAGCATAGGCACAGCGATCCGCCTCAGCGCCGATGCCGTCGTGCTGGGCAGCGGCTACCTGATCGGCAGCATCCCTGGCATCGTCGTCGCCACCGCCGCGCTGGCGACGGGCGTTATCGGCGAGGCGACCTATGCCGGGCTGCGCACCCGTCCCGTCCTGCGCCAGCAGGTCAGGCAGGCCCGGTCACAGGACGCCCCTCTGACCGTGCGGAGCTTTCTTGCCTTTTACATCCCGCTGGCGATGACCTCGCTGCTGTTTCTGATCGTGCAGCCGCTGGGCAGCGCCGCGCTCAGCCGTATGCCCCAGCCGGTCGAATCGCTGGCCGCCTGGTCTGTGGTCACCAACTTTGTCTTTCTGCTGCGCGCGCCGGGCATCGCCTATAACGAAGTCGTCATCGCCCTGCTGGACGAGCCGCGTGCCGTGCACGCCCTGCGCCGCTTTGACGCTTTCCTGGTCATTCTGACCACTGTCCTGATGGTGCTCGTCACGGCCACGCCCCTCTCGACCTTCTGGTTCGCCCGCGTCGTCGCTGTCCCACCAGAGCTGATCGACATGGCCCGGCGTGGCCTGTGGCCTGCCCTACCGCTCCCTGGCCTGAGCGCACTCTCTAGCTGGTATCAGGGCCTCATCGTCCACAGCCGGCGCACGCGCGGCATCACCGAGTCGACGGTCGTTTTCCTGGTCGTCTGCACGGCCATTCTGGGGGGCGGCGTTCTTTGGGGACGGACAATCGGCCTCTACGTCGGTCTGATCGCCTTCAGTGCGGGGTTGCTGGCTCAGACGGCGTGGCTATGGGTGCGCAGCCGGGCTGCGGTACAGTTTGCCAGGGCGCAGCTTGTAGAGCGGGCTTGAAAGCAGAGGCACCTACTCGAAAAGCCGTTCGCTCTCGCTGCGGGCAAAGGCCGCGCGGTAGGCCGCCGTCTCCTCCAGCAACGCCTGCAGGCGGATCGTGATCGGCTCCACTTCCGCATCGCCCGGCTCGCCGCCCGGCCCCAGCAGCAGCTCTCCGTTCTCCTGTTTGAGCACCGTGCAGTGGCCGCGCGCCGCCAGCCAGGCCAGGCCGACACGCACCGTGACCGCGCGCTGCGCCGTCGCCGCGGCCAGAACGTCCAGGCGCGCGCGCCCGCCGTGCGCCAGGGCATATTTGACCAGGCCGGCCAGCCGCGTCAGGAAATGCTCGGCGTCGTCCAGGCCAGGATCGACGCCAAAAAGATAGACCGTCCGCGGGTTGACCCGTTCCAGGGCGGCCCGCAGCACAGCGGGAGAGGGAGGCGTCGTCCAGATCACCAGCGTCGCCCCCGGCTCCAATTCGGTGCGGTCGCGCCCCGCCATCTCGGCGCGATGGGCCGCCTCGGCCCACACCTGCACCTCCTCCTGCGCCCGCAGCCGCTCCAGCAGGCCGCGCGGATTGAGCGCCTGGCGATGGTCGACGATTTCCAGCATCCGTGGCCGGGGTTGCAGCGTCGCCGCCGCTTCCTCCAGGGGGCGAAAATCGATCCACTCGACCTGCACCTCGCGCTGGCCGCGATAGTTGCTGGCGCGCACGGTATAGGCCAGGTCGAAGCGGCCCTCCGGCAGAGGCAGGTCAGCCCCGTCCCAGCGAATCACCTTCTGCACCGCGCCTGTCTCGTCGCTGACGTAGAGTAGCAGGTGTTCACCGCGACCTACTGCCCGCTGACCGGCCAGCGTCAGTCCCCGCGTCACCAGGGTGAGCGGCGGGTTGCCCGGCCCGAAAGGCGCCAGCCGCTCCATCTCCGCCACCAGGTCGAGCGAGAGTTCGGAAAGAGGCAGATAGCCGTCGATGACCAGCGGGGCAACCTCCCCAGCCTCGCCGCACATGCTGGCGACGGTGCGGGAGAGGGCCAGCCGAAAGGCGGGGACGTTCTCTGCGTCCATCACCAGGCCGGCCGCCATAGGATGCCCGCCAAAGCTGTGCAGCATCTCTTTGTGAGCGGCGATAGCAGCCGTAATGTTGCAGCCCTCCACCGAGCGGGCCGAACCCCGCGCCAGTTCGCCCGGCGGCGTCATCAGCAAAACGGTGGGGCGGTTGAAGCGCTCGGCCAGGCGGCCAGCGACGATGCCCAGCACCCCGCCCGGCCAGGCAGGGCTGGCCAGCACCAGCGCTGCGTGCTCCAACAGCGAGGGGTCCCGCTCGATCTGGGCCAGCGCCGCCTGCTCCACCTGCTCGCAGAGGAGCCTGCGCTGGTTGTTCAGCCCCTCCATCTCCGCCGCCAGGAGGCGGGCGCGCAGACGGTCGGTGGTGGTCAGAAACTCGACGGCCGTATTGGCGTCGGCCAGCCGCCCCAACGCATTGAGGCGCGGCGCCAGCACAAAACCGACGTGCTCTTCGGTGATCCACTCGGGATTGAGTTCGCTCAGGGCGATCAACTCTTGCAGCCCCAGCCGCGCCACCTGCTTCAGCGCCGCCAGCCCGCGCTGAAGCAGGTAGCGCGTGTCGCCAGTCTGCCTCGCCACATCAGCGACGATGCCCAGCGCCACCAGATCCAGGTATTGCTCGACCGCTGCGGGCGAGCCAGCGCGCGCGTAGAGCGCCTCGGCCAGCTTGTAGGCGCAGCCCACGCCCGGCAGCTCACGCAAGGGGTCCGCCTCGGGCAGACGTTTGGGGTTGACCACAGCGCAGGCTTTGGGCAACTCGGCAGGAAGGTCGTGGTGATCGGTGATCACCACATCGACCGCGCGGCTGCGCGCATAATCGACAGCTTCGTGAGCTGCCACGCCCGTGTCGCAGGTCAGCACCAGAGTCACGCCTGTGGCAAGAGTCTGCTCCAGCGTGGGCAGATGGATGCCGTGCGACTCTGTCTGACGGTTGGGGATGTGGTAGCAAACCCTGGCTCCCAGGTCGCGCAGGGTCGAGACGAGCAACGCCGTGGCCGTCTGGCCATCGACGTCGAAATCGCCCCAGACGCAGATCAGCTCCCCCGCCCTGATCGCCTGCTCCAGCCGCTCGACCGCCTGCACCAGATCGGGCAGATTTTCGGGCGGGGCAGGCTGATAGCAGGCGGGGTCGAGGAAGGCGCGCGCGGCAGCGGCGTCGCTGATGCCGCGCCGCACGAGCGTCTCGGCGACCAGCGGATGCCCTCTCACCGCAGCCTGCAGCGCGTCAGGGACGCGAACAGGGCGAGGCTCCAGCCAGGGGCGCGCCAGGTGAGAGTCAGGGTTGGACATCTTCATCCTGGGGCAAAAAGACGTTCTCCAGGAGCATCGCCAGCGTCTCGCGGTTGACCGAGGAAGCCGGACTGGCCGGATCTTCCTGCAACATGCGTGCCAGTTGGGCCAACAGCGTGCGGCGGTGCCAGGTGATGTTTTCCCCCAGAACGTGACGGCCCTCGTAGTAGAGCGCGCTGCTCTGGCTCACCGCGCGAACGGCCTCGGTGTAGAAGCGCACCCGCTCCTCGCGGCTGGGGCGAGAGTAGCTGTTGGCGATGCTGGTGCTGATCGCACCCAGAGCCTGACTGAGCTGCGCCGCCAGCGCCCGCGTGCGCCGGTCGCGTATCAGGCGGGTCGTGTCATGCCAGCCGATGTCGACGATGAACAGGCCAAGTCGATAGATCTCCAACCGCCACAGCGGGTCGCTCTTGATCTCCGCAGGGACCCTGTTCTCCCATTCTCCGTAATTCATCGCTATCTGGTTTGCCAGACCTGCCCCAATCAGGCAGGGCTGGCTGGCTGCCTTTCTTCAGCCACTGGCAAACGAGGCGCAGCGGAGCGGCCCTCTAGTAAGCAACCTCTGCAATCTGCTCGAAATCCAGCGCAATCTCCTCGACCGCTTCTGGAACGTCTTCCAGCTCATCCAGCGTCCCGGCCTCCACGCCGCGCGCGCAGAAGGAGCGGTAGACGCAGTAGCGGCAGGCGCGCTCGTCGGCGGTCATCGGGAAATCTCCATCCCCGCGCTGGCTGATCTCGGCGATGAGCGCGCTCAGACGCGCTTCGTCGGCCCGATAACGCGCCGCGTCGTAAACAAAACGCTCCGGATCAACCGCATAGTCGGCAAACCAGTAGAGCATCTCGACCTGTTCCGGCTGGAACGGATGGCCGTTGTTGAACTCGGCTCCGGCGCGCACCAGCAGGTAGAGATAGACCTGCGTCTGCAGGCGCCCGGCCAGCCAGGAACGCTGCGGCCGCCGCCGCCACGTCTTCCAGTCCACGATCACCGCCCGCCGACCCGCTTCTACCGCCACCAGATCGTAGCGCGCCAGCAGACGATAGCCTCCCAGCGGCGCCGAAAGGGCCGCCTCATAGTAGCGGGACGACGGCAGCACAGGACCGTTCTCCAAATAGCTCTGCCACCACCGGTTCACCTCTTCGTCCTGCAGCAGGGCAGAGAGCCGCTCAGCCGCGATCCCCGCGCCGTGCTGCTGGATCAGGCGGTGAAAAGCCAGCGCCTGCTGCACGCGGCGCTCGTCCTCCGCCAGCGGCTCCTTCTCGGCTGCCGGCCAGGCTACCTGACGCACATAGCGCAGCTCAAAGCGCCGCGGACAATCGACATAGTCCTGCAGGCTGCCCTGGCTGAATTGAAAGTTTGGCGGTAGGCTCATGGCTGTCTTGCCATATTGTACTCGAAAACGAAGAATCTCTCAACCTTTATATCGCGTATCGCTTATCACATATCGCCTGTTGTTGCCAGGGACAGGTCACCGCATCACCCCCCGTAGGGGCGACCCTTGCGGCCGCCCCCCGGTGGGTCGCCCGTTGGGGGCGACCCGGTGGGGTTGCCCGCTAGTGACAACAAAGCCAAGAAAGGCGCAGCCGGCTGCAGATCGCCCTGGCGGCCCGAGTTCCAGGTGACAACGAGCTCCTTCCTGGCGCGGGTGATGGCCACGTACAAGAGCCGCAGCCGCTCGGCCGCATAGTCCAGACGCGCCTGCCTGGTGGCCTCTCCCTCCTCATAAGGCCGCTCCTGGCAGAGCGCCTCCAACTGCGCCAGCGCCTCCGCCTCCAGGTTCAGGCTGTCGCGGATAAACCACCTTTCACCGATAAAGCGGTCGTGTGGCTGCGCCGAAGGAAAGTCATAGTTGTTGACCGACAGCAAATAGACGCGGTCCCACTCCAGGCCCTTGGCCTTGTGCACCGTCGCCACGACCACCTTGCCCTTGTGCCGCTGGGGGTCAAAGCCTGTGTCATCAGCAGAGAGGCCGAGGAAGCGACGCTCGTTGCGGGCAATGACCGCCAGCTCTTGCGCCAGCTCGGGCAGGCGCCAGTCGGGATGGCTCTCGCTGGCCTGCCGCAGCAGGCCGGCCAGCTTGTGCGCGATCGCCAGGTCGGACGGCTCCTCGAACAGGTCCTGCGCCAGGGTCAGGATCAACTGGTCGATGGGCAGCAGTGTGGCCTCCTGCCAGCGGCGCACCAGCGCACGGAACGTTTCCAGGCGCTCGCGCAGGCCAGGGTTGTCCAGGGTGACCTCCTCCAGCCAGTCCCGGTCGGCCCGCGGCCAGAGGAGGTCCTCGACACAGCGGCATTGCTGCAGCAGCCGCGCCACCTCCTCCACCTGCGCCGCGGCGGCGCGGTCGCGGCGATCTTCCCGCCGCCAGACGCGGTAGACTTTGGCCAGCCTGGTGGCGGAGAGGGGATCGGCCAGATACTGGACAATGTTCCCCAGCGCCCCCGCCGTCTGGCGAGTTTCGGGGGTGCTGCGCAGGAGCTCGACACACTCCAGTCCACGCTGCCGCAGGGCAGCAGCCACCTCAAAGCCACGCTCGTTGCGCGGCACCAGCACGGCGACCGTCTCTTCGGGATGGTCAGGCAGCCAGCGGGCCAGCGAATCAACCACGGCGGCAATCTCCTCAGCGGGGGTGTATTTGCGGCGAATCAGGCGTACCTGCTGCGGGTCGTCGGGCGGGTTGGGCTGCGGGTCGCCCGGCGGGGTCGGTTCGATGTGCGGCAGCGCCAGGGCCGCCCGCACCTCCTCCACCGGATGCTCGTTCATCGTCCAGTCGATCAAATAGTTGGCCAGGGCGATAATGCTCTGGGTCGAGCGGCCCGAGTTGGGCATCTCCCGCCGCTGCACGCCCTCCTCTTGCAAAAAATTGCGCAGGTGCAGGGGGCTGGCTGTGGTGAACGTCTCATAGATCGCCTGATTGGGGTCGCCGACGCGCACCCAGTTGCCCTGCGGTCCGACGAGCAGACGCAAGATCTCCTCCTGCAGCCGGCTCGAATCCTGCGCCTCATCCTCCAGCACGTAGGGCCAGCGGTAGCGCAGGCGTTCCAGATAATCGGGGGCCAGTTGGAGGGCCTGCAAGGCCAGCCGCACCAGGTCGTCGAAATCGACCGCACCGCGGTAGGACAGGGCGCGCTGGTAATCGGCATAGATGGCGCAGCCGATCTCGGCCAGCGGCAGGGACTGGGGAAAGAGGTCGAGCCGCTCGCGCAGCGCCTGGGGGGTCAGTTGCATGTCCTTGGCCTGACGGATAAACGCCTCGGCCAGATCGTTCAGCAGAGCCGGCCATTGCTCGCGCTGCAGCCATTGCCGCTGCCGCTCTTCGATCTCTGGTGCCAGGAAATCGAGCAGCGCATCGGGATGATCGCGCAGCCAGGCATCGACCGCGCTGCGGCGCAACTGGGCAGCCAGCCGCTCGTCGATGATCTGAAAGCCGTCGGCCAGGCCCACCAGGGCAGGCCGCTCGCGGACGATGTCGTGAGCCAGACCGTGCAGCGTGCGCACGCAATAGCCCAGGTGCGGGAGCAGGCCGCGCCGCTGCACAAAGTCGGCCACGCGCGCAGCAAAGTTGTCCACCGCCGAGTTGACCAGCGTCACCACCAGCACTTCCTGGTCGTCGGCCAGCACGCCGCTGGCAACGATCTGAGCGGCCAGCAGCGAAAGCGTGTGCGTCTTGCCGCTGCCCGGCACCGCCGAGATGCCCATCCAGCCGCCCTTGTAGGCCAGCACCTCTTGCTGTTTGGGACGCGGCCTAAACATCTGCCCCCTCCCTCTCCGCCGGCAGATGGCGCAGCACCCGCTGGATGGCCTGCAACAGCGGCCCTTTCTGCTCGTTGCCCTGCTCGCCCAACTCGCTCAGGCCCAGGTAGATGCGGCGGCGACAGCGGCGCAGCAGGCCCAACACCAGGCGGTAGAGCGCCTCCTGGCGCGTCTCGACCTCGTCGCTGTCTGTCCACAGAGCGTCGGGCGGCCAGCGGCGGCTCAGCACGTAGGGATGCGTCAGCGGCTGATAGAGCCGTTCCCACCAACCGCTGCTGCCAATGTCCAGCCAGAACTGGAAATCGACCGCACGGTTGCGCAAGAGGAAGGTGTAAGCCGGCGCCAGCAGCACCGCTTCCTCCGTCTCGGCGCGCCAGCCGCGGATGTACTGGGCGGCCACGACGCCGTCCTCCACCATCTCGACATACTCCTGCCCCACGCTCCTGTCCGCGTCGAGGAAGCGCCCTGCCGCCGACCAGCGGAACTTGCGCACCGACTCGATCAGGTCAGCCGCCACCCGCCCGGCGTCCAGGTCGCGGTGGAAGCCATAGCCCGGCTGGGAGAGCAGCTCGCCAAAGAGGCGAGACAGGAAATGGTCGAGTTCGGCAGGGGGAGCGGCACGACAGGCAGCAATCCACCCGCGCAGCCGTTCGTAGCGCTCGCCCAGCACGAACGTCAGCCTCTCCTGCACTTCGGTCTTGATCGCGTCGAACGAGCCCGGCTCTATGCTCCCGGCGCGGGGACGGTAGACGATCTGGGCCAGGAGCTGGGCGCGCACCAGGTCCAGGCCATCGATGGCCTGCATCAGCGCATAGGCCACATCGTAGACGTTGGGCCGGATGCGCCAGTCAGGATGGGCCAGCGCGGCGAGCGTCAGCAGGCAGCGCGTCGCCGGCTCGTCGCGCAGCGCGCGCGAGGGGCGATGAGAACGGCTGGGGATGCCGCGCCCTTCCAGGCGGTTGCTCAGCGCAAAGCGCAGCGCGTCGCTGAGAAAGGGCGCCAGCACGACGATCTCGCCGGGCGGCACGCCCTCTCCCTGCACCAGCGCAGCCACCTGGTCAGCGACCCAATCGAGCATCTGCGGGTAATAGCGGTGATGGGCATAGGTCAGCGCGGCGCGCACGTTGCCAGCAGGCGCGGCCAGCGACAGGCGGTTGAGGCTGCGGCCCAACTGGGTGCCAAAAGCCCGCAGGTCGTCGGAGGCGACGAAAGAGCGCTCGAAAAGGACCCATTTCTCGCACGACGACCGCAGTTCAGCGGCGCCTTCCGGGTCAGCGCCGAGAAAGCGGCGGTAGCCGGCGTCCTGGTCATAGATCAGCAGCGCCGAGCGGCAGTGCGCCAGCCACTCCCGCAGCAGATCGTGCGTGCGCGGGACATCTTCCTCGACGTTGTCGATCAGCAGGTGGCGATAGGTCCCCAGCAGATAATCGCGGCAGATCGGCTGCGGCCAGAGATGCTCCCAGAATACCTCGACCTGGAGCGAAAAGTCGAGCAGGTTGTGCTGCAGGCAAAAATTGCGGAAGCGGTTGGCGCACTCTTGCGCCTCCTCGTAGATGCGGCGCTGGCTGCGCTCGCCGCTCCAGGCGTCTATCAGACGCTGGCCGATTTCGGTGTGCGGAAAGCCCACCACCGCCGCCTTGTTCAGGTTGTCGAGGATCTGGCTGTAGAGGCGATTGCGGTCGATGGTCACCGTCTCGAAATAGCCCTCGGCCAGGAGCGGGCGGACGATGCGGGCCATGTAATACTGCGCCGACTCCAGAGTGAGAAAGACGGGGGGCTGGTCGGGATGGGCAAAGCCGGCCCGTTCGCCCACCAGCGGCCAGAAAAGGTCGACCATGCGCTGGGCCAGGCCGCCGATGGTATAGACCGTCACCTGCCCCCCTGCGCCAATGCTGGGGCGGCGCAGCGCCTCCATATAGGGCGTGGCCAGCGTGCGCTGCGGCACGAACAGCAGGATCGAGCGCGCCGGGACGCCGCTTTCGAGCAGGCGGAGCAGCCATGCTACGCCCGCCGTGGTCTTGCCAGAGCCAGCGGGGCCTTCCAAAAAGACCTTGCTGTCGAGCGCAAGCTCGACCAGGTCGCGCTGCTCGTCGGAAAGAAGCGGCATCATCGCGCACACCTCAGAAACCGCGGCGCTGTCCGTTCCACGGCGGAGCGGCGCCGGCCTTGAACTCGTCGACGCTGGGGCCTTTCAGTGTCCGCAGCCGCCAGGTGCCGTAGAGATAGCTGACGACGAGCAGGACGATCGTGGCCGGCCAGCCGGTCAGCACCTGCACCCAGCCAAGCAGCGTCGCCTGGCCCTGAAAGAGCGAGAGCTGCAGCGCCAGGCGCAGGGCAAAAAAGAGCGCCCAGGCCAGCGTGACCTCGCTGTAGGCGGGGCGCACGCGGGGATGCCAGTACCAGTCGCGCGGCCAGCGGCGGGCCAGGAGGCTGGTCCACGCCACCAGCGGCCGCCGCAGCAGGACGCTCGCCAGCGTCAGCAGCAACGTCCCGCCGTTGCCCAGGATGCCCAGCAGGAAATAGCCCTCGGCACGGCCCAGCAGCAGCGCAAGCAGGATCGCCAGGGCGACGCCGCCCAGCCCGCCCAGGGCGTAGCCAGGCGGCTGATGTCTGGCCAGCCGCCACAGGGCAAACGTCGCTGCCATCAGCAGCGCGCCCGCCGCGGCCCAGCCCAGTCCCAGCCAGGCGTTGAGCAGCAAAAAGAGCAGCGGCGGCAGGAGCGAATCAAGCACCTTGCGCCCACGAAAGACGGCACGGAACTCTTCGATCAGCTCACGCAGCTTGTTCATCTGCGGTAACTGCCTGCCCTCCCGCAGGTTTGGGCGCAATCTCCGCACCGGAGTGCGCCGTAATGGGCTGCCTGCCCTCTTGCCCGCCGCTTTCTAACCTGCGGGAGGGTAGATGTATAACGCCTTTTGCAGCGGCGTCGCTCATACGCCGAGGAACCCTTCTGCGCGCAGGATGCCTTCGAACGCCTGCCGCGCGTCGGCCATCGCCTTGCGGCGCCACTCCTCATCGGGAGGATCGAATAGCTCGCGAAAGTCGCGCGCGACATAGGCGCGCAACACCGCATTGCGCGCGCCGTGCTGGTAGACCTGCCTCTCCAGGATCATCGTGCGCAGGCTGCGCAGGACATCGAGCAAGGAATCCCCCAGCGTGCCAAACTCGAAGGTGGTGGCATAGAAAGGCTTATCGGGAAACCCGGCACGCCAGAGGGCATAGACGCGGTCGATCATGTCGCCGTGAATCTCGTAAAACTCGCTGGCATTTGCCCTGGCGACGCGCGGATAGCCAAAGCGCTGCGCCAATTCCGCCGAATCGCGCGGCTCCAGCGCCGAGTTGACCAGAGTCATCTGGTAGCGCGGGCCGTAGCCGGTGTGCATGTCCAGATGGACCACGCGGCCGTAGCGCGGCATGGTTTCCCGATACAGCCTCATCAACACCCGCGTCTCTTCCTGGAACGATGAGCCGCCATAGCCCAGATATTGGGGGAAGCGATACTGGCCCAGCAGCGTCGTTCGTCGCAGCCGCTGTCCGCCCATCTGCAGGGTGTACACCAGCACCCCAACAAAAAAGGTCAGGTTGCTCAACAGCAGGCTGCGCAGCGGGCGCTGCGGGTTGAGGAAGGAGGCCAGACGGTCATAGTCGGCGTTGAAGGCAGGGTCCATCTCCCGCTCGTCGACCACGAAATTGCGGTTCAGGTCGACGTTGGCCGCATTGACGCGGCGGCGGTGTTTCATGCCCCAGGGGTTGATGGCGTGGACCAGGAGCAGGCCGGTGCGCTGTGGCTCCAGCCGGGGCAGGAACTCGCGCTGGAAGAGGCGCAGCATCGCCCCGCCGACGTACCCTTCGACGCCGTGCTCGCCCGTGGTAAAGACGAGCAGCCTGTCCGGGCTGACCAGGCTCTCCGCCGCGATCCAGTCGATGGTCAGGTCCTCGTCGCCGGGCAGGCGGTGCGATTCCAGCCGCGCGCCCGGCCAGCGCGCCCTGATTTCTCCCAGGCTCTGGCGAAAGCGTTCGCGGGAGTCTTCATAGTTTTCTACGAACAGGTTTGTGTCCATGTTTCGAGTGTGCAAGTGTGCAAGTGTGCAAGTTTGCAAGTGTGCAAGTGTGCAAGTTTGCAAGTGTGCAAGTTTGCAAGTGTGCAAGTCGCGTGCGATTAGAATGGGCCGTAGTGGATGGCCACGCCGATTGCCAGGAAGATGACGGTGACGATCAACAGCCAGAACCACAGTTTTGCCGTCCAGCGCAGCCATTGGGCATAGGTCACAACCGTCAGCCCCAGGCTGATGAGGAGGACGGGATTGGTGGGATAGGCCAGGTTGGAAAAGCCGTCGCCAAAGCAGTAGGCCGTCACGGTGACCTGCCGCGTGATGCCGACCAGGTCGGCCAGCGGCACCAGGATCGGCATCATCAGGAACGCCTTGGCCGAACCAGAGGCGATGAAGAACTCGACAACCAGGGCAAGGACATAGACCATCAGCACCGCCAGCAAGGAGTTGGCGTTGGCAAAAAGCTGCGCTGCCGCATAGAGGATCGTGTCGAGGATGCCACCCTGGGCCACGATGTACTTGATGCTGGCCGCCATCATGATCAGCGGCAGGCCCGGCGCAATGCCCAGCACGCCCTCCCAAAGTACCTTGAGTACCTTGCGCCCGCCAAAACCGCTGATCAGCCCGGCGCCCGCCCCGCCGATCAGAAAGAGCAGACCAACAAGGGGCAGCGCAAAATCGGAAACTGCCGGCAGGAAGGGACTGGCGACAAGGACCAGGATAATGAGGGCAAAGAAAGCCAGAAACCACGCCGCCGCCCGGCCCAGGCGGGGATTCTGAGCAGCCAGCGCCCGAAAATCAAAGCCAGCGTACTTTCCCCGCACCGCCTGATCGGCAGCGAAAACCGGAGAGAGCGCCGGATCGCGTTCGATCCGCCGCGCGTAGCGGACCAGGAAAACGGCCAAGACCGCATAGATGGCGAGAAAGATCGGCACGCGCAGCCAGGCGCCAGAAAAGAGCGGCAGTCCAGCAATGCGCTGCGCCACGCCGATGGTGAAGGGGTTGGTGATGGCTGCCGAAAAGCCCAGGTTGGTCGCCAGGATGCTCATCCCCAGGCCAACCAGCGAGTCCCAGCCCAGCGAGTAGGACAGGCCAATCATGATGGGCACGAGGGGGACAACCTCTTCGAACAGGCCAAAGAAAGCGCCCAGGGCCATGAAGAGAAACGAGACGATCAGCAGCAGGAGGTACTTGCGACCGCCCAGCGCCTGCACCACCCGGCCCAGCACGGCGCGCAGGATGCCGCTGGCGTCGAGCACGGCAAAGGCGCTGCCGACCATCAGGATAAAGATGCCAATCACGATGATGGTCAGGCTGTCGGGCCCCCACAGCACCTCGACAGGGGCGGTGAACCAGCGCCAGATGGGATAGTTGGGACGCCCGGTGTAGCGGAACGAGTCGGGGTCGACCATCTCCCGCCCCTCCACCTGCACCCGCGCATAGCTCCCCGGCGGGATGACCAGGGTGAGAATGCCGGCAACCATCATCAGGACAAACAAGATGACGACCGATTGAATGAATGCCTTACGGCTGATCTGCGCTCCACTTTTGGATTCCATATCGACCTCCTTTCCTCCCGTTATGTGCGGCCTCTGACCGCGTCCGCTCGCGGCGGGTCAGGAGACTCGCGGCAATACAGAGGGGCAAGGAGACTATTCCATGCCCCCGCAAACTCGCCAGCGATGCGCACTGTAGCGCAGTGGATCTCGACCGTGTCCTCGACCCGGCGGCTGTAGCCGCCCGCCATCACCACCGCTACCGGCAACCGCCGCTCGAAGCAATGCCCCAACACCAGGCGGTCCCGCTGCGCCAGCCCCTCTTTGCTCAGCGCCAGGTGGCCTAAAAGGTCATCTCTGTACGGGTCCGCCCCGGCCAGATAGATCGCCAGGTCAGCCTGCGCCCGCTCCAAAGCCACCTCCAGCCCCTCATCGAGCGCCGCCAGGTAGCGCTCGTCCCCCACCCCATCGCCCAGCGCAATATCCAGGTCACTGGCGACTTTGTGCAACGGAAAGTCGGACTCGCTGTGGATGGAAAACGTATAGACCGTCGCGTCGGCAGCGGTCAGTTCGGCGGTGGCGTTGCCCTGATGGACATCGCAATCGAGCACGACGACGCGGCGGACCAGCCCTTCATCCTGCAGGACCCGCGCGGCGATGACGACGTCGTTGAACAGGCAATAGCCCTGCCCGTAATCGCGATGGGCATGGTGATAGCCGCCAGACAGATTGACGGCAATACCGTCCTGCAACGCCGCGCGGCAGGCGGCGATCGTGCCCCCCGTGGTGTGGCGCATGCGCACGACCAGCTCAGGCGACCAGGGCAGGCCGATGCGGCGGATCTCCCTGTCGCTCAGCCGCCCCTCGACCACCCGACGCACATAATCGGCGTCATGCACCAGCAGGAGCTGCGCGTCCGTCGCTGCCGGTGCCAGCAGCAGCTCCTCAGGCCGAACCACGCCCCCGTCGATCAACGTCTGGCGCAGCAGGCCATACTTGCGCACCGGAAAGCGATGCCTGGGCGGCAACGGCAATGGGAACGTGTCGGCGAAAAAGACTTTCACAGGGGGCCAGTTTAGCACAACTTGCCTTCCCGCACAACAGCCGCTTCTGGTGGGGGTGTCCATCCCTTCGACCGCGCGCAGGGTCGCTTCGGCCGCTTCGCGGCCTTCGCTCCTCAGAATGACATGGGGACACAAGAATATGACAGACACCCCTCTGGCGGATTGCAACGATTGAACACTGTGATATACTTGGCCCCACGACAGGCAACCTGCAATCATCAACACAAAACACGATAAGCGATATGCGATAAGCGATACGCGATACGCGATAAGCGATATGCGATGAACAACCAGACAGCCAGACAAACCACCCTCCTGGTCACCGCCCTGGGCGCCTTCTTGACCCCGTTCATGGGCTCGTCGATCAACATTGCCCTGCCCACAATCGGCGCCGAGTTCGCCGCCAACGCCGTGCTGCTGAGCTGGGTCGCCACGGCCTTCCTGCTCTCCGCCGCCATGTTCCTGGTGCCTTTCGGCAAAATCGCCGACATCTGGGGACGCAAAAAGGTCTTTGTCAGCGGCATGGCCTTTTACGCCCTGACCTCGCTCCTGTGCGGGCTGGCCCCGTCGACCGGCGCGCTGATCGCGCTGCGGGCGCTGCAGGGCATCGGCAGCACGATGGTCTTTGCCACCGGCGTGGCGATCCTGACCTCGGTCTTTCCGCCCCACGAGCGGGGCAAAGCCCTGGGGCTGAACGTCACCGCGACCTACCTGGGCCTGTCGCTGGGGCCTTTTCTGGGCGGCCTCTTGACCCAGACACTGGGCTGGCGCAGCATCTTTTTCGTGCAGGTGCCGCTCAGCCTGTTCGGCGTCGCGCTGACGATATGGAAGCTGAAAGGGGAGTGGGCCGACGCAGAGAGCAAACGCTTCGACTGGCCGGGCGCTCTCCTCTACGGCGTGGGCCTCGTCCTGTTCATGCTGGGCCTCTCTGCCCTGCCCGCGCTGAAAGGGGTGCTTGAGGTAACAGGGGGCATCCTGGGGCTCGGCCTCTTTATCGCCTGGCAGTCCCGCACCGCAAGCCCCCTGGTGAACACCTCGCTCTTTCGCGGCAACCCCGTCTTTGCCCTCTCCAACCTGGCCGCGCTGATCAACTACAGCGCCACTGCTGCCGTCACGTTCCTGC
Organism: Anaerolineae bacterium; assembly: GCA_034435295.1. GTDB lineage: Bacteria > Chloroflexota > Anaerolineae > B4-G1 > DUEL01 > DAOTYD01. Next base: position 5,795 of record DAOTYD010000194.1, on the reverse strand, counting down.
TCAGCCTCTATCTCCAGTACATCAAAGGCCTGAGCCCCCGTCAGGCTGGCGTGGTGCTGATCGCTCAGCCAGCGATGATGGCCCTCTTCTCCTCGCTGGCCGGGCGGCTCTCGGACCGCGTCGAGCCACGGCTGGTGGCCTCGACGGGCATGGCGTTGGTGACCATCGGGCTGGGTTCTTTTGCCCTGCTGACCGGCGGGACACCGCTGGCGCTGGTCGTCGGCGGCCTGCTCGTGCTGGGACTGGGCTTTGCCCTGTTCTCGTCGCCGAACATGAACGCCATCATGGGCTCGGTCGGACGGCAGCACTATGGCGTGGCTTCGGCTATGGTCGGCACGATGCGCCTGACCGGGCAGATGCTCAGCATGGGCATCGCCACGCTGATCCTGGCGCTCATCGTCGGCCAGGTGCAGATCACGCCAGCCTATCATCCGCAGTTCATCCACAGCGTGCGGGTAGCCTTTGCCATTTTCGCTGCCCTCTGTCTGGGCGGCGTCTTTGCGTCGCTGGCGCGGGGCAATATGCGCTCCGGTCAGCGCTGATTCTGTCGATGAGGAGAGCGATATGACGACCAAAGTGTACGACGTCATCATCATCGGAGCGGGAAGCGTGGGCCTGCCGGCGGCCTTTTTCATGGCCCAGGCCGGCCTCAAGCCGCTGGTCATCGACCAGTTCGCCAGCCCGGGGCAAGGCAGCCACAAGGCAGCCATCGGCGGCATCCGCGCCACCCACTCGACGCCGGCCAAGATCCGCATCTGTCTCAAGTCGATCGAGATCTTTTCCACCTGGCAGGAAACCTATGGCGACAACATCGAGTGGCATCAGGGCGGCTATTCTTTCGTCGCCTACCGCGAGCGCGAAGAGCAGGTGCTCAAAGACCTGCTCAAGGTGCAAAAGGCCTACGGCCTGAACATCGACTGGCTGGATCGCGACGAGCTGCTGGGGGTGATCCCGGCGCTGAACCGCGAGGGATTGCGCGGCGGGACGTTCTCGCCGGGCGACGGCTCGGCCTCGCCGCTGCTGAGCGCGCATGCTTTCTACACCCGCGCCCGCGAGCGCGGCGCCGAGTTCCGCTTCCGCGAACGGGTGACCGGCATCATCCGCCGCCGCGGACGCGTGGTTGGCGTGCGCACCGAGCAGGGCGGCTACGCCACTGAGGTCGTCATCAACGCCGCCGGCCCGTGGGCGCGCCAGATCGCACAGATGGCCGGCATCGACGTGCCGGTGACCCCCGACAGCCACGAGGCCGGCATCACCGAGCCGGTGGCGCGCTTCCTGGAGCCGATGGTGGTCGACATCCGCCCCGCCGAAGGCTCCAAGAACTATTACTTTTACCAGCACGGCCCCGGCCCCATCGTCTTTTGCATCACCCCCGACCCGCCCATCGTCGGCACCGACCGGCGCGAGACCTCGGTCTTTTTGCCCATGATCGCCCGGCGCATGGTCGACCTGATGCCCAAGCTGGCGAACATCAAGGTTCGGCGCACCTGGCGCGGCCTCTACCCGATGACGCCGGACGGTTCGCCCATCGTCGGGCGCGCGCCAGAGCCGGAAGGGTACATTCACGCCGTGGGCATGTGCGGACAGGGGTACATGCTGGGGCCAGGCCTGGGCATCCTGCTGAGCCGCCTGGTGCAGGATCAACTGACGGCAGAGGACCGCGAGACATTGGAGGAGATGAGCCCCGACCGCGACTTTGGCGGGGAGGAAAAACTCAAGTAGTATCTACCTGACCGGCGGGAGGGCAGGCATTTCCGAGGAGTCTGGTGAAGTGTCGAAAATGTAACGAGCGGGCCGCCTTCAATATGCGGCGGCACAAGCTGGCGTTCTGCGAGGCCCACTATCTGGAATGGTTCCCCGCCCAGGTCGAGCGGACGATCCACAAATACCGCATGTTCCGCCCCGACGAGCGGCTGCTGATAGCGGTCTCTGGCGGCAAGGACAGCCTGGGCCTTTGGGACGTCCTGCTGCGCCTGGGCTATCAGGCCGACGGCCTCTACATCGACCTGGGCATCGACGGCGGCCTCAGCTACTCGGCCCGCTCGCGCCAGATGATCGAGCGTTTTCTGGGGGACCGCCCTGGCGTGACCCTTCACGTCGTCGACCTGAGGGCGACGTATGGCGAAACCGTCCCCCAGGTCGCGCGACGCAAGATGCGCGGCCGCGTCAAGCCCTGCTCGCTCTGCGGGCTGATCAAACGGCACGAGATGAACCGCATCGCCGCCTCGTATGGCTACGACGTCCTGGTCACCGGCCACAACCTCGACGACGAGGCAGCGGTCCTGCTGGGCAACGTGCTGCAATGGCAGGTCGGCTACCTGGCCCGTCAGGCGCCGGTCCTGGAAGAGCAGCCGGGGCTGGCGCGCAAGGTCAAGCCACTCTGCCTGCTCTACGAGCGCGAGGTCGCCGCCTACACGCTGATGCGCGGGATCGAATACATCTACGAAGAATGCCCTTACGTCGAGGGCAGCACGTCGATCTTTTACAAAGAGCTGCTCAACCGGCTGGAAGCCAACTCGCCAGGAGCCAAACTCCAGTTCTACCTCCACTTCCTGCGCGCCCGCCGCGAGGGGCTGTTCCAGGAGCAGGCCGAGGGAGTCGAAATGGCCGACTGCCCCGTCTGCGGGCAGCCGACAACCGCGCCGGGAATGTGCGCTTTTTGTCGCTTGTGGCATCTACCTGGCGAATTCTGATCGTTCATCCGCAGGTGCGTGTCCTAAATTTTAATCAAAACCTGTGTAATCTGTGTAATCTGTGGCTAAAAAAGATGAGGTTTTCCCAGTGAATCCAGCCTTGAACGAAGAAACAGAGCACGATCTGCCGGGCGAGGTGCCGCCCGGCCACCGCTCCGGCTTTGTTGCCGTGGTGGGCCAGCCCAACGTCGGCAAATCGACGCTGGTCAATATGCTGGTGGGGCAAAAGATCGCCATCGTCTCGCCCAAGCCGCAGACCACGCGCCGGCGCATCATGGGCATCCTGACGCGGGAGGACGCCCAGGTCATCTTTGTCGACACGCCGGGGCTGCACCGCCCCCGTCACCGGCTGGGAGAGGCAATGGTCGAAACGGCGGCGCGGGCCATTCCCGATAGCGACATCATCCTCTTTGTCGTCGATGTATCGGCGTTGCCCGACGAGCAGGACCGCGCCGCAGCCGCATTGGTGCGCCAGGGCGGCCCGGCGATCCTGGTGCTGAACAAGATGGATCGCCTGCCGCCGGAACGGGTCGATCTGCACTGCCGGGCCTACTGGGAGCTGCTGCCCGAGCATGTCGGCTGGATGATGACCATCGCCACCGAAGGCGTCAACCTGGACAGGCTGCTGGCGATGGTGATCGCGCATCTGCCGGAGGGGCCGCGCTACTATCCGGGCAGCCAGGTGACGGACCAGACCGAGCGCGAGATCGTCGCCGAACTGATCCGCGAGCAGGCGCTGCGCTTCACCCATCAAGAAGTGCCACACGCGCTGGCCGTCGTGGTCGAAGAGTACCAGGAGCGCGAGAACGGCGCCGTCTATATCGCGGCCAATTTGTTCGTGGAGCGGGAATCACAAAAGGGCATCCTCATCGGCAAAAAGGGAGACATGCTGCGCCGCATCGGGACGGAAGCGCGGCGAGAGATCGAGCGCATGGTCGACGGGCCGGTCTTTCTCGACCTGTGGGTCAAGGTGAGCAAGAACTGGCGGCAGGATGCCCGCCAGGTGCGGCGGATGGGCTACGGCTCTGACTGACAGGAGACGGAAACACAATGAGCACAGACCAGGAAGGGATGAAAAAGACACTGCGGGCGGCACGCGTGGCACGGCTGATCGAGCGCCTGCAAAAGCTGGACGACGGCACGCTAGAAGTGCTGGACCGCTTGACCGCCGAGGCGGTCAAGGGCAGCGAGATCGGCGCCAGGCCGGAGGGGATGAATCGTCGCCGCTTCCTGGGGGCGGCGGCAGGAGGAGTAGTGGTCGTCGGCATCGGCGGGCTGGCCCTCTGGCAGTACGGCGAGACCCGCGTCAACGCCCTGCGCGGCCAGGTATCGACCCTGCAAGAGCTGGTCGAGCTGTACGAGGAGCTGGACGCCGTGGCGCTGGACGACCAGGTGACGCGGGGCCTGGCAACGGTGGGCGGGCTGGTGAGCGGCCTGCGGCGGATGGCCGAGGGCCTGGCGACGGCTGCGGCGGCCGCCCGCACTGCCCTGCTCGATTTCCAGGCCAACTTTGCCTCGCTGCAGGCCAGTATGCAGTGGCTGCGCAGCAGCCTGAGCACCATGTCGCAGCGGCTGCTGGGACTGGAAAACGAGGTGAGCCAGGCGCTGGGCCTTTCCGGCCCCATCACCGAGACCCTGGGCGCCTTTCTGGCCGAGGTGATGGACCGCCTGCCTGCTACGGCCCGCGCTCAACTGGGCGGGGGCCTGGAGCGCATGGGCGAGGCGATCACCGCCATCCCGCCGCTGGTACAGGGCCTCTATATGCGCATTCTCGAACCGCTGGGCGAATGGTTCAGCAGCCGCTCGGCGGACGGCCTGAGCAACGTGCTCGTCAACCCGCTACTGACTACTGTGCTCGATCCGCTGGAGGCGTTGACCACGGCAGTACTGGAACTGGAATCCTCCTGGCAGACCGAACTGGCCGGCCCGCTGGAGGAACGCATCGAACAGCGCCAGGAGATCCGTTCCCGCATCGCCCGCTTGCGGGAGGAGCTCTAAACCCACATTTGACCGCAGAGCGCGCCGGTTTGTAGGACAACTGCTCGCAGTTGTCCTACAACTTGAAGTCTATGGCTGTTTGTGGTATAGTGACAGTGTCCGGCAAAGATGCCGGAACGGAGGAATAGCGATGAAAAATCCGCGGTTGGCGCTCATGCTGGCGGTTGCCCTGGGCAGCGTGGTTTTCCTGCTCCTCTTTTCCCTGCTCGCCAGCGAGCCGCTCTCGACCGTTGCCGCCCCTTTGTTTCAGACCGCCGAAACAGAACCAAACGACGACTTTGACGACGCCGACCCTTTTGTAGTCCCCGGCTATGCAACAGGGCAACTCACCACCGGTTCCCCCACCCCTGACACAATAGACTATTTCTCGATCACCACCCAGGTCGGCAGTCAATACGACGCCAGCCTGACCGCCCTGAGCAATCCGACTGGCCTGTTGCTGCGCTTCCGCATCTATAACAGCAACCGTCAATTGCTCAAGACCAGTTCCTCTTCCGCCAGCAGTTCCAGCGTAAGCTGGACCTCCTACGACACGGGCCACTACATCCGCGTCGAGGCGCTGGCGACGACGACGACTGTGCAGATCGCTTCCTATCGGCTCGACGTCGACCTGCTGGCGCCCACACCAACCCCGCTGCCCACCAACACGCCCACGAACACCCCCACTCCCACCAATACCCCCACACCCACAACGGCGGAGGATGACTATGAACAGAACGACGACTTTAACACGGCCTACTTCCTGCCGGTCGAGACCTCGATCTCGCTCAAGAACCTGTTGGGCAAGCCCAATATCTTCCCGGTCAACGACCCCGACTGGTTTGCTTTCTACACCAAGAACGGCTATTACTATGAAGCCGAGACGAGCGAACTGAGCGGCATCGACACCTACCTGGAGATCCGCGACAAGAACAACGCCGTGGTCACAGGCAACGACGATGGCGCCGGCGGTTATGCCTCGCGGGCTTCGTGGCGTTCCACCTACAACGGTTATTACTACATCCGCATCTACAACAAGGTCAACACGACCGGCAGCTACAACCTGACCGTGCAAGAGGTCGGCGCACCAGCGCCCGGCCCCACGCCAACCCCCGGCCCTGGTCC
>DAOTYD010000193.1:0-13308 GCA_034435295.1 Anaerolineae bacterium | reverse complement strand
CCGTCGCTCCTCGGCCTGCACCACATCAACGCGCTCCGCCAGGCGCGGGATCAGGCGAACATCCTCGGCCAGGCGGGCGATCTCCTCCTTGATCGCGCCGACCTCCAGTTGGCGCGCCCTTTCTGTTTCGCGCTGCTCTTTGCGCCGCTGCTCGTCGCGCCTGTCGAGCATCAGCGCCATGTCTTTGCGCACCCCTTCGACAGCCTGGGTGAACTCGGTGACGCGGGTCAGCAAGATTTCGAGCCCCGCCACCGCCTTTTGCAGCGCAGCGATCTGCTCCTCCTGGCGGGCGAGGGTCTGCGCCTGGCCTTCCAGCCGCTCCTGCAGCGCCGCGATCGTCGCCTTGTCCTTGCGCCGTTCTTCGTCCAGCCATTTGAGCATCTGGCTGGTCTGGGTCGGATCCATGGTCATAAGAGTCTCCTCCGTTACGGATAGCGGGAGCATTATAACATAATCTACTTCTCACACAATTTGACACCTTGCCCACCTTGTGTTATGATTATCTCGCGTGCGCCGCTGCGGCGTGCGTTTCAGTTCAGGCTCTCGACAGAAACGGAGGGAGGCGAGCCATTAGAAGAAGACATCCGAAAAAGTTCAGGAAGGACCTGCGGGCGTCTTTCCGGATCAACCATCAGATCCAGGCAGCGGAAGTGCGGCTGATTGGGCCTGAGGGCGAGCACATCGGGGTCGTTCCCCTGCGCGAAGCCCTGGAGCGATCGGCTGAAGCCGGACTCGACCTGGTGGAGGTTTCCCCCAACGCCGAGCCGCCTGTTGCGCGAATCCTGGACTATCCCAAGTTCGTCTACGAGCAGACCAAGAAAGAGCGAGAGGCGCGCAAGGCCCAGAAGCAGGTCGAGGTCAAAGAGATCCGCTTCCGTCCCAAGACCAACGAGAGCCACCGCGACATGAAAGTTGCTCAGGCGCGCGGCTGGCTGCAGGACGGGATGAAGGTCAAGGTGCGCATCCGCTTCCGGGGACGGGAGATCACCTATCCTGAACTGGCAAAGGAGCAGTTGGAAGAAGTTGCTCGGGACCTGAGCGAGTGGGCAGTGGTCGAGCAGGAACCCAACATGGAAGGGCGCACGATGCTGATGATCCTGGCGCCCAAGAAAAAGTAGCGGGAGAAGGAACGTGCCAAAGATCAAGACACACAAATCCACATCCAAGCGCTTCCGCCTGACCCAGGGTGGCAAGGGCAAGCTGATGCGCACCCGGCAGGGCAAGTCGCACTTTCGGCGCAAGAAGCCGACGCAGGTCAAGCGCCGCTATGACCGCATGGTCGAGGTCGAGTCGGCGGCCGTCGAGCGCCGCGTGGCTCGCCTGACGCCGTATCTGAGAGAGAAGGGGTAAAAAGCCGTGAGAGTCAAGGGTGGAACCAGGACGCGATTTCGCCACAAGAAAATCCTCAGCCAGACCAAAGGCTACTATGGCACGCGCCATCGCCTCTGGCGGCGCGCCAACGAGGCCTGGCTGAAGGCCAACTGGTACGCGTATCGGGACCGGCGCATGCGCCGGCGGGACATGCGCAAGCTGTGGATTATGCGCATCAACGCTGCCGCGCGGCAGCACGGCCTCTCGTACAGCCGCCTCATCGCTGGCCTCAAGCAAGCGGGCGTCGAGCTGAACCGCAAGATGCTGGCCGACCTGGCGGTGCGCGATCCGGGGGCGTTTGCCCGCCTGGCGGAAATGGCCAGGGGCGCGGCATAAGATTTCGCTGACAAGAGATCCAAAGCGGGGGACAATGTCCCCCGCTTTTTGTTGTAGCCAGACTTGCCCCCTCACTGACCCGTGCTACAATCGCTGCCATGAGCGCTTATCCTCATGCGACCTGGCGGCTGCTCGTGTGGAGTGCGCCGGCGGACGGGGCCACGCAAATGGCCACGGACGAGGCGATCTGGCGGGCGGTGGGAGCAGGACGCGCGCCGGCCACACTGCGCCTCTATCGCTGGGCGCCGCCCTGTCTCTCGCTGGGCCGCAACCAGCCAGCCAGCGAGGTCGACACCGAGGCACTGGAACAGAGCGGCTATGAGCTGGTGCGCCGGCCCAGCGGGGGGCGGGCCATTCTTCACATCGACGAGCTGACCTATGCCGTTGCCCTGCCGCTGCGGGACCCGCGCGCGCGCGGCGGCGTGCTCGGCAGTTGTCACCGTCTCAGCCAGGGGCTGCTGGAAGCGCTGCGGCTGCTCGGCGCCGAGGCCGCCGTCCAACAGAACACGGTCCGCCCAACGACAGCGCCGGTCTGCTTCGAGCAGCCCGGCGCCTATGAGATCGTCTGGGAAGGGCGCAAGCTGGTCGGCAGCGCGCAGGTGCGCGGACGCGGCGCGCTTCTTCAGCACGGCGCCCTCCCCCTCTACGGCGACATCGCCCGCATCTGCCGCTTTCTGACCACTCCCAGCAGCGCCGAACGAGTGCGCGCCCGCGCCATCACGCTGTCGGAAGCATTGGGCCGCGCCGTCTCGTGGGAAGAAAGCGCCGCCGCTATTGCCCAGGGGTTTGCCCGTGCGCTCGACCTCTCCCTCCTGCCCGGCCAGCTCAGTGACGAGGAACAGCGGCTCGCCCAAGCGCTCCGGGAACGGAAATATCGCGCCCGCGAGTGGAACTGGCGCATCTGAACAGCCTGTCATTCTGAGCGCGCTTCGCGCCTCAGAATGACATTCGCAGTGAGCCGTTACCCTGCGGGAGGGTAGTCGGGCAGGCAGTTGCGCCGCGACGATCCTGAGGTCTCAGGGCACCGTGACGTTGAGCGGGGTGGGCAACAGGATATAGTCGCCGCCGCCTTCGACCGGCACGCGGCCCACGTCGGGGACATAGATGCCAACCGCGAGCTGGGCCACGCCGCTATAGTCCGCCGTCACGAAAGCCAGCTCATGCTCATCCACGACGATCTCGCCGGTGACCCAGATGGTCGTCGGGCGCGTTCCGCCCGCCGGTCGGCCATCGTGTTGGGCCACGATCCGCGAGAGGTCCGGCGGCACGAGATGGGTAAAGACCCAGTAATCGGCGATACCCGCCCCGCCCAGCGCCCGCCAGTAGAGCGTGAGCCTGAACGGCTGGCCGACAGCGACCTCGGTAGAGGACAGATCATAGCCCAACAGCTCGGCCACGTTACCGATGCGGGCGTAGAGCGGATAGGTTGGCGCGGGCAAGGAAGGCGCGGTCGGCTCAGGCGTTGCGCCCTCCGGCGTTGGCGGCGGCTCAGGGGCAGGCGTCGACGTCGCCAGCGGCAACAGGCCGATAACGGAGGCCACCGTCACCGTCGGCGTGGGCGTCGCCGTCTCCAGGCCAGCGCGGGGGGTCGGCGTGGGGACAACCAGGACGTCCGGCAGCACGCGCGGCAGGAGGTAGAGCTGGGCAGCGAAGAGGGCAATGCCAACCAGGAGAAAGGTAGCGGCGACGCGCCACAGGCGCAGAATGTGCGCCACCGCTGTTTCGCGCTCAAAGCCGGTCAACGTGCTGCTCATCCGTCGCTGCGCGGCCAGAGCGCGGATCATATAGGTCAGCGCGCCGAGCGCACAGGCAGCATAGGCGATCCATGCAAAGTCGGCCAGCCAGCGCAGCAGGATGATCATAGGCGCCGCAAAACCCCGCGAATCAAGGCCTCCAGGCGCGGTGTCAACAGGCGACCGGTCTCCAGCACCTCCTCATGCGTCGTCTCTTTGGCTTCTTCCGGATCGGACACAGCGACATTGGAAATGCCAGAAAAGCCCAACACGCGCGTCCCGCCGTGCCGGGCCACGGTCACCTCCGGCGCCGTCGACATGCCCACGCTGTCGCCGCCGATCAGACGCAGAAAACGGATCTCGGCGGGCGTTTCGAAGGACGGGCCGGCGAGCGACACATAGACCCCTTCCCGCAGAACAATGCCCTCTTCGGCCGCCACCTGGCGAGCCAGCGCCCTCAAAGCAGGATCGTACGCCTGCATCATGTCCACAAAGCGCGGGCCCAGCGTATCCAGATTGGGGCCCCAGAGAGGGTGAAAACCGGTCATGCCGACCAGGTTGATGTGATCGCAGATGAGCATCACGTCGCCAGGGCGGAAGGCGGGGTTGAGGCCGCCGGCGGCGTTGGTGACAATGAGAATCTCGATGCCCAGGGCCTGCATCACCCGCACCGGCAGTGTGATCTGGGCCATCGAGTGGCCTTCGTAGAAATGGATACGGCCCTGCATGACCACAACCGGCTGCCCCTCCAGCCAGCCGATGACAAACTGCCCGGCATGGCCAGCGACGGTGGAGGAAGGAAAGTGGGGAATCTGACCATAGGGAACGGCTACAGCATCCTCGACCGAATTGGCCAGGTCACTGAGGCCAGAGCCCAGGATGATGCCCACGCGAGGCGCAAAGCGGATATACTGGCGGACAAAGCCTGTCGCTGCGTCGATCATCTGCAACGTGATCGGTTCGTTCATTGAGACGACAACCTTTCCAGCAACTGTTGCTTCTGGCGGCTGAACTCTTCTTCGGTCAGCACACCCTGACGGCGCAACTCGTCCAGTTTGGCCAACAGGTCGGGCACGTCCCGAGGGGACACCTCTCCCGTTTCCGGCCGGGCCGAACGGCTCAGGTCGGATTTCTGATCCAGCATGGCAACCTTGAAGCGAATGGGATGAGCGATGCGCCGGAAGAGATTGACGCCGACATCTGAGCCGGTGATGATGCGCACATCGCCATAATCGAGCATCCGCCCCAGGGCGCTCTGTTCCATCACCACGTCGTTGACCTTTTCCAGCGACGAGTCCGAGACGTGCTTCTGAAAGACCCCCCGCACCTCCATAACACGCCGGTTGGTGACGATGTACTGGGCATTCCACCACACCACCAGGCGGCTGACCAGATGGGCAATGGGCACAAGCAAGAGCAAGAGCCCGAACAGGGGAAGCGGCGGGGAAAGCAACGTAAAACCGATCGAGAGAGCCAGAATCACGATGATCACGCCGGCATCGACCAGGATCACCGACAAGAGGGCGATCCAGTGCCTGCGCGTGACCAGGACGATTTGTTCTCCCTGGGCAAGAAGCTGGCGAATATAGTCCATCACATCACCTCATGATTCGAGATCTGCCTGATAGTCGGGTTCGGCGAGTTCGAGATAGGTCTGGGTCGTCGCCAGATTGGCGTGTCCCAGGCGCTCCTGGACCTCTTCCAGGCTTTCGCCCTGGGCGAGCATGTGCGCGGCGAAGGAGTGGCGCAGCACATGCGGCGTCACCACCTGCCCCAAGCCAGCCGCTTCAGCGCGCCCCTTGATGATCAGCCACAGCCCCTGGCGGGTCAGCGGCAGGCCGCGATGGTTGACGAACAGGACATCCTCCTTCTCGTCCTGCAGCAGGCGCGGCCGGCCCTCCTCGAGATAGCGGCGCAGCGCCTCGACGGCCCGCGGCGAAAGGGGCAACCGCCGGCGCTGCCGCCCCCCGCAGACAATCTCTCCCCGCTCCAGGTCCAGGTCATGAAGCGTCAGGCGGACCACCTCGCTGACGCGCATCCCCGTCGCGACCATCAGCTCCAGCAGCGCCGCGTCGCGCAGCGATTTGCCGTCATCCCCCAGCGGACAATCCAGGAAACGGCTGACCTCCTCGACGGTCAAATAGCGAGGCTGGCGGCGGGGGACAGGCGGCGGCGGGACTGCCGTGGAGGGGTCATCCCTGAGCACATTCTGCCCGACCAGGAAATGCAGACATGAACGCACTGCGGCGATCTTGCGCGCCACGGTCGATACAGCATAGCGGTCCTGCAGCCACGAGAGAAAAGCGGCGACATGCGTCGGCGCGACCTGGTCCCACGCCCCCACATCGTGGGCCGCCAGGTAATCCAGAAACTGGCCCAGGTCGTTGCGGTAGGCCGCAATCGTATGGGGCGAGGCCTCTTTCTGCCCAGCCAGGTAGCCCAGGAACGATTCGATCTCCGCCCGCATCGTGGTCTCCGATGCCTTTCATTATACTACAACTTTGCATAAAGTCACACACCAGACGACCGGAGACCAACCGCACAGCTTCACTCGAGGCTGATCACCCCCCCGCCCAGCACCACTTCGCCGTCGTAGAGGACCAGGTATTGCCCCGGTGTGACATCGCGCTGCGGGTGAGCAAAGCGCACGTGCAGCCGCTGGCCCGGCAGCGGCGTCGCCACCACAGCGACCCGCTGGTGACGGTAGCGAATCTTGGCTGCCGCTGCAAAGAGCGTCGTCGGCTCGACGCCGGAGATATAGTGCATCCGCTCCACCGTACACGTCTGGCGGCCCAGCGCCCCCGCCGGCCCGACGATGAGCGCATTGCGCGCCGGGTCGAGGGCGACGACGTAGAGCGGATGAGCCGCGCTCAGGCCAATGCCCTTGCGCTGTCCCACGGTGTAATCGAGCAGGCCGCTGTGCTGGCCCACCTCCCGCCCTTCGACGTCCAGGATCGGGCCGGGCTGGAACGCCTGCGGCGCAACCTGGCGCAAAAAGCGGCGGTAATCGCCGTCGGCCACAAAGCAGACGTCCTGGCTCTCCGGCTGCTCCGCCGTCGGCAGGCCGCGCGCGCGGGCCAGTTCGCGCACCTGCGGCTTGGTCAGCTCGCCCAGCGGGAAGCGGACATGGGCCAGTTGATGCTGGTTCAGGGCATGCAGCACGTATGACTGGTCCTTCTGCCGGTCGACGCCGCGCAGCAACTGGTAGACATCGCCCACGCGGCGGACGCGGGCGTAATGTCCCGTCGCCAGCGCCTCTGCCCCCCCCTCCAGCGCCCAATCGAGCAGGAAGCCAAAGCGCACGTCGCGATTGCAGGGGATGCAGGGGTTGGGCGTCCGCGCCGCCGCATACCCGGCGACGAAATAGTCCACCACCGTCCGGCGGAAGAGGTCAGCGGCATCGACGAGTGCGAAGGGAATGTCCAGCCGCGCGGCCACCGCGCGCGCCCGCTCGACGGCGTCGGCTGTGCAACAGAGGTTGGCCCCCTCCTGCGCGCCCGGCTCAGCCCACAGCCGCAGCATCACCGCGCGCAGCGACGCGCCCTGCTCGGCCAGCAGCGCCGCCGCCACCGCGCTATCGACCCCGCCGCTCAGGGCAACGACAATCCCGGCCATCACAGCAAACCAAAGACGCGCATGCCGGTCCAGATCGCTCCCGGGTGCAGATCGTAGGCCAGGGAGATCTCGACATGGGCGGCAAAGCCGCACGACGCGCAGGAAATCTCGGCCCGGTTGAGCAAATAACAGCCCTGCGTCACCGTCCCGTCAGGGTCGACGCTGGCAATGAGCCACGGATGGCAGCGCCACGTGTTCTCCTTCAGATGCTCCAGCGCGGCACGCGAGTCCAGCAGCGGCAGCCCCTCCCGCTTGAGCGCGATCAGCTCGTCCAGCACCGCCCGCCGTCGCGCCGGCTCCAGCCAGAGTTGTTCCGTCTCTGGATAGGGATAGTAGAACTGGATGGTGATGCCGCGCACTTTCGAGGCCAGAAAGCGGACGAGCTGCGCGATCTCGCCGGCGTTGGCGCGGCTGATGGTGATGTTGGCGTAGAGGCGCGGGTGAGGGGAGCGTTCGATGTGGGCCAGGGCGCGGCGAAAGGTGCCCTCGCCGCGCAGACGGTCGTGCGTCGCCTCCAGCCCGTCGATGCTGACCCACAGAATGTCCGCCGCGCTCTCCAGCGGGAACGAACCGTTGGTGGTGATGCCGACGCGGAGAAAACGGCGCTTTGCCTCGATGACCAGGTCCTCCAGCCGCCGCGCCCCGTCGCGCCAGAGGAACGGCTCACCGCCTTCCAGGACCAGCAGCTTGACCCCCGCTGCCTGCAACTGGTCGAGGGCCGCTACCGCCCGCTCGAAGGGGATGTCTTCCCCGCCGTTGCGCCAGAAAGGGCAGGCCAGGCAGCGGCAGTTACAGCGGTGAGTGACCTTGAAGCCGCACATCAGGGGACGGCGACGGCGCAAAAAGCGCGCCGCCAGCAGGTGTTCGGCAAAAGGCAGCAGCATCATTCGCTGGCCCGCAGATGAGCAACAATGGGCGGCAGGGCTTCCAACAGCGCATCCACGTCTGCTTCTGTCGTGGCGCGGCCCAGCGAGACGCGCAGCGCGCCGATTCCCCACTCCCGCGGCAGGCCCATCGCCTGCAAGACAAAGGACGGCTCCGCCTCGCCCCCAGCGCAGGCCGCGCCGGAGCTGACGGCAAAGCCCTCCACGTCGAGGGCAACAACCAGCGAATCGCCCTCGACGCCGCGAAAGGCAAAGCTGGCATGGTGCGGCAGCCGCTGCTGGGGGTGACCGGTCAGGCGGACGTCGGGGATCGAGGCCAACACCCCTTCGATCAGGCGGTCGCGCAGGCGGCGCAGGCGCAGCCCCTCGGCGACGCGCTCGGCCTCGGCAAGCTGGAGCGCCGTCGCCAGCCCCACCGCCCCGGCGACGTTGACCGTGCCGGGCCGGTAGCCGCGCTCGTGGCCGCCGCCGGTGATCGCCGGCACCAGCTCCACGCCACGGCGAACGTAGAGGATGCCGACGCCCTTGGGGCCGTAGAACTTGTGCGCCGAGAGGGCCATCAGGTCGACGTTCATCTCGTCCACCTCCAGCGGCAGGCGACCGGCGGCCTGCACCGCGTCGGTGTGGAAGAGCACCCCCCGCTCGCGGCAGACGCGGCCGATCCTGACCATCGGCTGCACCGTGCCGACCTCGTTGTTGGCCATGATCACGCTGACCAGCACCGTGTCCGGCCGGATCGCCGCGGCAACGTCGTCGGGATCGACCTGACCATGGCCGTCCACTGGCAGGAAGGTCACCTCAAAGCCAAAGACATCGCGCAGTTGTTCGACCGTGTGGCCGACGGCATGGTGTTCGACTGGCGTGGTGACGAGGTGATTGCCGCGCCCGGCCTTGCGCGCTGCCCAGGCCGCGCCGCGCAGGGCCAGGTTGTCGGCCTCGGTGCCGCAGGCGGTGAACACGATCTCCATCGGCCGGCAACCGAGGATTTCGGCTACCGTGCCGCGCGCCCGCTCCAACGCCGTCGCCGCCTCCTGCCCCCAGAGGTGGACCGACAAGGTGTTGCCAAAGCATTCGCTCCAGTACGGCGCCATCGCTTCGACCACCCTCGGGTCGGTCGGCGTGGTGGCGGAATAGTCCAGATAGATGGCTCGATCTTTCATGTTGCTCTCCCTTTTCACCGCCGAGGAAAAGACCTTTAGGGTCTTGCGTCTCTCAATACTGGATCACCACCGGCGTCCCGATTTCGGCCCAGTCATAGAGCAGGCTGGCCTCATAAGTGCCGAGAATGATGCAGCCGTAAGAAACGGGCGTGCCCAGGTAACCCTCCCACAGCCGCTGTCCGTTGGAGAGGATGGGCAGGGCGTGGATGCCGTTCTCCAGCGAGCCGGCCCAGTAGATGCCCAGCCAGTAGGGCATCTGCAGGTCCCATGTCGAGGCGTAGGCGTTGGGAATCTTGTCCAGCACGCGAAAAGTGCCGGTGGCCGTCCCCAGGCCCGGCATGCCGGTCGAGGCGACGAAGGAATAGACCAGCACGCCGTCCTGGTAAGCGTAGAGATGCTGTTCGGAAATGTCGATGACGATGCGCTTGCCTCCGCCGCTGCCGGCAGGCGGCGCGGTCGCCGCCCCGCTGAGGGGGATGGTCAGGGTCTGGCCGGGAAAGATCAACCCGGGATTGGCCAGATTGTTGGCCTGCACCAGCGCCCAGGTGGTGACGCCATAGTGCGCGGCGATGCGCGAGAGGACCTCGCCCGGCTGCACCACGTGGGTCGTGGCGGCGTGGGCCGGCTGATAGCCTGCCACCGGCGCCGTCGGGCTGCCCGGAATGCGCAGCGTCTGCCCGGCCATGATGTGGTCGATATTATAGATGCCGTTGAACTCGGCCAGCGTCTGGGCAGTGGTACCGTAGCGGAGGGCAATGCGAAAGAGGTTCTCGCCCGGCTGGACCACGTGCGTCGCGCCGGCGCCGGCCGGGACGGCTGGCGCGCTCGCCGCCGGGATGACCAGCCGCTGCCCGGCATAGATGCGCGACGGGTCGCTCAGGCCGTTGGCCGCGCGGATGGCCTCGACCGTCGTGCCGTAGCGCAGGGCGATGCCGGACAGCGTCTCTCCCCAGGCGACGACGTGGACGACCCCACCGCTCTGCGCGGGCGGCGCCGCGCTGACCGGCGCTGCCAGGAGCAAGATCAGCAGGCCACAGAGGGCACAGAGCACACGCCCTCTCTGCGACAGCTTTGGCCGTTCAGAAACCACTACTGCCTATCCCTTTTCGTATCTGCTCAGTCTGACGGCTTTGTTTACCGTCCTCTTACACCACGAAGGACACAAAGGATCAGAGCACAACACGGCGGATGCCCTCCTTCAAATGGGGCACATTAAGATTGGGCATCCCTTCCCTTTAGCCAACGATCTGGGTCAGCTCGGCGGGCGTATAGGGCTTGAGCACCACATCGCGCGCGCCGCGCTCCATCAGCTCCATCGCCCGCTCGACGCGCAGGTTCGAGGCGACGACGATCGTCCGCCCCCCCACCCCAGCCTGCTCCAGCCGCTCGAGCACGTCCACTACGTTCGCCCGCTCCAACACATTGTCCACCACGATCAGGTCAAAGTTGCGCGGGTCGATGCTGCCGTCGGCAGAGCGGGTCACCTTGTTGCCCAGGTCGGCCAGCGTGCGCATGACAAAGCGGCTCCAGGGGTCGTCGTCATCGATCAGCAGGATCGACCGGCCAGTTGGCGCCGCCGGCGCCGGGAGCGGCCCTCCATAGACCGGGATCAGCAGGTCGAACACTGCGCCGCCGCCGGGGGCGTTGGCGGCGACAATCTTGCCGTCGATCTGCTTGAGGATCTGCAAACAGGCCGAGAGACCCAGGCCGGCATGGTCGCCGCCCTTGGTGGTGTAGAAAGCGGCCCAGATTTTGTCCAGCTCCTCCTCGGGGATGCCTGGCCCCTCGTCGGCGATGCGCACCAGGACAAAGCCCTCCTCGTCGGCCGGCCCCACTTCCACCGTGATGCGCGGCTGCTCCTTTTCCGCCATGGCCTCCAGGCTATTTTGCAGCACGTACTGGAAAGCGCGGCTCAACTGGGTCGTGTCGGCCAGACCCAACGGCGGCTCGTCGGTGACGACGTAGACAATCGCGTTCGCCGGAATGCCCATCGCCACCGCCGCGTCCCGCACCACATCATGGGGCAGGACAGGGCGCGGCTTTTCCTCCCGCGCCGGTCCGATGAGGTGCTCCTGCACCGAGACGATGAGGCGGGCGCTGTTGTCGATGAGGGCCAGGTCCTCGCGGATCGAGTCCAGCAGAGCGGGATCTGTATCGGCGGGCAGCCGTTCGACATCCGCCCGCAGGCGGCTGATGGCGGTGGAGATCGGCAGGGCCTTGTTGCCGATCCAGTGGATGGCCTCGATGGTGGCGGTGGCAATGGCCTCGTAGGTCTTGGTGCGCACCAGCTCGGCATAGGCAGCTTCCAGTTCGAGCAGCAACTGGGCGTTGCGGATGGCGACAGCCAACTGGTCGGCCATGGCCTGCAAAGAAGTGATGTCGTCCTCGCTGAAAGCGGCCTCTTCGACGCTCTGCACCGTCAGCGCGCCGATGACCTGGCCACGGATGGCCAGCGGCAGGGCCATTTCGGAGCGGGTGTGCGGCAGATGGGGGTTCTTGAAGTGGACCGGTTCTTCGCCGACATCGAGAGCAATGCGCGCCTTGCCCGACTCGATGGCCGTGCCGATCATCGAGTGGCCGCCGACCTTGAGCTTGTGGCCCTCGGCGAGCATTGCCGCGCCGGCCTCGCCGCGCCCGGCGCGCAGCACCGCCCACTCCCCCGTCTCGTCGACCAGAAAGACGCCGGCGTAATAAAAGCCGTAGGTATCGCAGATAATGTCGACCGTCCTGTTGAGCAGCTCGTCCATGTCGAGGATCGAGGTCACATCGCGCCCGACACGGGCGGCCGCCTCCAGCAGCCTGGCCCGCCGCTCTGTCCGCGCCAGCAGGCGCTGATTCTCGGCGTGCAGCATGGCGTTGTTGATCGCCACGGCCAGTTGGTCGGCCATAGCCTGCAGAGAGGTGATGTCGTCCTCGCTAAAGGCGGCCTCCTCGGTACTCTGCACCGTCAGCGCGCCGATGACCTCGTCGCCGAGCATCAGCGGCAGGGCCATTTCAGAGCGGGTGTGCGGCAGATGGGGGTTCTTGAAGTGCACCGGCTCCTCGCCCACGTCGAGAGCGATGCGCGCTTTGCGCAGCTCGATCGCCGTGCCGATCATCGAGTGGCCGCCGACCTTGAGCTTGTGGCCCTCGGCGATCATCGCTGCGCCCGCCTCGCCGCGCCCGGCGCGCAGCACCGCCCATTCCCCCGTCTCGTCGCGCAGAAAGACACCGGCGTAATAAAAGCCAAACTCGTCGCAGATGATATCGACCGTTTCTTCGAGCAGATAATCCAGGTCAAGGATCGAAGTAATACTGCGGCTCACGCGGGCTCCCGCGTGAAGCAGGGCCGCACGCCGTTTTGCCAAAGCTGCATCGTCTTTCATGAGTTTACTCCTTTCATATTACACGGTAGCATAACAGCACAGAACCGGGCCGCCGGGCGAAGCGAACGCAGCAAGCGAAGCACGGTCGGTTCCAGCGAGTTGTTAGCCCGCCGCACTGTGGTTATGCACTCCTATGATGTCTGATATTCGCCCGTCTCCTCCAAAAGATATAGCTGCGTTGCTCTCTGGGGAACAACGATCCTCTTTCCGCCTTCGGCAATAAGCTTGCTATACAAACCCCTCACGACATCTTCTTCAACTCCGTCAAGAAAGCGGAAAACTGAGGCAGCGAGGTAAGACTGCTCAATCTCAAAAGCAATCCATCTTCGCCCCAAAGCCTCCGCCACTGCACCCGTCGTGTTAGAGCCAGCAAAGATGTCTAAAACGGTATCTCCTACATCGGTGAGAAAGCGGATAAAAAACTCCGGGAGCTTCTCAGGGAACCTGGCTGGGTGAGAATGGATGCCAACAATCTGACAACATCTAAGGTATCGCGAGTTACTCTCAGTATTAGGAATTTGGAGAAGATTTGGCGGGATCGCTCCACCCTTATCCTCCGCAAAACGGCTACTGATATCGTGTCCAGACGGTCTCTTCTTGGGCGAATAGTATTTGTCGCTGTTCTGCAGTAGAAGCTTCATTCGCTCAGAATAGGGCACCAGAACCTTTGTAATATCAGCCTTGGGAAAGTCCGTCTTGGAAAACCACCATATGGTATTGACTGCATCCTTTGCGCGAATTTTGCGCTTATTCACCCACTCTATAGGCGACGGTAATTTAGATGGGTTAAACCAGAAGAACTCCTCAGCAAGTTTCCAACCCAGCTCGTCACACATTCTGATGA
>DAOTYD010000192.1:0-2518 GCA_034435295.1 Anaerolineae bacterium | reverse complement strand
CGTATGAGCCATATGCCTTTACCGCCAGCGACCGCCAGCTTGTCACCGAGATCGCGACGCAGGCCGCTATCGCCATCGAAAACGCCCGCCTCTACCAGGCGGAGCGGGAGGCCCGCGAGATTTCAGAGACCCTGCTGGGGGTTGCCAGCGCCGTCAACTCGACGCTGGAACTGAAGGACGTGCTCAGCGAGGTGGCGCTGCGTGCGGCTCGCGCCTGCGGAGCGAGCCGCTGCACGTTGTTCTTGCTCGACAAGGCAGGGGAAGCGCTGGAGCCGATCATGTCCCAATTCGCCTCCGGTCGCCCCGCCCCTGAGCTCTGGCGACAGCTTCGCCAGGCCAGCGACCCGCAGCGCGTGGAGGACATCCCGGAGGCGGTCCAGGTGCTCCGCAGCCGGACCCCGCTCTACGTTTCCGATGTGCGGGCCTCGACCCTGCCGCCGCAATGGATCGAGCCGTTTGGCGTGGGCAGTGTGCTGCTGGTGCCGCTGGTCAGCGGCGGCGAGCGGGTCATCGGCGCGATGGCTTTGGACCGCCAGGCCAGAGGGCAGCCGTTCTCTGAGGAACAGATCACGCTGGCGACCGCCATTGCCGGACAGGCGGCGGTGGCCATCGAGCGCGCCCGTCTCTACCAGGAGACGGCTCGCCGTCTGGCCCACACCCAGGTCTTGCGTGAGGTGATGATGGCGGCGGCCTCGACGCTCGACTTTGACCGTGTACTTTTGCGCACGATCGAGACATTGCATGCCGCGATGCGTATCGAGTACATCTCCTTTGCCATGCCGGATGAGGGGGGAGAGGGACTGCGGTTTTATCCGACTCAGATCGGTTTCTCTCCGCAGATACAGGAGGTTCGACTGCCGCTGGAAGGCAGCATCTGTGGTCTGGTCTATCGCACCGGTCAGTCTTTCCTGAGCCGCGACGTCAGTCAGGTTCCATTCTACTATGAGGGTGATAGCCGTGTCCGCTCTGAGCTGGCTGTTCCCGTTCGCGTCGGCGGGCGGGTTATTGGCGTGCTCGATGTGGAGAGCCGTCAGCCCAACGCTTTCGACGAGGAGGACCTTTCTCTCTACACGGCGCTGGCCGGGCAGTTGGGCGTTGCGCTGGAGAACGCCCGTCTCTACGAGGAGACAGCGCGTCGCCTGGCTCAGGCCCAGATCCTGCGCGAGATCAGCCAGGCGGCGGCCTCTACCCTCGATTTCGATCGCGTGCTGGAGCGAACGCTGGAGGCGCTCCAGCGCACGCTGGGGGCCGAATACGTCAATCTGATGCTGCCCGACGAAAACAAGCAGGTGATGCGCCCGCACCGCGCGACGCTGGGCTTTCAGGATGTGCTGCAGGACTGGCAGGCGCCGATCAACCGCTGCATCACCGGCCGCGTCTACCGCACGGGGCAGGCGGTCATCATCCCTGACGTGAGCCAGGAGCCGGACTATGCTGTGGGCGCTGAAGATGTCCGTTCCGAACTGGCTGTGCCGGTTCGCGTCGGGGGGCAGGTCGCGGCGGTTTTGAACATCGAGAGCCGTCGCCTCAATGCGTTCAATGAGGACGATCTGGCGTTCTATACGACGGTAGCGGGGCAGTTGGGCATTGCCCTGGAGAACTCGCGCCTCTACCAGCAGGAGCAGCAACGACGCCGCGAGGCCGAAAAGCTGAGCCGCCAACTGGAGGAGCAGTCTGCCCAGTTGAGTCGCGCCCTGCAAGAGTTGCAAGAGTTCGACCGGCTGCGCAACGAGATGGTGCAGAACGTGGGCCACGAGTTGCGCACGCCTCTGACGTTGATCCAGGGCTATACGGAATTGCTCCTCAGCGGCGATATGGGGCCGCTCGAACCGGTCCAGCGCAGCGCGCTGGAGGTCATTTATGAGCGCACGGCAGCGCTTTCGCGGCTGCTGCGCAATCTGGTGGCGCTGCGCTCATTGCAGCGGGAGCAGCTCTCGTTCAACCCCCTCATCTTGCACCAGGTTGCGGCTTATGCGGTCGACGTTTACCGCCGTAGCGCCGAACAGGCCGGCATCGAGCTTGTGTTCGATGTTGCTGATTATTCGGCGCAGGTCCAGGGCGATGAAGAGCACCTGCGGCTTGTCTTTTTGCAGCTCCTGGACAATGCCATCAAATTCAGCCCCAATGGCGGCGAGGTCATTGTGCGGGTATGGTCTGATGATGAGCAGGTGCATGCCAGCGTTCAGGACCACGGCATTGGCATTGCGCCAGAGCACATTGGCCGCATCTTTGAGCGCTTTTATCAGGTCGATGGCTCCACGACGCGCCGCTATGGCGGCGTGGGCATTGGCCTGGCGGTGGTGTGGGAAATCGTCGAGATGCACGGCGGATCCGTAGATGTGCAGAGCGAACCAGGAGTGGGCAGCACGTTCACGGTGACCCTGCCGCGAAAGTCATAGTTTTTCTGGTCACCTGACACTTTTGATCGGGCAGTACGCGGATTCACACGGATGCTACGGATAGACACGGAATGCTAACCTGTAAATGCCCGTCTTACCTTTGCTTCCCGTTCAATGGG
>DAOTYD010000191.1:0-12930 GCA_034435295.1 Anaerolineae bacterium | reverse complement strand
CCCACTTCAGGCGCGGCGGCCTCGAGCGGTTCTTCTTCCTCTGTCGGCCCGGCCAGCCAGTCGGGCAGACCCATGGGCGCGATCTCTTCTTCGGCGGCGCCTGTTTCTGCTTCCTCGCCCACGACATCTCGCAGGCCGGCCAGCCAATCCTCCTCCGCCGCGGGTCCTTCCTCCAGCGGGATGGTCGGCAGAGAGAAAGGCTTGATCTGGGGTTGCTCTGCTTCTTTGCTGGGGGGTTCTTGTTCGCGGGGCAGGCTATCGGGCGTGAGGGGGACCAGCCGCGCGCTGCAATGGTCACAAAAGACGTTGCCCAGCGGGTTCATCTTGCCGCACATGGGGCAGCGAATGCCCGTGCTCGTGGGCAAAGTCGCACCACAGGCGCTGCAAAAGCGGCTTCCTTCCTGGTTTGCGGTGCCACAAATCGGGCAGTTTGTCATGGCTTACCTGACTCAGGAATCGCTATAAGGGCGGTCAAGCCCGGTAATCACGCGCAGGCCCATCAGCAGCGTCCCCAGGGCCACACCGATGAGCAGGCCGCGCACCCCCGCTGTCGTCAGCCCGTTCATCACCAGGTTTTTCAGATAGCCAAGCGGGCCTGCGACGGGCCCGATCAGCGGCGGCAGGGTGCCGATCAGCACGATGGCTGCGGCCAGCAGAAAGAGCACAGCCAGCAGGCGCTCGCGGGTGGTTTTGCGCCCGCGCAAGAGCCGAAAGCCCGCCAGGGTCAGGGTAAAAGCGATCAGCGCGGCAGCGCTGGCCTGCAACGGAGACAGCACATACTGGAACCACCAGTCGCTGGCTGTGATCAGCGTCTGACGCAAGGTTGCCATCTCCGCTGCGTGAAAGAGAGGAGCGGTGAGGCCGATCAGGGTCAGGCCCAGGCTGATCAGGGCAGTGATGATCAGCAGGCTACTGTACAGGGCATTGCTTTTGCCGCGGGTGATGCGTCGCAGATGGACGCGCAGGACGTTGAAAAAGCCCAGGATGAAGGCAAAGGCGGCGACGATCACAGCCCATTGGATCAGGCGGTCGCGCAGAAAGGCAAAGATGGGGTAGGCTGGCAGGCCGCGGGGCAGAAGGTAGCCCGTCAGCACGATCACGCCGACTGCGGCGGCTATGGCGGTAGGGACGATTCGTTTGAACATAGCCGTACCCCTAAAGGATCCTCAGCGCGGCCAGGAGAATCATGACAGCAACCAGGAAGCGCAAAATGTCCTGAACAGGCAGGCTGACCAGATGATGCGGCAGGCGGGTTAGCTGGGCCAGCCCGGCAAACATCTCTTCGCCGATGGCCAGATGGCCGACGGCAGGATAGAGGGCGCTCAATCCTTGTGGACGGTCGCAGGCGGCGGACTGGGGCAGGCCGTTGGTTTCCCCGGCGTGTGTGATCAGCGAGACCTCCTCGTCGAAGGAGCCGATCAGGACGTTGCCGTACACGTTTTCGTGGCGGACGATGTCTGCTGCTGCGGCGGCATAGATCACCGGCTGGTCGGCCAGGTAGCGCACGAGGGTCGGGTTGTAGCGCTCGGGGGTGCCGCGGCGCTTGTAGGCCCAGCGCAGCGTATCCTCCGCGACGGGGAGCAGGGTGGGGTCGCCGACGGTGACGATGGGCGGCGTGCCGTAGGCAGCAGCGGCAGCGGCCAGGCTGTTCAGCGTTTCCATCGCTGCCAGCGAGGCCAGCGTGCGCTCGCTGCCCAGCCGGCCCAGGCCCATGCCAAAGTGGAGCGGGGTGCCGCTTTCGGCGGAATACCCCAGCTCTTTGGGCAGCCGGCTGAAGACGGGCAGGGGGCGGGTCTGGGTCTGCAGCCGCGCCGG
This sequence comes from Anaerolineae bacterium, assembly GCA_034435295.1. Classification (GTDB taxonomy): domain Bacteria; phylum Chloroflexota; class Anaerolineae; order B4-G1; family DUEL01; genus DAOTYD01. Next base: position 11,115 of record DAOTYD010000191.1, on the reverse strand, counting down.
CAGAACGCGGAAGAGGAGGCGGAGCAACAGCCAGATGGCGAAAGCAGCTATCAGTACGCCGAGGACATGCCCGCTTGTGATCAGGCCGCTCATGGTCTTTCTCCCTCGCGGATCTGCTGCAGCAGGTGTTCTGCTCCTTGGGGTTCTTCCAGCCAGGCGATGGCTGCTTCGAGCTTCTCCTCGTCGATCAGGCCGGCCAGCAGCGGTTGCCCCAGGAGCAGGACGTGGGCGGCGACGAACCCCAGCGCGTGGGTGACCTCGAGAAGGGGAATCGCCAGCGGTTGCAATCCCGCTTCCGTAATGCGCCTGGCCCACTCTCTGCTTTCCATTTCTCTGCCCGCACCCCTAGTATACGAAAGCGCCCGCGTTTGGCAAGTCCAATCGCTGACTTGACGTAACGCATCTACAGTATAGCACGATTTGTTGAGAAGACAAAATGCAAATGGGTGCTAGATCAACAACAGGACGACGATCATCAACACCAGCATGGCTGCGGCGATGATGCCGATGGTCTTGAGATCGCGCAGGACATAGTGATATTCCTCGCGCAGGTCCGACAACACCGGGGCAGCAGGCGCCGTGCTTTCGGCCTTCTGGCGAGCGACCGGTGCAGAGGTGCCAGGTTGGGCCAACTGCGTGGCCGAAAGGCGTGGCCTCTTGCTGTGAGCGTGTCGAGTTTTTCTGGCCATTTGTTCCTCCAAAATCAGGGTTCCAGTTCGGCAATCACGACGATACGGTGCGAGTCGATGCCGTAGGGATAGCACGAGATCAGGGTCAGTACGGGCGTGCTGGTAGGGTACATGACGCTGACCTCGGTCGGTTCGACGATTCGTTTCTGGGTGACGACATAGTGATAGACCTGGCTGGCGGTGAACACTTCCACGACGTCGCCCAATTCGACATCGGGCAGGCGGCGGAAGATTTCGCCATAGATGTCATTGTGCGCCGAGATGACGCAGTTGCCGCGCTCGCCAGGGTTGGCTGAGCCGATGTGGTGACCGGCACCCCGCTTGAGGCTTTCCCAGTCGTCCCCCTCGATCACCGGCGCGTCGACGCCGATGCTGGCGATGCGGATGCGCGTGGCGTGCTCGGGGCCTGGGGTGGGGGCGGGCATCGGCGTGATGGAGGCGACCAGGCTGCGCAGGTGGACGGGGATGGCTTCTGGCGCTGCCCCGCCCGGCGAATCCGGCGGCGTGTGCCCGCCGGGCAGCAGGACGACCTGGATGAGCGGCGTCGGCGTGACGGGGGCCGGTGTGGGGAGCTGGGACTGCTGGGCCTGTTGGGCCTCGCGGTTCAGCTCCTGCCGCGTCTGCACCATACTCAGCGCTGTCCCGATCAATCCCAGCACGGCCAGAATCTCGACCAGGAGCAGGAGCTGGTTGCCGATCCAGCGCCAGTTGATGCGCAGCGGCTGGCGCTCTCGTTTTGCGCCTTTTCCCTCGATGGGGCGGGCGCGAAAGCCGACCGAGTCGCCCTCTTCCTGGTACTGGAGGTGCGCATCGGGCAGGGGCCGCTCCCACGGCGCTGACGGGCGCGTTGCCAGCGGGTCCTGCGGCGGCAGAGGGCCTTTGGCCTGGCGCAGCCGCTCCAGGCGCGCTTCTGCCCGGCGTATGCGGAGGATTTCCTCCAGTTCTTCGATGGAGAGCTCGTCGACCGTGCGGCGATCTTTCATATGGCCCAACTTTACAACAGATGGGCGTCTTGTCAAGTGCGGGGCGATATCTTGCCGGCCACCGCCAGGATTTCCCGCTCGAAGAACCAGCGGAAGGGCGGCCACTTGAAGAGAATGTGGCGGGCCAGGCGGAAGAGCCAGTTCTCGCGCCGATGCTGGGGCGGCGTGTGCAGCCAGACGCGGCCGCGGAAGCCGTGGCGGCGCAGCGTGCGCCGCAGCCCCACGACGCTCTGCTCGTTGACGTGCACCTCCAGATTGGCCGGGATGATGGCGCGCGGGTCTTTGGGGTACTGTGCGCCCTGGCCCATCAAGATGCGCACCGCGCGGACGACGGGATAGGCATAGCGGTCGTACCAGACATTGGGCGCGGTGTGGATGACCACCACGCCGTCGGGGCGGAGCACCCGCCACACTTCGCTCAGCGCCTGGTCCAGCTCCCACGGATGGAGGTGCTCGACGATGTCGAAGAGGAGCGCGCGGTCAAAGGTGGCGCTGGCAAAGGGCAGCCGTCGCGCATCGGCCTGATAGACATAGGCCGCGGTCGCGCTCAGCGCCTGGCGTGAGAAGGCGACGGCAGCGGCGGCATAGTCGATGCCGTGGGGGATGGCGCCCCACTCGGCGCAGCGACGCAACACCTCGCCGCGCCCGCAGCCGACGTCCAGCACGCGCATGCCCGGCGCGATGCCGGCGACGCCGATGGCCATCTCCAGCCGCTGCGACAGCTCTCTGCCTTCGCTGGCCAGGAACTCGCGGTGGCCTTCGCAGGCGGAGAGGAAATAGTCCTCGTCGTAGCGGCTCGGCGCGACCGGCTGTTTGCCGGCCTGGGCGGACGCGGCGCGGCGGATGCCCAGGCGCCGCATGCCGTCGACGAACGCGGCGCGCAGCAGGCGGATGTCGTCCACCCCCAGGCGCGTGACGAGCAGGCCATAGAGGAGCGCGCCGATGCCCCCGCAGCCGCCCACAAGCAGCACTTCGCCCAAAAAGCCCGCCGGGACGAGCGGCGCCGCCAGGCGGGCCAGCGCCCAAATGATCCCGCTCATAACCAGCGCGGCCAATCCAGCCTTGACTGTCAGTTCCCCTACTCTGTGCCCGCCCAGGCCGCCCATGCGGCGGTGCGTCAGCAGCAGCATCACCAGCGCATGCGCGGCCAGCTTGAGCGAGTTGACCAGCACCAGCAGCGGCAGCGTCAAAAAGCCCAGCAGCCATGGCAGGAGAGCCATGGCCGCGTAGAGGATCGTCGTGCCGACGCCGACCAGCGCCGGGGTCAGGGTGTTTTTGCGGGCGTAAAAGGCCATGATGAGCGGCTGGTCGATGGCGGCAAAGATCAGCCCCAGCAGCGCCGCCCGCAGCGCGGCCGCTGTCGCGATCGTGTCGGCAGGGGTAAAGTCGCCGTGCTCGAACAGCAGGGCGACGACCGGCTGCGCCAGGACGAACAGGCCTGCCGTCGCCGGGATGACCAGCAGCAACACCAGCCGCAGCCCCTGTGCCAGCGTGGCGCGGAACGAAATGGTGGCTTCGTCGCTGGCGTACTGCGCCAGGGTGGGCAGGTTGGCCACGGAGACGGCGGTGACGACCAGGCCGAGGGGGAACTGGATGACCGTCGCGGCGTACTTCATCCACGAGATCGATGAGTCGCCGGTGCGCGAGGCCAGGTTGTAGCTGAGCAGCACGGCCAGCATATCGACGCCCAGACCGATCAGGATGGGCAGGTAGAGGCGGCCAATGCGCCCCAGCGCGGGGTGGCGCAGGTTGAGCGCGAGCCGCGGGCGGGCACCGCGCAGACCCGGCAGTTGCAGCGCGATCTGGCAGACCGACCCCAGCAGCAGGCCGATAGCCATGCTGTGCACGCCCCAGCGCCGTCCCAGCAGCAGCGCGGCCAGGACGACCGTGGCGTTGGCAGCAGCGGCGGTAAAGGCCGGCAGGGTGAAGCGCTTGAGCGCATAGAGGGCGCTGGAGAGAATGCCGGCGGCGTTCAAAAAGATCACCGCCGGCAAAGTGACGCGCAAAAAGTAGGCCGCCGCCTCCTGGTAGCGCGGCGTCAGCCCGCCGGCCAGCAGCCAGACAATCTGCGGCGCGAACAGTTCGCCCAGCAGGACCAGTCCGCCCAGCAGGAAGGAGATGGCGCCCAGGAGGATGCCGAGCAGTTGCCACAGTTCGTTGCGCCGCTCTGGGCGGGCATAATCGGAAAAGACGGGGATGAGGGCCGAGTTGGCCATGCCGCCCACGGTCAGGTCGTAGATGATGGTGGGGATCTGGATGGCCACTTCCAGCGCGCTGACGTAGCCGGTCGCGCCAAAGAGGCCCGACTTGACCATCTCGCGCACCAGCCCCATTGCCCGGCTGGCGATGTTGCCCAGGGCGATGATCCCGGCAGCCTGGGTAACCTGGACCTGTTCGCTGGCGAGGAGGGATTCGGGATCGGCAGCCATAGCGAGGCTATTTGGGCGGCGGTTCGTACCGCTCATAGTAGCCCACGACCTGGCCGGCGGCGTTGCGGACGGCACGCATATAGACCCGGCAGTTTTCTTTCTCCGAGATGAGCTGCTCGTCCGCGCCGGCCTGCAGGGCCAGCAGCACCTCCTTCATCCTGGCCTGCGAGCGCTCGTTGTGGCAGTCGAGCAGGGACTGGCCGATCAGCGCCGCGCCGCCCTTGTAGTACGCCTTCGCCGCCGCGTTCATGTAGCGGGTGATGTGATCGGTGTCGGCGACCAGGATAGGCTCTGGCAGGCTGTCCAGAATTGCGCAAAGGAGATCGAAATCGACCATAGCACGTCCTCACCCCAACGAGAAACCGGCTGGCAGATCGCCAACCGGCCCAGTGGGCGGTACAGGACTTGAACCTGTGACCTCCACGATGTCAACGTGGCGCTCTGGCCAACTGAGCTAACCGCCCGACGTTGCAGATTATACCACCTCCTGCGGCGCTTTGCAAGTCATTCTCCCTGTGATAGAATGGACGCGGTGGATGAGAATTGGGGTGTCGTTGGCCATAGCTGGGCCGTGCGGCTGCTGCGCCGGGCGGTGGAGCGGGACGAGCTTTCGCACGCCTATCTCCTGACCGGTGCGCCGGGCGTGGGCAAGATGACGCTGGCACGGGCGCTGGCGGCGGCGGTGTTGTGTACGGGCCAGCCCCGTCCCTGCGGCGCGTGCCGCTCCTGTCATCTGGTTGCCAGCGGCAATCACCCCGACCTGCACCTGGTTGCGCCGGCTTCCAGGGCCGGCTGGCTGCAGATTGACCAGGTGCGCGAGCTGCGCCGCCAGCTCGCGCTGACGCCGCATTCCGCTCAGCGCCGCGTCGCTATCCTGGAGCAGTTCGAGCGGGCTGCGCCTGCGGCAGCCAACGCCTTCCTCAAGACGCTGGAAGAGCCGCCCGACTATGTGCTGCTCATCCTGCTGGCGCCGGATACGGACTCGCTCTTGCCGACCATCGTCTCGCGCTGTCAGGTGATCCCGCTGCGTCCGCTGGCGGCTGCGGAGGTCGAGCGGGCGCTGGTGACGCGCTGGGGGGTGGAGGCGGAGCGGGCGCGCCTGCTGGCGCGCCTCTGCGGCGGGCGGATCGGCTGGGCGGTGCAGGCGACGACGGAACCGGCGGTGCTGGAGCGCCGCCAGAAGCGCCTGGACGAGCTGATGGCGCTGGAGCGCGCTGCGCTGGTCGAGCGCTTTGCCTATGCCGAGGCAATGTCGGTCGACATGGAGAGCGCGTTGGAGACGCTGGAGCTGTGGGCTTTGTGGTGGCGAGATGTGATGCTGCTGGCCAGCGGTGTGGACGATTCGCTGGCCAACGTTGACCGGCGGGAGCTGCTGGAGGAGCAGGCGTTCTGGCTGGGCGCGCAGAAGGCGGCGGAACTGGTGCATGCCACGCGCGCCGCTGTTGATAACCTGCGACGAAATGTCAATCCACGGCTGGCGCTGGAGACCCTGCTGGCCTACGACCTGCCGCGTCGATAGACGCGCTGGCTGCGCCTGCTGCCGGGCTTATCGATCTCCTGTTCTGGTCCCCCTGGGCACGCAGATTTCCTGGGCATGCAGGCTTTCCGGCCATGTGGCCTTACCTCTCCCTCGCAGTGGAACATTTTGGCAACGCTATGTGTCTTGTAAGTGAGGATCGAACGCTCAGGAGGGATGGAAATGAAGACTGTTATTTGCTTGCTGATCCTTTCAGGGCTGGCTGCGTGTACTGTAGCGGCTCCCCTCTCCTCGCCGGCGCCGACTGCTGAGCTTTCCCTCCCCTCGCCGGAAGACGCCGTGCATCCTGCGGCGGGTCTGCCAGCGGAGGTGGCGTTGGTTTTGCGGCGCAGCGGGGGAATCGCTGGCGTGTCGGAGCAGTGGACCATCTACACGGATGGCAGCGTGGAGGCAGGCGATGGCCGCCGCTGGCAGGCCACACCGGAGGAAGTGGCCAGCCTGGTGGCGGAGATCGAGGGGTTGGGCTTTTTCGAGCTGGACAGCCGTTACGTGCCTTTCGATACCTGCTGCGACCGCTTCACCTATGAGCTTGCCGTGCGCAGTGGCGAGCGCAGCCATGCGGTCACTGCCCTGGAGGCCACGCCAGACGTGCCGGAGGCGCTGTGGGAGGCACTGGACGCAGTCCAGCGTTTCCTGGCCGGGGTCACGGGATAGGGGCGGCCCGGAGGGCCGCCCCTGTTTCTTGTCTCACGACGTAAGCGCCTGGCATGCGATTTACTGGGGATGTGCGGAGGGCGGCGCGCTTTCGTGGCAGTTCTCGTCGCCGCCGATCGCGCCGTCCACCGCCAGCGTCGCCGTGGGCTGCGCTGACGGGACGCTCATCGCGCTGAGCCCCGGTATGCTCAGCGTGGCCCAGTCGACCTGGAGCAGGTTGCCAGTGCTTATATCGTTGTACATGCCGATGCCCACCCGCCCAGAACTCAGCGACGTGTCTGTGCCGCTCCAAACCAGCGTGCCGTTGATGTAGAAGGAGATACTGGAACCATTGGCCACTACCCGCAGCGTGTTCCATGCCTCGCCGCCGTTGATCGCCGGGCTATAGGTCCATACCTGCAGGGGAGTATAACTTCCTCCCCCGACGCGTTTCCAGACCGAGTAGTAGCGCTCTGCGCTGTATTGAAAGGCATAGTAACTGTACCAGCGGTTGGCGTCATCCAACGGATCTGGCACGCCGCGGATCAAGATCCGGTTGGCGCATGTGTTGCAGCCGTAGCGCCGCATGCGCACTCGATAGTCCATGTTCGAAAACTCGCCGACATAACTGGCAGAGGACGAGAGATCTCTCAGGCCGGCGGTGGAGTAATAGTTGCTGTCTACCGTCCATGCGCCTGTATGGACCTCCCAGCCCTCGGCCGAGCCGTTGAACTGGGAGTTGAAGCCCGGGGTGGGGGCGTATCCCTTTGTCGCCAACGGCAGATAGGCGCGCCAGGCCTGGCGGGCGCAGGTGTAGATGCGCACGTCGTCGATGATCCAGCCCAGGTTGTCGACGCTACTGTCGGTGCCGATGCGGTAGCGGAAACGCACGCTGTTGCCGGCCAGCGAGTTCAGATTGAGGCGCGTGGAATAGTAGCCATAGCTCTCGGCGACAAAGGCGCTGCGCCCGCCCAGGGGGTTGCTGCAACAGGTCGACAGGGTGCCGTTGTAGCCGTTGTGCGTGATCAGCGACCCGGCGTCGGTCCACGCCCCGCCGTTGGCGCTGTACTCGAGCACGCCGCCGTCGAAAGCAGATTCAAAGTCGTGGGCGTGGTTAAAGTGCAGGTAAGCCGTTCGGCCGCTGGGCAGGGCTGTGCCTGAGGCCATGCGCACGAAAAAGTCGGCGACGGCGGGCTGATCGTAGCCGTACAGCATATAGTCGCCGCTGGTGGCATAGCCGGCGGCGTAATACCACTGGTTGCTGCCGACGTTCGCGCCGCTGACCCAGCGGTCAGGGCTGTTTTCCAGACTGTCGTAGAACAGGTCTATCGGCGTGCCGCCGCTGAGCGTGGCCCAGTCGACTTCCAGCTTGTTGCCTGTGCTGCCAGAATCCCTGTACATCCCGATACCCACGTGGCCGTGGGCGAGCGCATAGTGGGTGCCTGCCCAGACCAGGGCGTCGTTGATGTAGAAGGAGATGCGGGAGCCATTGGCCACCACCCGCAGCGTGTTCCAGACATCGCCGGTGTTGATCGCCGGGCTGGGGGTCCAATCTTGCAGTGTGACGAGGCTGCCGCCGTCTGCGCGCCCAAAGACCGAGAAGTAGCCGCTCCTGGTGTATTGGAAGCTATAGTAGCTGTACCAGCGCTGGGAACTGTCCAGCGGCAGGGGTATGCCACGAATCATGATACGGTTGGCGCACGTGTCGCAGCCGTAGCGCCGCATCCTGACGGTATAGTCCAGGTCACCAAAGATCTCGGTCATGACCACCGAAGAGCTCTCTGCGGGTGAGCCCTCGGTGTAGAGGTAATTACCATCAACATACCACATGCCCCAGCAGGAGAGCCAGTTCTGGATCGTGCCATTGAACTGGTGGTTGAAGCCGTATTCATCGCACACGGGGGCATGCGGGGCGGCGCAGGAGGAGGGCTGGCGATTCATCTCGGTGGCTGCGATCGCCCGGCGGACCTGGACGCAGTCGGCGGCGGTGATGCCGGCTGTGCCGGTCAGGTTGTTGCAGGCCTGGCTCAGGGCATCGTGCAGGTCCTGGTAGTCGGCGCCGGAGGTGAGCAGTTGGGTCTGCGCCTCGTACCAGATGCGGGCGGTCTTGTCGATGCCGATGCCGGTGACGGTGTAACCGTTGAACGTGCCGCCGTCGACCATCAGGTAGGCGGCTTTGTTGCCCACGCCGCTGTTGGTGTGCACCCCGCCGTTGTCACCCGTGCCGCAGTAATAGTAGGTGCTGCGCATGCGGTCGGGATCGTTGTAAGCTGGCGGGTTGCTCATGCTGCGGATGGCCCCAATGGGCAGGTCCTCCCCCAGCAGCCAGCGCACGCCCGCGCCGTCGTTGCCCCGGCCGTTGACCAGGTCAACGAACTCGCCCCACACGTCGGAGAAGGATTCGTTGATCGCGCCTGACTGCATATAGTAGAAGAGGTTCGACTCGTACTGGGTCACACCGTGGGTCATCTCGTGGGCAACGACATCGTCAGCGGAGGCATACCCGGCGCCATAGACCATCTGCTCGCCGTTCCAAAAGGCATTGGCGTATGGGCAGAAGGTGGAGTTGGGACAATAGCGCACTGTGTGGACCAACAGCATGCCGGCGTCGTCGATGCTGTCCCGTCCGTGACGGCTGGCGTAAAAGTCATAGGTGTCGCCGGCATAGTCATAGGCGTTGTTCACATCAGCCACGCTGCCTGGCCCTTCGCCTTCGCTGCGTACCGGGCCGTTGCCGGGCAGGCCGTAGGCAGGGTTGTTGTTGTTATCATAGATCAGCCGGTAACGACTGGTATCGATCTGGTTAAAGTGGAGGGTGACAAAGCCGCGCTGGGCGTCGACCAGGACGAACTCGTCGAACGGCAGCAGGTCGAGCGGTGTGACGCGCATGCGCCAGACGAGTGTGCTGGTCGGTATCCCCGGCGCGCCCAGCAGAACGGGGTTGTAGATCCACAGTTCCGGCTCGCTGACGACCAGCCTGCTGGCATCGATGTCATATTCTTTGGCCACCATTTCCAGTGCCTTCTGGCGGGCTTCTGCGGCGCCCATCGCCGGCGTCGTATTGAGCGCTAGATCGGGCAGCACTTCGCCGCTGGCGGCCAGGACGTTGCCGCTGCTGTCGGTCTGCACGATCAGCTCGCCGGCAATGACGGGGATGCCCTGGTAGACCTGCTGGAAGCGGACGGCAGAGCGCCTTCCTTCGGCGCTGCGCACGCGCACCACCTGCAGTTCTTCCGCCGGGGCTTGCAGGCCAAAGAGGTAGCCGTGGTCAGCGAGGAAAGAGCGCGCTGCCTCTTCGGGGGTGGCCCTGGCAGCCAGCGTTGCCGCGCGGGCAATGGGCTGCCCCGCTGCCGTGCCGATAAAGCGCACCTTGCCGGTCCCGGCATGGTACGACATGGCGATGGCGCCGTCCGCTGCTGGTCCTGCCGGCGCCATGTCGGGGTTGATTTCGGTTGGGGGAGGTGGAGGGGGCTGGCTGTCGTTCCGGCTGCCGCGCGCTGCCGCCGGGGTTATACTGCTCAGCATGACGAGCAGAGAGACGATAAGAAACAGGGATATTTTCCTCATGCCATTTCTCCTTTCTCTAAAAAAGCTGTGAGGTTGTAGAGCGTATGCAGGCGAGGAGGGAAGACTTGAGCAGTTGGAGGGAATGACCTTGTTGAAAAGTATACCACGAGATCGAGAAAAACGACAGGCGGACACGCGACACGGATTTCCCAGGAAGCCTTTTCTGGCTCGCAAATTGGCAAGAACGAGACTCTTCGCGCCCCCTTCGCGGAGCGAAGGGGCGCTCAGAGTGACATCACTGTCCACGGGGCGGGTAGATACTCGTCGGCGTAGAGCTTGACCCTACCTGACGCCGTTGTGGCGAGATTCGATAGTCAGACGGATTGCTGTGCGCTCCTGGTCGTCGATCATCACCTCGGCAAAGTGGGGGATGCAGACGATGTCGATGCCATCGAGTTCGAGATAGCTGCGAGCGATGGCGATGGCCTTGATGCCCTGGTTCACAGCGCCAGCCCCGATGGCCTGCAAGTCCACCTGGCCTCGCTCGCGAATGACGCCAGCGATGGCCCCCGCAACGGCGGTGGAGCGGGAATTGGCTGCGACTTTGATCATTTCCATGACGAACCTCCCGGTTAGAGTGTTGTGATTCTCCCTTGCCAGCTCCAGAACAATGTTGAAGCGGCCTGGCCTGGATACCGCCATCTTATCACAGGAGTCAGCGGGGCGCGGTTTCTGGAACGTTACAGATGGGTTACGGGCAAAAGGGGGGTGTCGTCCTTGCCGGAGTCTTTTTTACCGCTGACTACCCATTTTACGGGAAATGCGCTAAACTATCGCCGTGGTCAATCAACTGCCGGAAGTCACTGCCTCTCTGCACGAATAACGCGAATAGCGCGAATTACGATGAGCGATAAGCGATAAGCGATAAGCGATAAACGATCCACGACAGGAGGAAACATGCACGTTCTATCTGGAAAAGTCTTGCGAATCGACCTGGAGAGTGGCAAGGTTGCCGTTGAGGCGCTCTCGGAAGCGGCGGTGCAGACGTGGCTGCTGGGCAGCGGCATCGCGGCGCACCTGTTGCGCGAGCGGCTGGCGGCGCTGGCGCACCCGCTCGACGCGGCCAGTCCGCTGGCGGTGTTCAACGGCCTGCTGACCGGCACCTATGCGCCAGCGGCGGCGCGGTCGAGCTGGTGCGGGCGTTCGCCGCTGACCGGATTGTGGGGCGAGTCGAACGTGGGCGGCCACTGGGGGGCGGGGCTTCGCGGGGCTGGCTTCGATGGGCTGGTGATCACGGGCCAGGCTACGGCGCCGGTCTATTTGTGGCTGCACGACGG
>DAOTYD010000190.1:0-3980 GCA_034435295.1 Anaerolineae bacterium | reverse complement strand
GCAGGCCCTCGGTGGGGTAGGTTTTCTGGAAAAAGAGGTCCGCGTCGCGGTATTCTTCCGGCCCGCGGCCGTGATAGACCTCCCACAGGTCGGCGGCAAAGACGTCCAGGGTCAGACGGCCCTGGAGGATGTCATCGTGCGGAACGGCGATGGTGTGAAAGGGTTTTATGATCGGCCCCGCTCCAGAAGATGGCGTGATCGACACGCTCCCTGTCTTGCCCCAGTGATTTTGAATGTATTTCACGGTTTCTTGCGGGTCGAGATCGCGTGTGGTGGTATGAACCCGGACGTAGAATTGCTTCTTTTTGCTCCCTTTGGGGTCTTGGAGATAGACGGGATCTGGGGAAGGGCGAATTTCAAAGACATAGACCGTCTTTCCGTCTACCTCTTCGAAATGCCCCTTCAGAAGCGGAGCATACTGGCTTCCCAAATGTTCGCTGATGAGGTTGGCAAGCAGTTGCTCGAATTTGTCGCGTGAATTTCCCGTCAGTTCCAGGTCTTTTTCCAGGCCCAGGATGTTGCCGTCATCTTCGACGCCGATGATTAACGTGCCGCCTTCGGCGTTGAGAAACGCCGCCAGGCTTTTCAGGACGTTATGGCGCAAATCAGGGTTTTGCTTTTGCTGGTGCAAATCCCATTGCAGGGTGCTTTTGAATTCCTGATGGGGACTTTCGCCAGCGGCAATTTGTTGTTTCAAATTCATGAGCAACCTCCCTCTGTAGCACAGGATTTATCCTGTGCTACTATGACAGCAATCTGATCAACTTCCCCGCCAGTTCGATGACCGGCCCGCCGACAGCGCCGACGTTTTTGGCCGCCTGGATCAACCCGTCGATGCTCACGCTGTACCACTTTTTGCGCGGCTGCGGCTTTTGGAGTTCTTCTTGCAAGCCTGCCAGATCGTCGCGGGCTTCGGCGGCCTGCTCAGCGGGAAGGTGCGCCAGCATTTGCTCGACCGCCTGCGTCAGTTGCGCCAGCAGCGGGGCCAGTTCGGGGTTGAAGGGGGTGTTGAAACTGTTCTGAATGGTTTGCGTGACCACGTTCTTATCCCCTAGATTGATCACGCTGCCGTGCACATTCTGTCCTACCTCAAAGTGCTTGTGCTCATGATAGTGAATTTCTTTTGCTATACGCTCCTCTTCTGGGAATAGTCGCCGGCACTCCTCTCGTCGCGCTTCGGGGGTAATAAAACCATTCAGCAGGGCACTCACGTTCAGGCGGATCGTTTGCCCTCCCCAGCTTTCCGGGATAGTTTCTATTCTGTCTTTTTCAAAGGCCAGCAGTTTCCGGTAATCCAGCCGAAGGCCTGGGTATCCTGGCGGGCAGATGAATTGGTCAATCTTCAGTGCCCCCTCCGCCCGGCCCTCGGTGAAGGTGCGGTGGATGGCGTCAAAGTGAGCGCGGATCAGCGCCAGCATCTCGCGACGGCTGTGTTCTGCCCCCTTGACGCGAATCTCCACCCGCCGCCCCGCAACGTTCGCCCGCACCAGGGCGCGGTTGCCCTGCCAGGCCAGGATCACCCCCCAGCGCCAGACCAGGTCCTGGTCAATGTGCTCGTGCGCCCGCACGATGAAACGGGTGATGACGCTCTCCGGCAGTTGGGAATACTCGTACTCGAAGGCCAGCGCCTCCGCCCAATCCTCCGCTGCGGCTTTGAGCGGTTCGTCCTGACGCATAGCGTTGGGCAGGTACCAGGCCTCACCGGTGGGGTAGGCCAGTTCAAAGCGCTTCAGCAGGTCGAGGATCAGCCAGCGGTGCGGGGCCTCGTAATCATGCAGGATGCGCCGCGCCATCGCTGGCGTCAGCCGCCCGGCCGCCGCGCCGCGCACGTCGCGGTCGGTGATCAGGCGATAGATGGGGTTCGTCACCCAGTTGGGGTTGAGGATGCCTTCGCGGCTCAGCGGTTCGCCCTGCTCGTCACGGAAATCAAGCACTACCCCCAGGTCGTGGAGCAGTTCGAGCAGCGCGGCCTGGTCTTGGGGGTCTTCAATGCCTTCGGCGGCGCACAGTTCGGCGTAGCGTTCGCACGGGATGATGTTTCGGCGCGTCTTTTCTCCCTCCAGCGCCTCCTTGACCCGCAGGTGGGGCGCGGCGAAGAGCACGCGCACGTGCGTCAGGGACTCGACCGCCTGCTCCAGCGCCGCCCGCAGGGCGTCTATTCTATCGTTCTCTCTGGCCGAGGTCTGGACGAAGTCATAGATGTTGGGGAATTCGCGCTTCAGGCGGTTTTGTGGCAGGTCGAGCAGGTGACCCTGGGCGTCAGCGTGGTTGCCGACGATGACTACCGGCGAGTCACCGCCGAAGGCGCGGATGGTGCGCAGCCAGTACTCGACGCGGTTCTGCTCGCAGGTGTGGCGCACGTTCAGCACCAGCACATAGACGCAGCGCGCCGAAAAGAAGAGCGGGTGAGTGGCGTGCATAAAGTCCTGCCCGCCAAAGTCCCAGAGATGGGCGGTGCGCGTGCCGAGGGGGAGGGCGTGGGTTTCGACCGTCAGAGTGGTGGGGCGGTTCTCGAGGTACGAGTTGTCCTTCAGGCGATGGACCAGGGAGGTCTTGCCGGCACCGGGCGGCCCGACGAAGAGGATGCGCGCCTCGCCCAGCGCCTGCCCCTCCTGCCAGATTAGGCGGTAGAAATCCAGGAGGTTTTGCGCCTTGCCCCTCTCAGCTTCGCCCAGCAGGCGGTGCGGCAGGGCGAGGGTCAGCGGGTTGCCGTGCAGGCCGAGGCGCTCCAGGCGGGTGAGCTTTACCATTTCGGGCGGCAGGGCGGTGAGGCGGTTGTACGACAGGTCCAGGGTTTGCAGGCTGGTCAGCCGGCCGATTTCGGGCGGCAGGGCAGTGAGGCGGTTGTTCATCAGATACAGCCTTTGCAGGCTGGTCAGCCGGCCGATTTCAGGCGGCAGAGTGGTGAGGTAATTTTCGATCAGGCAGAGGCTTTGCAGGCTGGTCAACCTGCCGATTTTGGACGGCAGGGCGGCGAGGTAGTTGTCCCACAGGTTCAGGCTTTGCAGGCTGGTGAGCTGGCCGATTTCGGGCGGCAGGGCAGTGAGGCGGTTGTACGACAGGTTCAGGGTTTGCAGGTTGGTCAGCCGACCAATTTCGGGCGGTAGGGTAGTGAGGTTGAGTCCTGCCAATCCAAGTTCTTCCCAATCGCTTTTCTGCCATAGTTCGGGGGGGAGTTCAGGCAGTGGGTTGCCGGAGATGTCCAGTTTCACCAAGCGGGGCAGGCGCCACACTTCGGGCGGCAGGGCAGTGAGGTTGAGTCCTGCCAATCCAAGTTCTTCCCAATCGCTTTTCTGCCACAGTTCGGGGGGGAGTTCGGGCAGGGAGTTGCCAGAGATGTCCAGTTTCACCAGGCGGGGCAGGCGCCACATTTCGGGCAGCAGGGCAGTGAGGCGGTTGTACGACAGGTCCAGGGTTTGCAGGCTGGTCAGCTGGCCGATTTCGGGCGGCAGGGTGGTGAGTTGGTTGGCCCTCAGGTTCATGGTTTGCAGGCTGGTCAGCTGGCCGATTTCGGGCGGCAGGGTGATGAGTTGGTTGGCCCTCAGGTTCAGGGTTTGCAGTTTGATGAGCTGGCCGATTTCAGGCGGCAGGGCGGTGAGCTGGTTGCCTCCCAGGTCCAGGCTTTGCAGTCTGGTGAGCTGGCCGATTTCGGGCGGCAGAGCGGTGAGGCGAAGCCACGAAAGGTCGAGTTCAGTGGCGCCGGTTTCGGCGGCGTGACGGATGCGCGCCAGGGCTTCTTCATGGGCAGACATCGGGTTCCTCCTTCGCCTGTCCGTCGTAGCACGGGATTCATCCTGTGCTACGATGGGCACAGGGTAAATTCTGTGCTGTGACAGCCTGTGCTACTGGGCTACAACAACCTCGCCTGCCCCACCTCTTCCTGCAGCCGGGTGCGGCCGGTGAGCAGGCCATCGAGCAGTTTCTTCTCCTTGCTCTCCATCGGCAGGCACTCGGAGACGGCCTGGGCGACGCGGTAGAAG
>DAOTYD010000189.1:0-35737 GCA_034435295.1 Anaerolineae bacterium | reverse complement strand
CCTGTCCCCCTGTCCCCAGGAGGCACAATGGCAGAGGAAAGATTCCCCGGCCTGGTTGCCGCGCTGCAGGATTTTCGGCGGGCGCGGCGGCAGGCGAACCTGCAAGAGATCATCGCCCGGCTGACCGGCCGCCCGGTCGAGCTGCTCTCCTATGAGGAAGTGCGCCAAAAGCTGCGGGCCACCGAGAGCGGGAGGCAGCAACTGCGCGAAATCCCGCTCGACCACATCGTCGGCAGCGTGGGGCGCTATACGGACTTTACGCGCAGTTTCCTGCCACGGCGCGACAGCGCAGCCGAGCGCTGGGCGCGGGTCAAGGCGAAAATGACCGACCTGGCCGGCCTGCCGCCCATCGAGGTCTACCAGATCGGCGAGGCCTATTTCGTGCGCGACGGCAACCACCGCGTCTCGGTCGCCCGTCAGCTCGGCGCAACCCACATCCAGGCTTATGTGACCGAGGTGCATAGCCAGGTGCCGCTGCCTGCCGACGTCCAGCCCGACGATCTGATCCTCAAGGCCGAGCAGGCAGCCTTTCTGGAGCAGACGCGCCTGAACGTCCTGCGCCCGCAGACGGACATCAGCGTCACCGAGCCCGGCCAGTACCAGGCGCTGCTGGAGCACATCCAGGTTCACCGCCACTTTATGGGCATCGAGCAGGGGCGCGAGATCCCCTACGAAGAGGCCGTGGCGCACTGGCACGACGAGGTCTACCTGCCGGTGGTGGAGATCATCCGCGAGCAGGGCATCCTGCGCGATTTTCCGGGGCGGACGGAGACGGATCTCTACCTGTGGATCGCCCGCCACCGCGCCGAGGTGGAGGAGGAGCTGGGCTGGGTGGTCGAGGCGACGGCAGCGGCGCGCGACCTGGCGGCGCGTTTCGGCGAAGCGGAGAGGGTTGTCGCCTGGTTGGGCAAAGCCCTGGCGATCCTCATCCCCGACGGACTGGAAGGCGGACCGCCGGCTGGCGAATGGCGGCAGGCCCACCTGGCAGGCCGGCAGGACGAGCGGCTGTTTGCCGAGGTGCTGGTGCCGGTCAGCGGCGAGGAGCGGGGCTGGTATGCCCTGACCTGCGCCATCGACATCGCCCGCCGCGAGGGCGCGCGCCTGCACGGCCTGCACGTCGTTCCAGACGAGGAGGCGCTGGAGGGCGAGGCTGCCCAGGCCATCCGCGCCGAATTCGACCGCCGCTGTCGGGAGGCCGGCGTGCCGGGCAGTCTGGCCCTCGACAGCGGGAATGTCGCGCGGCGCATCTGCGCCCGCGCCCACCTGAGCGACCTGATCGTGCTGGGCCTGGCTCATCCACCGGCGCCCCAGCCGCTGGCCCGTCTCGGCTCGGGACTGCGCACGGTCGTCCGGCGCTGCCCGGTGCCGGTGCTGGCGGTGCCCCGGCCTCCCGCGCCGTTCGAACGGGCGCTGCTGGCCTATGATGGCAATCCGCGCGCCGAAGAAGCGCTCTTCGTCGCCACCTACCTGGCGGGGCGCTGGGGCCTGGCGCTGACCGTGGTCAGCGTGACGGAGGGCGATCGTCCGGCTGCCGAACCGCTGGCGCGGGCGCGCCTGTACCTGCAAGAGCACGGTGTGCAGGCGGCGTTCGTGGAAAAGAGCGAACCGACCGCCGAGGCCATCCTCCAGGCCGCCGACGAGTGCGACGCCAGCCTGATCGTCCTGGGCAGCTATGGCCTCAGCCCGCTGATCGAGGCCGTGGCGGGCAGCACGCTCGACCACCTGCTGCGCGCCAGCCAGCGCCCCCTGCTCATCTGCCGGTGATTGTGGTATAATGGAAATGGATATCTACCTGCCCCTGCCCTCCCGCAGCTTAGAAAGCAAACCGGCGGCAGGGTAGACAGTTGCCAATCTGGAGCTGGCCGTCCTATTTTTCCCAATCAGGAGGTAAGCCATGGGAGGAGAGTTTGTCGCCATCGGTGGATGCGTCGTCATCGGCATCCTTGCTGTCCTTGTTTTCCTGTTCTTTTCGGCCGTCAAGCTGCTCTACCAGTACGAACGGGGCGTCGTCTTTACGCTGGGCAGGTACAGCAGCACCCGTAACCCCGGCCTGACCCTGGTCATCCCTGTCATCCAGACCATGCGCAAGGTCGACATGCGCATCCAGACCGCTGACATCCCGCGCCAGGAAGTGATGACCAGGGACAACATCCCCATGCTCGTCAACGCTGTGGTCTATTTCAAGGTCGTCAGCCCGGAGGACGTGATCATCAAGATCCAGGACCACGTCTTTGCCGTGCGCCAGTACACGCAGGCGGCGCTGCGGGACGTGATCGGCAACAGCGAAATGGACTTTGTCCTCACCGAGCGCGAGCAGATCGCCCAGAGCATCAAAGAGATCGTGGACTCGGAGACCAGCGGTTGGGGCGTCGACGTGGAGGCGATCAAGATTCAGGAGATCGAGCTGCCCGCCGAGATGAAGCGCGCCATGGCCAAGCAGGCCGAGGCCGAGCGCGAGCGCCGCGCGGTGATCATCGCCTCGCAGGGTGAGCTTTCCGCCTCCGAGAACCTGCGCCAGGCCGCCGAGAATCTGTCCAAGAGCAAGGGCGCTCTGCACCTGCGCACGCTGCAGACCATCCGCGACATCGCCGCTGACCCCTCGGAAAAGATCGTTCTCTTTGTGCCCTCCGACCTGGGCCGCGCCCTCGGCTCTGTGATCGAGGGTGGAGAGTGATGCTCGACCGCAAGACGCGCTATCTGCAGATCGCCTTCAACTATGACATCGGGCTGGTGCTGCGCATCCTGCCGACCATCGCCCCCAGCGAGCGCATTCTGATCGAGGCCGGGACGCCCTTCATCAAGCGCGAGGGGCTGCGCGGCATCCAGGCTATCCGCCGCCTCTGGGGCGGGCACATTGTCGCCGACCTCAAGACCATCGACGGGGCAGCAGGCGAGGTGCAGATGGCCCGCGCCGCCGGCGCGACGGCGGCGACAGTGCTGGGCAGCTCGCCGCCAGAGGCGCTCGACCTCTTTATCGCCCTCTGCACGCGCCTGGGGCTGGTCTCGATGATCGACATGCTCGGCGTTGATGATCCGCTGGGCGTGCTGATGGGCCTGAAAAAGCCGCCCGATGTGGTCGTGTTGCACCTGGGGCGGGACGAGGAGAGCACGCGCGGCAAGGTGATCCAGTACCGCCACGTCAACCGCGTCAAGAGCAAGTTCGACGTGATCATCTCCGCTGCCGGCGGGGTCGACCTCAAAGGAGCGCGCAGCGCCATCTTCAACGGGGCCAACATCGTCGTCGCCAACCTGGTGCAGCCAGGCGACCCCTGGACCGGCATCCGCACCGACACGGACGTTGCGGCGATGGCCCGCCAGTTCCTGGCGACGATCGAGTAGAGGCGACGCATTCGTTGCTCCCCGCCTCGCCGGGCGGGACGCTCTATCCTTGCCCGGCGGGGGTCTGTGACCCCCGCCAGTGGGGGGCCGATGGTACGGATTTTCACGGATTTCATCCGTGCCCATCCGTGAAACCCGTGTGTATCCGTGTCCTGATTTCAAACTGTCGGGTAGCCAGAGCCGGCCCTACAAAGCCTGCATCGCCGCCTGCGCCCAGTCTTCCGGCGTGTTGATGTTGCGGAACGCGCGCAGGTCGGGGTCGAAGGGCGCGATCTCTTCTGCGGTCACGTAGCGCACGCGCACGCGCGGAAAGAAGGAGATGATGCGCCGCTCGCCGGCGCGGATGGCCTCCTCCAGCGGCGGCAGACAGGAGCGCCGGTAGACGCCGTGCAGCGGCTCGACCCCCTCTCCCTGCCGCAGCACGACCACGTCATAGCCCTCCGCCCAGCCGACAAAGGCCCGCAAGAGCGGCGGCTGGAGAAAGGGCATGTCACAGCCCACGGCCACCGTCAGCTCGTGGCTCGCCGCCGACAGGCCGGCGTGCAGCCCGCCCAGCACCCCCACGCCGCGAAAGCGATCCTCCACCAGCGGCACGCCCAGGCGGAGATAGGGCTGGGGGTCGCTCACCACCACCAGCACCTCGGCGCAGACGCGGCCCATCTGCTCGATGACGATCTCGATCAGCGGACGGCCGTCCAGCTCCAGAAAGGCCTTGTTGCGCCCCATCCGCCGGCTGGCCCCGCCCGCCAGCACGATGCCCGTCACTGCCAGCAGCTCTGCCTCACTCGACATCGATGCTCTCGACCAGAAACTCGCGCCCGCCGATGACCTCTGGCCGCAGTTCGCCGCACAATGGGCAGGTCCAGTCGCTGTCCTCCGGCTCGTAGCTGGCCCCGCAGGCCAGACAGCGGAAGCGAGCGGGGATGTGACGAAAGGCCAGCGTCGCCCCCTCGGCGATGGTGTCCCTGGCGATAAAATCGAAATAGAACTGCACCGACTCGCCGACGATGCCGGAGAGCGCCCCCACCGCCAGGTCGATGCGCAGGATGCGCTCCGCGCCGGCCTGCCGGGCGTGGGTCAGCGCGATTTCGAGCACTGACTGGGTTACAGAGAGTTCATGCATCGTTGTCAACCGCCAGCGTGCAGCAGCTCTCGACAAACTCGCAGCGCAGACCCAGCTCCCCGGCCAGGCGCACCGTCGACGGGTCGGGGTAGGCGATGGCATTGACGCCGGCCAGCAGCGCCCGCCGCTCCATCTCCACTTTGACCGGGCCAGAAGGGCGGGCACAGCCCAACGTCAGCGGCGTGGTGGGATGGAGCAGGCGAGCCACCGCTGCCAGCCGCCCGACCGCCTCCGCATCCACCGCCGCTGCGCTGGCCATCGGCGTGCCGGGCAGCGGGCGCAGCACCACCAACACCACCACCTCCGCTCCAATGCGCTCGATGATCTCCAGCGCCGCCAGTTCGCCGCGCAACTGGCCAAAATGGAGGCCGATGACGACGTGCGGTGCCACCGCCAGCCCCGCCTGACGCAAGAGCGCCAGTGCCTCGGCGTAATCCTGCACCGTGCGCTCCAGGTGCAGCACCCGTCGGATCGTCTCCTCGTCGCCGACCACGTCAAAGAGCACCTGATCGACCCCCGCCGCGCGCAGCCCTTCCGCCGTCTGCCGGTCGACCAGGCCGGTGTGGACAATGACCTGCAGGCCCTGCTCCTTGAGGCGGGCGATGGCCGGCAGGAACGGCCTCAGCGGCACCGCCCCCTCGCTGTCCGCGCCGCCGCTGACCAGCATGCCGTGGCAGCCGCGCTCGATCAGCCGCTGGCCCAGCGCCAGCAGCGCCTCCGGCGTCTCGGCGGGCATCATTCCCTCCAGCAGATGGCCGCGGCAGTGGTCGCACATCAGTGCGCAGCGCCGCCCGGTGATGCTGACGTTGGCAAAGCGGTGCGGCGTGTTCTGGTACTGCTCTGTGTCATAGCGCTTGTTGCCCGGCACCGCCAGCGCCAGCCGCGGCGGGTGGTGCTGCTGCCGCACCGCCCACGCCACGGCCTGTAGCTCGTCCCAGGGACGGCGAAACAGTTCTTCAGCCCGGTTCACGATGACTCCTGGCCTTTTCAGTATTCCCGTAATTGATAGCGGATCAGCTCGACGTCCTCCGGCTCGGGCAGGAAGGGATAGTTACGGATCGGCCGACCGGCCCGCTCGTTGCCAAAGGGCCGGTTGCAGGCCACCCGGCCGTCGGGGCCGGGACAGCCAGAGGTCATGAACGGCTCGCCATAGTGAATCAGCTCGTCGACGGGCAGGCCAAAGTCGACCAACTGACCGGCGGCGTTGAAATCCATCTGCTCAGCGCGCCTCAGCTCGTGGTTGATGATGTAGCGGGCCAACTGGATGCGCCGATAGTGGCCGTAGGACGGCTGGGGATGGTCGGCCATCAGCGAGCCGCCTTCCGGGAAGAAGGAGAAGAGGTGTGTGTGCGCGCCCAGGTCCTGCGCGTGCTGGATGGCAGCCACCATCTCCTGCTCCGTCTCGCCCAGGCCAACGACAAAATGAACGCCGGCCTTGAAGCGGCCAAAGACCTGCACGGCCTGCTCCAGGATGGCCCAATAGTGCTCCCAGCGGTGCGGCCCGCCCACGCCCCGCCCGCGGTGGCGGTCGAACAGCTCCTCCGTCGCCGCGTCGATGGCGATGCCGACCATGTCCGCCCCGGCCTGGCGGATCTCGGCCAGTTGCTCCTTGCCGCGGATGAGCGTGGGGCCGATCAGGCCGCTGATGGGACGGTCGCTCTCCTGGTGAAAGCGGCGGATGATGGCGACCATGTCCTCAAAGGCGCGGCGGTGGGTGATCATGCCCACACAGACGCGGCGCAGCGCCCGGCCGTTGCGGTTCAGCCGGGCGATGACGTCGTCCACGGCGCAGGTGGGCCAGCCGACGCGGATAAAGGTGCGTTTCTCCGGCTCCACCTGGCGCTGGCGGTGCAGGCCGCAGTAGCCGCAGCGAGCGGCGCAGCCCTCTTCATAGGTCACCAGCATGTTCAGGCCGGTCAAACAGGCATTGCGGCGAAAATTCCCTGGCTGATAGCCCAGCGCCATCGCCGCTGCGGTGCTGATCTGGACGTATTCAGGACTCTCCATCAAACTGCTCCCTCGCCTTCTGCATTTCGATCCCGCTGCCCATACTCGCGGAAAGCGATCCAGTTGCGGCGGACGGCGGCAGTCAGGGCAGCGGGGTCATCGCTCCAGCGCCGGTCGAGATCGCGCCGCCTGTCCAGGGCGTGGCGCAGCGGCCCGCCCATATAGGCTTCCCATTCGGCGGCATAGCTGTCCAACTGCCCCTCATCGCCGCTGCGCAGGGCGCGGATGACCGCCTGCGCGGCCAGCGTCCCGCCGACGACCGCCGCCAGGATGCCGGCGCCGGTGATGGGGTGGGTCTGTCCGGCGGCGTCGCCGGCCAGCAGCACGTTGTCGATCCGCAGGCGCTCGACCGTGCCGCCGGAGGGCACCGCGCCGCCCGTGCGCCCCACCACCGCGCCGCCGCCGATCTGCAGGCGGTCGAGCAGGTGTTCGAGCGCTGCCCGCGGCTCGCCGCCCATCTGTCGATTGACGCCCACGCCGACGTTGGCCGTCTCGCCCTTGGGGAAGAGCCAGCCATAGCCGCCGCGATAGAGCGGGTCGAAATAGACGTGCGTGCAGGGCTGCGGCTGCGGCAGCACCACCTCCACCTGCAGCGCGTCGAGCATCGCCGCATTGACCTGGTCCACCCAGCGGCCCACGGTCGAGTGGGGCCCATCGGCGCCGACGAGGAGGCGGCAGGCCACGGCGACGGTGCGGCTGCCGCGGCGCACCAGCGCCCCTTCAGCGGTGCGTTCGACCGCCCGCGCGCCGCTCCACACCTCCGCCCCGGCCCGCCGCGCAGCGACCGCCAGCGCCTTGTCGAACAGGGCGCGGTGGAGGACATAGCCCGGCGCCGGCCGCTCGAACACCTCGCCGTCGGGCAGGTGGGTCTGCAGGGCGCGGATGCGCTGGGCGATGCAGCCCGCTGGCAGGGCGACGTGCTCGACGATCTGCGCCGGCACGTATTCGGCGCACTGCACCGGCAGCCCGACCGTCGTCCGCTGCTCGACCAGCAGGACGCGCAGGCCGGCCCCGGCCAGGACGCGGGCGGCGCTGCTGCCGGCCGGCCCGGCGCCCACAACCAGCACGTCAACCAGCTCGCCCATTCTTCGCCACGCGGGCCACGACCCGCTCCAGCAGCTCCATCTTCAAATAGGTCTGGCTGTCGAAACGGCCAACGTAGGCGTCCTGCTCGCGCCCCAGATCGTAGCAGGTCGAGCTGTCCACATCGACCAGGATGCCGGGCAGGCCGATGCGCTCCATGTCGTCGCGGTGCTTGGCGTAGAACGGCTCGCAGCAACTGCCGACGAACGCCTCGACGCCCTCCTCCCGCAGCCGCTGGAGCGTCTCTTCCAGCATCTCGTAATTCTGGATCGAGATGGGGGTCAGGCCGTACTTTTCGGCCAGCGCGTAGGCGTCGCCGATGCAGCAGCCGCCGCACTGCGCGCAGCCGTCCTGGTAGCGGTACTCGCAGTCGGGCAGCTTGGCGCAGTAGGGCAGCAGCAGCACCGGGCTGCGCTCGATCTCGGCCAGCGGCCTGACCACCGTAAAGACAGCGTTGACCTCGTCCGGGCGGATGTCGTGGGCGACGTAGGTGGTCTTTTCCAGCGCCTCGGCCAGCGTGCGCACCACATCGGCGGCGGTGACGCCGGGGATCTGCATCTCGGTCGTGGCAAAGAACTCTTCGACGATGGCGCGCACGGCGTCGACGCGGGCCGGCGCGCCCTTGAGCCGCGCCTCCAGGTCGAGGATCGCCCGGCGCGGGTAGACGAAGAAATCGCCGGTGATAAAGACCTCGCGGATGCGCCGGCCGCGCGAGTCGACCAGCAGCGAGACGCGGATGAGGCCGCCGGGGCTTTTGTAGAGCGCGCGCAGCTCGGCGCGGTCGTTCAGCGGGCGGCGCACGCCGTAAATCCACTCCTCCGACTGGAAGAAGGGCAGCCGTTGTGCCAGCAGATCGCTCTCCAGGGCGCTCAGCGGCGCGGGGGCAAACGAGACCCCCAGCACTTGGGCAAAGCCGGCCGCCAGCGCCTCCTTGATCTGCGCCAGCGGCGGCAGCCTGTCCAGCTCCCAGGCCAGGCAGGTGACCCGTTCGCGCAGCGAGGCAATCTCCTTGTCCTTGAGCTTTTCGGTGGGGATGCGCAGGGCGCGGAGCATGGTATCGACGTCGAAATCGACCAGCAGCGTGCCCTGGAAGAGAAAGGCGCCGTCCATGCTGGTGCCGCCGGTGCCGGAGATCTTGCGCCCCTGCACTTCGATGTCGTTCTTGGGGCGGAAGGCGGCGCGCACGCCCAGCTTTTCCAGCCCGCGGATGGCCCCCTGGCAGAGGCGCTCGTAGAGCACCTCGACGTTGCGCGGGAAGCGGGGATCGTCCTGGGCGGCGAAAATCTCCCACCCCAGCTCGCTTTCGCCCCAGAAAAGGCCGCCTCCGCCGGTCAGGCGGCGGTTGATGTCGATGCCGTGCTCCTGGCAGTACGAGACGCGGATTTCCTGCTCGACCGCCTGGTGGTAGCCGATCAGCGTGCAGCGCGGGGAAAACTGCAAAAAGCGCAGCGTGTTTGGCACCGCGCGGCGGGCGCGCGCCGTCAGAACGACCTCGTCCAGCGCCATGTTCTCGGCTGCGGAACGCGGGCCGGTGTCCAATAGCCGCCAGGTTTCGCTCAAGCCTTGTCCTCCAGATAGGTCCATTGCGTCACGCCCGCCGGCAGCGGGCGAGATGCGGCAGCGATCACCGCCTGGCCCAGCGACAGGCCGCCGTCGTTGGGAGGGACCAGGCGGTGGGTGAGCACGGTGAAGCCTGCCGCCTCGAGCAGCGGCACGGCACGCTCCAGCAGCGCGACGTTCTGCCAGACGCCGCCGGAGAGGGCCACGGTCGTCAGGCCGGTCTCGGCGCGCAGCCGCTGGCAGACCTGGCGGACGAGCAGCGCCAGGCCGTTGTGGAAGCGGGCGGCGATAACGCCCGTGGACAGACCCGCCCGCAGATCGGCGACGACAGCGCGCAGGCATGGCGCGGGGTCGATGAGCGTGGCGCTCGGGGCGTCGTGGGCTGCGACCAGCTCGAAGGGATAGGCGCCCTCTTCATCCTGCGCGATCAGGTTCTCGAACTCGATGGCGGCCTGGGCCTCATAGTTGACCTGGTGCCGCACGCCGGCCAGGGAAGCGACCGCGTCGAACAGACGGCCCATGCTGGAGGTGGGGATGGTGTTCAACCCCCGTTCGAGTTGCCGCAGCAGGACAGCTCGCTCGGCCGCAGAAGCTGCCGCCACGGGCGGCAGGTCCGCCGCCCACTCGATCCCTGCCGCCCACAGGCAGGCCAGGGCGATGCGGTAGGGGCGGCGAATGGCGGCGTCTCCGCCGGGGAGCGGCGCGTATTTGAGGTGCGCCGCCCGCCGAAAGTGGCCATAGTCGGCCAGCAGAAACTCGCCGCCCCAGATCGCGCCGTCGCTGCCATAGCCCGTGCCGTCGAAAGCCACGCCGATCACCGGCTGCGCGCCGTCCAGGCCATACTCGGCCATGCAGGCGGCGATGTGGGCGTGGTGGTGTTGGATCGACAAGAGCGTTCCCAAACCCGAGGCCCTGTCGTGGGCATAGCGGGTCGTCAGATAGCCGGGGTGCATGTCGCAGGCGACGATCTCCGGCTGGACGCGGAAGGTGCGCGAGAGCTGCTCGACCATCTGCTCGAAAAAGCGCAGCGTCTCATAGTTCTCCATATCCCCGATGTGCTGGCTGAGGAAGGCATAGCGGTCGCGGGCGAGGCAAAAGGTGTTCTTCAGCTCGCCGCCCACGGCCAGGAGATGCGGAACGGGGAAGGGCAGGTGGACAGGGTATGGCGCATAGCCCCGCGAGCGGCGCAGCGGCAGTTCGACGCCGGCAAAGATGCGGGTCACACTGTCATCGCAGCGGGCATGGATCTCGCGGTCGTGGAGGAGGAAGGCGTCAGCCAGCCCGTCCAGCCGCGCCAGCGCCTCCTCGTTCGCCGTGGCGATGGGCTCTTCGGAATAGTTGCCGGAGGTCATCACCAGCGCCAGGGGCCAGCCGTCGACGGGCTCCAGCAGCAGATAGTGCAGCGGGGTGTAGGGCAGCATCACGCCCAGGGTGTTGTTGCCCGGCGCGACCAGGGATGAGACGGGCGTCCCGGCGCGGCGGCGCAGCAGGACGATGGGCCGCTGGCGGCTGGTGAGCAGGGCACGCTCCGCCTCGCTGACCAGGCAGCATCGTTCCACTGCCGGCAGGTCGAACAGCATCAGCGCGAACGGCTTGTCGACGCGACCCTTGCGCGCGCGCAGACGGTCCACCGCCTCGTCGTTGGTCGCGTCGCAGGCCAGATGGAAGCCGCCCAGTCCCTTCACGGCGACGATTCCCCCATCGCGCAAGAGCGCCCGTACCGCCTCGATCGCCTCGCCGCAGGCAGTTTCAGGTCCCGCCTTCAGGGTTTCAGGTTGAGTTGAAAGCCGGGAATTGGAAACCTGAAACCACACCTTCGGTCCACACACTGGACAGGCATTCGGTTGGGCGTGAAAGCGGCGGTTGGTCGGGTCGTCATATTCGGCCTGACAGGCAGGGCACATGGTGAAGGGAGCCATCGTCGTTTGGGGGCGGTCGTAGGGAATGTCGCGGATGATGGTGAAGCGGGGGCCGCAATGGGTGCAGTTGATGAAAGGGTAGCGGTAGCGGCGGTCGTTGGGGTCGAACAGTTCGCGCAGGCAGTCGTCACAGATGGCCACGTCGGGGGAGATGGGCTGGACCTCGCCGGGCTGGGCCCGCGAGTGGCGAATCTGGAAACCGTCGTTGGGGGATAGCCCGGCAGGGTCAATGGAGGCGACGTCGATCCGCTCGATGCGGGACAGCGGCGGCGCGTCGGCACGCAGGCGGGCGACGAACTCGTCCAGCGCCTCCGGCGTGCCCGCTGCCTCGATCTCGACCCCGGCCGAGCTATTCAGCACCCAGCCAGAGAGGGCCAGGCTGGTTGCCAGATTGTAGACAAAGGGGCGGAAGCCCACCCCTTGTACGACACCCGTGATATGGATGCGTCGCCCTACACGTTCCGGTTGAGCCATCATCAACAAATTACGTGGCTGCTCAGGCGAAACAGGTTTCACCACCAAGACACCAAGTCACCAAGGTGGTAGAAGGCACGAATGCCTTCCAATGTGGGTAACCCGCCTGTTTTCCTTCGTGTCTTCGTGACTTGGTGGTAAAAAGCCGTCAGACTGTCAATTCCTCCGCTGCCTGCACCGAGAGCCACAGCAGTTCAACCACGTCCAGCGTGCGCACGCGGACGCGGTTCTTGCGCGCGCTCTCCTGGAGCGTGCGCATGCACTGCTGGCAGGCGGAGGCGACATACTGCGCGCCGGTTGCCTCCACCTGGGCAATGCGCCGCGCGGCCACGCCCTGGGTCACCGTCGGATCGGCGATTTCGACGTCCCCGCCGCCGCCGCAGCAGAGCGAATTTTCGCGCGACGCCTCCATCTCCCGCAGTTCCAGCCCTGGAATGGCGCGGATGATCTGGCGCGGCGCTTCATAGACGCCGCTCTTGCGCCCCAGGTCGCACGGATCATGGTAGGTCACTGCCTGCTCCAGCGGCCCCAGCTTGAACGCCCCCTCCGTCACCAGTTCCGCCAGGAATTCGGTCGAGTGCTGCAGCGTCAGGCCGGAGAGGTCGGCCACTTCGGGGTAGAGATGGGTAAAGGCATAGAAGCAGGACGGACAGGAAAAGATGACCCGTTTGGCTTTGAGACGGCGGATGGTCTCCACGTTGTGCTGCGCCAGACCAGCGATCTGTGCGCGGTTCCCCGACACGTAGAGGGGATAGCCGCAGCACCACTCGTCGCCGCCCATGACCGTGAAATCGATCCCGGCGCGGTGCAGCAGTTCGACCAGCGACTGGGGGATCGAATAAGTGCGCGGATAGAACGAACCGACGCAGCCGATGAAATAAACCACGTCCGCCGTCTCGCGCAATGGTGCCACCCCTGGCGGCGGGTCTGGCAGGTTCTGGCTCCAGATCAACCGCGTCGCATTGTCCTCCCCAGAAATGTTGTAGCGCGAGGTCACGGTCTGGCTCAACTGCACCAGCCGTTCTGGAACCTCAACGCCGCGCTGTTGGGCGTACTCTTTCAGCGCGACCATCGTGTCGGTCAGGCGGATGCCGCGCGGACAGCGCACCTGGCACGATTTGCAGACGGTGCAGAGCCAGAACGTGTGGCTGGCCAGGACCTCTTTTTCCAGTCCCAGCCGCAGCATCTGCCACAACTGCCGCGGCGTATAGTCCATAGCGTAGGCCGTCGGGCAGGTGGCGGAGCACGTGCCACACTGCATGCAGGTCATGAGCTTCTGCCACCACTCTGGGACAATGCCCTGCGCCAGTTCCCAGTTCGACGTTTCCAGGCTCAGTACCATCTCACTGCTCCTGCGGACCCCGAGGGTCCAAAATTAGGGCGCTGTTTCTTCCGCTCCCAGGTCAGGAACGGGCAGCAGTGGCGTCACGCTGTCGCTGGGCAAAAAGCCCCAGCGGACATCCTGCAGGTTGCGCACAAACTCCCATTGGATGACCTGGGGAAAGTCTGCCAGCGCCTCGCCGCGCGTGCGGATGCTGTAGGCCTCCGAGTCGGCCAGCAGGCGCTGGCGGTCGGCGTCGGCCTGGGCCATCAGGCGGATGCGCTGGGCCTCGGCCTCGGCCAGGCGGATCTGGCGGTCGCGTTCGTACTCGGCCGCTTCGGCCTGGTAGCGTGCCGTCTCGATCTGCTCCTGGGCGATCTGTTGCTGCTCGATGGCGTCGATGTACTCCTGGCTAAAGTCGATCTTGCGCACCAGGAAATCCTCGAGAACGACGCCATAGGGCGCAAATTCTTCCTCCAGCGCTGTTGCCACAGCCTGCTGATAGGCAAAAATGCCGTCGCCGCTGTAGAGGTCTTCGGCCGTGTACCCCTGCGCCAGCAGACGGGTCAGGTTGCGCGAGTGGGCTTTGATCACATTTTCGACCACTTCCAGTGTTGGGCCGACGCGCTGGGTAATATTCACCGCCGCCGACGGCGGGATGCGAAAGAGCACGGTGTACTTGATCAGGATTTGCTGCCCATCTACTGTCTGCGCTGTCACCGGGATGTCGCGATAGTCCGCCCCCGACTGGTCCGGCGCGTCGCTGGTCTCGTAGGACTGGACAACGGTGGGGATGACCACCAGTTCGTCGATGAAAGGCACGCGCCAGTGCAGGCCCGGCTCAAAGACCGTGCCGGTCAGCCCGCCAAAGCGCTTGACCAGCCCCACTGTGCCGTACTCGATCGTCGTGTAGGAGCGGTCGAGGGCCAGGCCGCCAAAGATGACGACGGCGGCCAGCAGGCCGAACAGCAGCGCCACCCACCAACTGCTCTGTCGACGGCGGGCCGCCAGCAGGACCAGTACACCGACCGCCACCCCGCCGCCCAGAACCAGCGACAGCAGGATCGAAGGCGCTGCCGCGCCGAGAAACGCCAAGACTGCCATTTTTCACCTCTCCCTCAGACTGACTGTTGGATGAACAAACTCTGCTCGTCCGCAACCCCGTCGTCTTTTGCAGTAAGCCACCTGGCTATTGCCCTACTCTGCCAACTGCCGCGCCACCAGCTCCACCACGTCCATCGTGCGGACGCGCAGCTTTTCGCGTCGGGCGGCCCCGGCCAGTGTGCGCACACACTGCTGGCAGGCCGAAAGCAGGACTTTGGCCTCGGTCGCTGCCGCCTGCGCCACGCGGCTCGTCGCCACGGCCACCGACAGGTCCTTGTCCGCCATCTCCACATCGCCGCCGCCGCCACAGCAGAGCGAGTACTCGTGATGATGCTCCATCTCCACGAACCTGACCCCTGGGATGGCGCGGATGACATTGCGCGGCGCTTCGTAGATGCCGCTGGTGCGCCCCAGGTCGCACGGGTCGTGATAGGTCACCGTCTCCTCCAGCGGCTGGAAGTGCAACCGGTCGACGATCTGCTCCAGCAGTTCGGTGGCGTGGAGGACCTCGAAACCGAGCGGCTGGTGGAGCATGTGCTCGTACTCGTGCTTCCAGGTGTGGTAGCATGAGGGGCAGGTGGCCACCAGGTATTTCGCTCCCGTGCGCTGCACCGCCTCGACGTTGTGCCGGGCGATCTCCACCGCCGCGTCGCCCATGCCGGCGATCATCAGCGGAAAGCCGCAGCACCACTCCTGGCCGCCCAGGGTGAGGAAATCGACCCCAGCGTGCTCCAGCACCTGCACCATGCTCTGGGGGATCGAGTAGGACTGCGGGTAGAAGGAAGAGACGCAGCCGACGAAATAGACGACCTCGGCCTGCTCCTTGCCGCCGACGCCCGCCGGCACCTTGGGCAGGTTCTGGCTCCAGATCAGCCGGTTGGCGTTGTCGTCGCCGGAGATGTTGTATCGGGTGGTGAGCGTCTCGCGCAGCGCGGTCATCGCTTCGGGGTAGACCCCCTGGTCGACCAGCGTCTCGCGCATCGAGATCCACAGCGGGCGCGTGTCGATCTTGACCGGGCAGGCGACGGCGCAACGTCCGCACAGCGTGCAGTCATAGGTGCCGCTGGAGAAGAGCTGCAGCACCTCGTCGTCGGCGCGCCGGTAGCCAAAGAGCGGGGCCAGCGGCCCCAGCGCCTGCGCCTTGAGGAACGAGCGCAGCCGCTCGATCTTGCGCAGCGGGGTGATCTCGTCCAGCTCCGCCTTCTGCTGGAACGTCGGACACCACTTGACGCACTCGCCGCAGCGCGTGCAGGCGTCGAGCTCTACCAGTTGTCGAAAACTGAACCGCTTTGCCTGGATTGTCCTGCCCATTTACGCAACCCTCGCTTCCAGGGCCGAGTTGAAAGCTGCCACCACAGGCCCGATCAAGATGTGGATGAACTTGCTGAACGGCAGATAGGCCACGAACAAGGCCACCAGCCCGGCGTGAATGTACCACAACCAGGGATAGACGGCGCCCCAGGCGATGGGGAGCCATCCCAACAGCAGCGAGATCAGATAACCGACGAAGGAAAAGGCGACCAGCCCAGGCCGCAGGTCGGTGGTCAGGATGCGCACGCCCTCGAGGACAAAGCCCAGGACAAAGATGGCCCCCAGCAGGGCGATGGCGATGGTATCCTGCTGGCTGGTGATGAACTGCCTGTCCTTGACCACATAGCGGCGGATGATCGCCAGCACCGCGCCGACGATGACCGCCACGCCGAGCAGCTCGTAGAAGAGAGCGACGGCGGGGGCGTTCTTGTTGACCAGCATCTGGGTCAGGCCAGCGGTGGGCAGCAGCCAGGCCAGCAGCCAGGTAGACACTCCCATTGCCATACGGCCGGCCATGCCGAAGAACATCAGGGCGTGGGTCAGCCAGTGTAGCTTGCTCTTTTTGAAGAGCCGGCGGTGCAGCAGGCCGTCGACGATGAACGACCAGATCAAGACAAAGAGGCGCGGCGTGGTCAACAGGTCGAGCAGGGCCAGGAAGAGCCGCCAGATGCGCCTGGGCAGGGAGAGGCCCTTGCGCCCGCCGATCGAGCCGCGCAGCCAGATCGAAGCGGTCACTGCCATCCCCAGGCCAAAGATGCCCAGCCCGGCCCAGGAGATGCCGTCGCGGACGACCGGTGTGGCGTCGTGGCAGGCCAGGCAGAGGACGCTGCGCGGCGGCAGTTCGGCGGCTGGCGCGCCCACGACGTTGTCCGAAGCGTGACAGCGCTGGCAGTCGACCTGGCGCCCCACCATCGCCAGCTCGGGGTTGTCCGGCGGCACGCCCTCTTCCATCTCCGGCAGGACGACGTGGATGCGCCCGCTGACGGGATCGCGCTCGACCGTAGCCACCCGCAGATGGCAGGCCGAGCAGTCCGAGCGGGCATGGGGGTCGCCCTCGGCGATGTGCCCGACCAGGCTGTAGCGGGTCTCGGGCCGCGCCGAGGTCCAGTGGCCTTGCCGCAGGTGATGGCAGGCGATGCAGTCCTCATCCCGCGTCTGGATGCCCTGGGGGTCGTGCGGGTAGCCAGCCGCGGCCTGGTGGCAGTCGACGCAGTCGACCCAGATTGTGGCGTTGTTGTGCACCGTCTCGGCGGCGGCGCTGACGGGGTGGCAGACGCCGCAGGCCACTTTCGGCACGCCGTCATAGTAGGCCGTCGCCACGGGGTGACAGCTCAGGCAGCCGTCGTTGCGATAGATCGTGTGGTCATAGTCCGAATCGGCGACGTTGGGGATTTCGATGGCGGCGGTGTTCTCCCAGCGGTCGTGGCAGCCGCGGCAATCGCGCCAGCCGGCCACCGGGTGAGGGACATTGGGCGTCCGCATGCCGGTCGTGGCGTGGCAGACGCGGCAGTCGGCGTTCTCGTGGCGGGCGTGGTCGGCGGCCAGCAGCGGGGCAGCGCCCGTCCCGCTGCGGTGGCAGGCGACGCAGTCCTCATACGAGACGCCGTCCTCCTCAAAGTTGTGGGGCACTGGCGGCTGAGCCAGCGCCGTTGGCACGATGACGAGCAAGATCAACGCAAGGATCATCCAGGTCCACTTTGACTTCATTCGTCCATCGCTCCTCGATTTGGTGTACGTCGAGCAACATCCCATTCGACAAATGCTTCGGCCAGCTCCGCCAGGGCCAGGTAGAAAGGATGGCGGGCTGCTGAGCGGACGCGCTGGCAGAAAGCGGGCAGCCAGGCGGCCAGGTGCTGACCGAGAAAGGCGTCTTGCCTCTCCCGCCAGCGCATCGCTTCTTTGCCCTCTGCTGCGGCCTCTTCGGCGGCCAGGCAGGCCATAAAGGCCAACTCGGCAGCGACGTGGTCGGGCAGGTCGCGCTGGTCGGGCGCCAGGGCAAAGCCGGCCTCGGCGTAGCACGCCTGCACCGCCTGCGCCGACGGCCCCATCACCAGCCCGCCGCCGTCGCGATAGAGCGACTCGTAGGGTGGGGCCAGCGGGCGGCCCGGCCCGAAGAACAGGCGGTTGTATTCGATTTCCAACGTGCGCAGCGCTTCCTCATCCTGGCCGCCGTCGACGCGCAGCGCGTCGACCGCTTTTTCGGCCAGCGCGGCCAGGGCGCTGTCCAGCCTGCCCGCCGCCTGCAGCAGCAGGTCGGCCAGCGAGCGGTCCTCTTCCCCGGCGGACGATGCTTCGGGCTTGCGGAAGGCCAGGGCCAGGGCGGCGTACAGATCGCTGCGGGCGCGCGCCCGTTCATGGGCCTCAAGAGGCATCTGCAAGCGCCTCACCCTTTGCCGGAGCTACTGCCTCCTGATGGCCACCTGCCGCGGCGTGGGCTTCTTCTTCCTCGATTTCCCACACCGAGACCAGGGGGAAGAACTTGGCAAAGATCACAAAGATCAGCGCGATCGCCGCCACGCAGGCTGCCATCACCGACCACTCGATCCAGTTGGGCGTGTAGCTGGGCTGCGGGTAGGGAAGCATGGGGCGGCCCAGGGTAGGGATCAGGATCAGGTAGCGCTCCAGCCACATGCCGATCACCACCGAGATGCCGGCGATCACCGTCCCGGCGATGGTGCGGGTGCGGCGCGAGATCAACAGGGCAAAAGGAATCACAAAACAGGTCAGCACCTGAGCCCAAAAGTGGGGCGCAAACTCGCCGGTCAGTTTGGCCCAAAAGACGACCATCTCGCTGTGCTCGTTGCCGTAAAAGACGGTCAGGTATTCAGCGACGGTAAAATAGAGCCAGGCGATCGACATGACCAGCAACAGGATGCCCATGTTGTTGAAATGCAGCGGCTTGAGATAGTCCTCCAGGTGCAGCAGCCGCCGCAGGATCGCCATCACCACGATCAGCGCGCCGATGCCACTGAACACCGCGCCCATGATAAAGTAGGGTCCAAAGATGGTGCTATGCCACATCGGGCGAATGGTCATGCTAAAGATCCAGGCCAGCACCGAGTGCACGGCCACGGCCGTAGGGATCATCAGCACAGCCAGCAGGCCGATCACCCGCTCCAGCAGCTTTTTCTGCTTTTCCGAACCGGTCCAGCCCAGGGCCAGGAAGCGATAGAAGCGCTTGCGACGGGGGAACGTGTCGCGCAGGCGGGCGATGTCGGGGATCATGGGCAGGTAGAGGTAGATCAGGCTCAAGACCAGGTAGCTGCCGATTGCCGTCACATCCCAGATCAGCGGCGAGCGGGGGCGCATGTAGAAAAAGAGGTTCAGCAGCCGCTCCGGCTTGGCCAGGGCAAAGACGACGTTGATCGTGCCAAAGATGACCCCACAGACCGTGATCAGCTCAGCGGCGCGGGTGATGGGCGTGCGCCACTGGGCGTTAAAGATGCGCAGGATGGCCGAGGTCAGCGTCCCACC
The DNA here is from genome assembly GCA_034435295.1 of Anaerolineae bacterium. Taxonomy (GTDB): domain Bacteria; phylum Chloroflexota; class Anaerolineae; order B4-G1; family DUEL01; genus DAOTYD01. The sequence goes on along the minus strand of DAOTYD010000189.1, from coordinate 17,022 downwards.
AAAGCCGATGGCGATGAAAAAGATAAAGTTGATGATATAGACGCCCCACGGTATCGGCAGGTTCAGGCCGGTAGCGCCCAGCCCCGTGGTGAACTGGTAGATATAGGCGACAGCGCCCCAGAGAAAGACCAGCACCAGGATCGCCACGGCCAGATAGAAGGCGGGCCGGGTGTGCAGCAGGGGCTCGAACAGTACAGCGTGTTTGCCAAATCGCTCCCGCTCCATCTAGTTCTTCTCCTCTGCCAGGTAATAGACGCAAGGCTCGGTTCCCAGGTCCTCCAGCACGCGGAAGGCCCGCGGGTTGCGCGCCAGCCGGGAGACGGTGCTCTCGGGGTCGTCCAGATCGCCAAAGTAGCGCGCCGAGGCCGGGCAGGCCTGGTTGCATGCCGGCAGTAGCACCAGCTCGGCATCGGTCAACTGGCGGCCCTGGGCCGCGGCTTCCTCCTGAGCGCGGCGCAGGCGGTGAATGCAAAAGGTACACTTTTCGACCACGCCTTCGGGCCGCAGCGGGACCTCCGGATTGAGATATTGTTCCATCGGCTCCGGCCAGTGATAGTGCCGCCAGTTGACGTAGCGCACGCCGTAGGGACAGCTCGTCACGCAGTACTTGCAGCCGATACAGCGGTCGTAATTGACCAGCACCAGCCCTTCCTCGTCCACATAGGTCGCTCCTACCGGGCAGACCTTGACGCAGGGCGGTTCGGCACAGTGAAAGCATGGCCGCGGGAGGAAGCGAGCATGAAAGTACGGATAGTCCCCTTCTTCCACCTCCGGCAGGACATAGTGCCAGGTGATGGCGCGGTTGTGCAGCGACTCGTCACGCCCGACGAGCGGCGCGTTGTTTTCGGCCATGCAGGCCACCGAGCAGGCCTGGCAGGCGGTGCATTTATCCAGGTCGATGACCATTCCCCAACGGGGCATGTTCCCTCCTTACACTGCTAGAGTTTGACGATGCGCACGCGCGTGGACTGGGTGGCCAGCTCGCCGCTCAGCGGATCGGCGAGGGCAGCCAGCAGCGCGTTGGGATTGGCGCCAAAGCCCTCGCTCCAGCGCCCGCCAGCGGCGCGTCCATGCCCCAGCGGGATGCTGACCACGTCGGGCGGCGTGCCGGGCCACAGCCGCGCCCGCAGCTCAATGCTGCCGGCGACCGATTCGACCCGCACGCGCTCCCCGTCGCGGATGCCCAGCTCATGGGCCGTCTCTGGGTTGAGCTCCACCCAACTGTCCCACCGCTCCTGGACGTGCAGGCCATAGATTTCCTGCAGCCAGGGGATGTTGCCGTTCCACCGTTCGGCATAGGTGATCGGCTTGAACGTGCGCAGGGTGAACGGGTAAGCAGCTTCCTCGCCCTCGAAAGCTGGCGGCACAAAGTGCGGCAGCAGGTCCTGGTCTGTGACCCGCAGCCCTACCGCCTCCAGCCGTGCCTTGAGCTGCGGCGAGGCCAGCTCGAACCTGCCCGACGGCGTCGCCAGCACGCGCTCCCACTGGCCGAACTCGTACTGGGGGTCGTACCAGACCGCGCGGGACTGGAACTCGGCCCAGAACGCCTCCCAGCTCTCGGCGGTGGGCAGGCCGCGACCGCTCTGGTAGAGACCCTTCACCCGTTCCTCCAGCGCCGCCACGAAATGGGGCCAGGGGAATGCCGCGGCGATGGGGTCGCCCAGCGCCCGCGCCAACTGGATGAGCACGTCGCCGGTGTTGCGCGTGTCATAGAGCGGCTCCACCAGCGGCCGCCCCAGGCCGACCGCCGGATAGCCCAGGCTGGGCTCCAGCGGCTCGAGGAACCACTTTTCCAGATAGGTGCAGTCCGGCAGCAGCAGGTCGGCAAGCGCGCTGGTCTCGTCCAGATAGGGAGAGAAGCTGACCACCAGGCGCGTGTTGGCCAGCCGTTCCGCCCAGCCGACCCCGGGCGGGTCGTCGTAGAGGGGGTTGCTGTGGTAGAGGAAAAGAACGTCGACAGGCCATGGCGCCTCCGGCTCCTCCGTCCGCCTGTGCGGGGCGTGCTCCGCCAGGGGGGCTCCTGGGCCGCCTGCGCCGTCGACGCGCGGCTGGGCCAGCCCGCGCGCGGCAATCTCGTCCGGCACGACCTCTGGCCAGGGCGCCAGCGGCGGCTCGACCTGCCGCAGCACCCCGCCTGGCGCGTCGATGGAGCCGACCAGGGCGTTGAGGGCGTGGATGGCCCACTGGCTGTAGAGGCTGTTGGTATAGCCGCCGACGTCGCCGGCGGCGACGGCGGCCGGGCGGGCGGCGGCAAACTCGCGGGCCAGCCGGCGGATGGTCTCGGCGGGCACGCCGGTGATCTGCGCCACCTGGCCAGGCGAATAGTCGCGCAGCACCAGGCTGCGAAAGCCCATGTGCTGCTGGCCGGCCTGGTCGCTCCAGTCGTCAAAGCCAAAGACGTGTTCGGCCACAAAGTCCGCGTCGTAGAGCCCCTCGCGGATGATGACGTGGGCGATGCCGAGGGCCAGCGCGCCCTCCGTGCCGGGCCGGATCGGGATCCACTCGTCGGCTTTGGTCGCGGTCACCGAGGCGCGCGGCTCGATCTGCACGATCCTGGCCCGTCGGCCGGGCCGTCCACGGCGCATGCGGGCATAGGCGCGCAGTTGGCGGGTCAGCGGCTGCCAGGCTTCCAGAAACGCCCCGCCGAAGCAGAGAAAATAGTCAGTGTTCTCCCAGTCATAGGCGGCGTGGTCGTTCCAGCCCTGGCTGACCCAATGGGCCAACCCCGTCCCATCGGCGCTGTGGCGCGGCGCGTGGAGGTCGTTGGGGGTGCCAAAGGCGCGGCAGAAGCGGGCAATCAGGTCGCTCGTCGGCCCGCGCTTGCCGTCGTGCAGAAAAGCCAGCCGCTCCGGATGGCCGCTGGCGCGCAGACCGCGCAGCGCGTCGGCAATTTCGCTCAGCGCCTCGTCCCACGAGACCTGCTGCCAGCCGCCCTCCACGCGGCGCATCGGCCCCTTGAGACGGTCGGGGTCATAGAGCACCTGTTGACCCGCCTGCCCCTTGGGGCAGAGCTTGCCCTGGTTGTTGGGGTGGAAGGGGTTGCCATCCAGCTTGATCAGGCGGCCATCGACGATGCGGCCGGAAAGGCCGCACCCGCCCGCGCAGAGGTGGCAGGTGCCCAATAGCCGCCGGTCGGCGACGGGGCCGGGCAGGGCGGCTTCCGGCGCCGCCAGCGAATCCAGGCGGATCATGCCCAGTTTGTACAACCCGCCAGCGGCGGCTGTCGCCGCCGCCAGTTTGAGAAAAGCGCGTCGCGTGAGTTGAGCCATAGACGGTTCTCCAGAATCGAAAGGTTCCAGCGCAAAGGGACAGACCAGGGGCGCCCTCGCCTCATTCGCCTGCCGGACACGCGGCGAGGGCACCCCCACCGTATGCGTAAGGAAGGTTTAGAGAAACTCGGCGTACTTGTCCGCCTCTTCTTCGATGAGGGCCTTGAGTTCGGGCGAGTCGGAGCGCCACAGATTGTTCAGCTCGGCGGGGTTGGCCATCTTGATCTTGACCAGCCAGCCGCCCTCGAAGGGCGCCTCGTTGATCAGGGTCGGTTCCCATTCCAGCTCCTCGTTGACGGCCTCGATCACGCCGCTGACCATGGCCGGGATGCGGCCCACCCATTTGCCTGACTCGAGCGACATGAACGTGTCGCCCTGGGTCACTTCGCGGCCGGGGCGGGGAACTTCGACAAAGACGATCTCCTGGGCGATCTTTTGCCCGAAATCGGTCATTCCCTGGACGACGCTGTCGCCCTCCACCCGTGCCCAACCATGCTTGGCATCATAGTACAGGTCGTCGGGAAACTCGAAACCTCTGATATTCATTGTCGCCTCCTTATCTGGATAGATTCATTACTTCCTGCAACGGTGGCAGGTTGCGCAGCTTTTCCGTAAACTCGCACACGGTCTCGGCAAACAGGCCGGCCTCTGACGAAGAGACCCATTTGACCAGAAACCGCTCTGGCTCGATGCCGGTGAAGGTCAGGAATGCTTGCAGTACCGGCATGCGCCGGGCGGTGCGGTGATTGCCGGTGCTATAGTGACAGTCACCGATGTGACAGCCCAACACCATCACCCCGTCGGCGCCCTCGCGGAAGGCGCGCATGACCATCTCTGGCGCCACCCGCCCCGAACAGGGCACGCGGACGATCTTGAGATTGGAGGGGTATTTCAGCCGGCTGCCTCCCGCCAGGTCGGCCCCGGCGTAGCTGCACCAGTTACAGAGAAAACCGACGATCTTGGGTTCGTAGGCCATTTTGCCTCCCTCACCGCGCCAGACAGGTTGTACCACAAAAGTACCAATTGGGCAACTTACTCCTCTGCTGATACCTCCTGTTCCTGGCGGCGCATGGCGTAGAGCACGCCCATCATCTCGGCGAGCAACTGGCGGTCGTCGAAATGGCGCAGCGAGATGGCCTTGGAGGGGCAGGTCGCCGTGCAGGTGCCGCAGCCCTTGCACAACACCTCGACCACATGGGCCACGCCGCGCTCGGCCAGGAACTCGATCGCCGTGTACGGGCAGGTCGAAATGCACTGGTGGCAGCCCACGCACATCATCTCGTTCACGACCGCTGTGACCGGCTCGACGGCCACCTCTTCCTGGCGGATGATGGAAAGAATCCGCGCCGCTGCTGCGCTGCCCTGGGCTACCGATTCGGGGATGTCGCGCGGGCCCTGGGCGCAGCCGGCGATAAAGACGCCCTCGGTCATGGTCGCCACGGGGTCGAGCTTGGGGTGCTTTTCGCGGAACCAGCCGTCGCTGTCGACGCTGATGCCGAACTTGTGCGCCACCTGGGGGGCGTCGTGGCGCGGCTCCAGGCCGACGCTGAGAATGACCATGTCGACCGGCAGGCGCATCTGCCGCCCCAGCGACTTGTCCTCCACATAGACCGCCAGCTTGCCACCCTCCGACAGGATTTCGGAGGGGCGGCCGTTGATGAAGACGACGCCTTCTTCTTGCAGCCGCTTGTAGAACTCTTCATAGGCCTTGCCGCCGCTGCGCATGTCGATATAACACTCATAGACCCGCGCCCCGGTCTTGGCGCGCACCAGGTGGGAGAGTTTGAGCGAATACATGCAGCAGACCTTGGAGCAATAGGCGTGATAGTTTTCGTCGCGGCTGCCGACGCAGTGGATGATGGCAATGCTCTCTGGTTGGGTCTCGCCATCGCGCAGGACGACGTGCCCGCCGGTGGGGCCGGCGCCGCTGAGCATGCGCTCCACCTCCAGGCTGGTAAAGACGTTGGGATAGCGGCCATAGCCGTAGGACGAGATGCGCGCGGCGTCGAACGGATCATAGCCGGTGGCCAGGATGACATTGCCCACCTGCACGTCGATCAGGGCGTCCTCTTGCGTATAATCGATGGCCCCGGTGGGGCAGACCTTTTGGCAGAGCTGGCATTTGCCCTTGGTGAAAAAGGTGCAGTTCTCGCGGTCGATCACCGGCACGTTGGGCACAGCCTGGGCAAAGGGGCGATAGATCGCCTTGCGCTTGCCCATCCCAACCTCATAGGCCGTGTCGACCACCTTGCGCGGGCACTTTTCCTGGCACAGTCCGCAGCCGGTGCACTTGGCCGGATCCACCGAGCGCGCTCGCTGACGGATGCGCACGGTAAAGTTGCCCACATAGCCCGATACCGATTCGACCTCGCTATAGGTCAGGAGCGTAATGTTGGGATGTCGACCGACATCCATCATCTTGGGCCCGAGAATTCAGGCGCTACAGTCGAGCGTTGGGAACGTCTCGTCCAGTTGGGCCATGCGCCCGCCGATGGAGGGTTCCCGCTCGACCAGATAGACCGGATAGTTCGCATTGGCCAGTTCCAGGGCGGCCTGGATGCCGGTGATGCCGCCGCCGACGACGAGGGTGGCCGGCTGGATGGGCACCTTGTTGACCGTGAGCGGCTGATGATGGCGCACGCGCAGCACCGCCGCTTCGACCAGGGCCATGGCCTTGCGCGTCGCTTCCTCCGCATTGTCATGCACCCAGGCGCACTGTTCGCGGATGTTGGCCTGCTCGAAAAAATAGGGATTCAACCCCGCCGCGCTGACGGCTCGCTGGAAGGTCGGCTCGTGCATGCGCGGCGTGCAGGCCGCCACGACCACGCGATCCAGCCCCAGCGTCCGGATGTCCTCCTGGATCAGCTCCTGGCCCGGGCTGGAGCACATAAAGCGATAGTCGCGGGCGATGACTACATCGGGCAGGCTGGCGGCCCAGCGCGCGGTCTGTGGGCAATCGACCACGCCCGCGATGTTGCTTCCACAGTGGCAGACATAGACGCCAATTCTCATCGAGCACCTCCCCCCTACAGGAATCCTTCCAGAAAACCGCTGATCTCGTGTTGCCAAAAGACCGGCCCGTCGGTGCAGATGAACTTTTCGCCCAGGTTGCAGCGGCCGCACTTGCCGATGCCGCAGTGCATGCGCGCCTCGAGTGTGGTCAGCATCTGCTCGGGGGCAAAGCCCAGCTTTTTCAGCGTCAGAAAGACAAAGTGGATCATGATCGGCGGGCCGCAGGTGATGGTGACGGCGTTCTCCGTCGACGGCGAGACCCGTTCCAACAGGTGTGTGATCAGGCCGACGTTGCCGCTCCACCCCTCGTTGCCCTGGTCGACCGTGACGTGCAGCTCGGTGGCCCAGTCGGCGCGCCAGTCGTCGAACTCTTCGGTAAAGACCAGCAGGTCCGGGCTGCGGGCGGCCCAGAGGATGGTCATGTGGCCATAAGCGGCGCGGTTGTCGAGGATGGTGTGGATGACCGGGCGCAGCGGCGCGCCGCCGATGCCGCCGCCGAGGATGACGATGTTGCGGCCCTGGAGCTGCTGCATGGGGAAGCAGTTGCCCAGCGGCCCGCGCACGCCCACCGGATCGCCGACCTCCAGGTTGTGCAGCGTGTGGGTGACGTGGCCGATCTCTTGCACGGCAAATTCCAGATAGGGGCCACGGCGGGGCGTCGAGCAGATGCCAAACGGCGCCTCGCCCGCGCCAAAGGCGGAGAGAAAGGCGAACTGTCCCGGCTTGTAATCTGCAAAGGCGGCCCTCCCCTCCGCCTCGGTCAGTTCGACCTGGAAAAACTTGATCCCCGTGGCCAACTGGCGCACCTGGGTCAGCCGGCCCAGATAAGGGCGCATGGGATTTGCAGATACCGTCATGGGCCTCCTTCCAGCTCCTCTACGAGCACCTTTACTCCAACAACACCTATCGTTCTGCCACTTCTCTCATGATCTCGGTGATGTCGATATCGACCGGGCAACTGACGACGCAGCGCCCACAGCCGACGCAGCCCAGCGGGCCAAAGTCCTGGGGGTAGTAGCAGAACTTGCACAGAAAGCGGTTGCGGATGCGGTCGGCTTTGGTCGGCCGCGAGTTGTGGCCGCCGGCGGCGCGGCGATAGTTGGTGCTGGTGCAGGCGTCCCAGGCGCGGATGCGCTCGATGCGCGTCCGGCCCGCCTGGACGTCGACGACGCGGTCGGTGACGTCGAAGCAGCGGCAGGTGGGGCAGACGTAGGTGCAGATGCGGCAGCTCAGGCAGCGTTCGCCGTGGCGCATCCACAGATCGTGCTTGAAGCGCGCGCGCCACTGGTCGGGCGACGCGACGGGCACCGGCCTGGCATATTCCTCGACCGCCGGCGGCTGGCCTTCGACCGAGGTCATTTCCAGGCCGGCCAGAACGCCGGCGCCTTTGGGCGTGACCGTATCGACGGCAAAGCCGCCTTCGACCGGCGTCAGCAGCACGTCCAGGTGGCTGCGGTCGGTCGGCCCGCCGCCGACCGAGACGCAGAAACAGCCATCCCACATCTTGGGGCAGGCCATGCCGACCAGCGTGGTGCGTTCTCGCCGCTGCTGGTAGTAGCGGTCTTGCGGCTGCTGGTTGAGAAAGAGGGCGTCGATGGCGGCCAGGCCATGGGCGTCGCAGGGGCGCAGGCCAAAGATGACCTGTGGCCGCTGCGGCAGGACCTCTTCGATGCTCACCTCTTTGCCCTCCTGCTCGACGCGCAGCAGCACCTCGGTGGCCGGGAAGAGGTAGTCTTTGGCCGACAGTTCGGGGCGCTCGTATTCGAAAAGCACCTCGGCGGCCGAGCTCACCGGCCGGTAGAGCACGTGGCCGTCGACGTCACGCGGCGCGACCAGATCGGCCTGCTGGGCCAGACGGTCGAGCCAGCTTTTGATATTGGACAGAGTGGCAATGCGCATGCGTGCTCCTTGCAACTAGATCGGCGATCCTTCTTCGCCCAACTCGAACAGCAGCGGCGACAGCGCCTCTTCTTGCCCGGCGCGGTGGCCGTAGAGCCTTTCGACCTCGCGGGCCAGCTCGCGGTTGAGCAGGCGCAGCGGCAGGCCCATCGGGCAGACCCGTTCGCACTCGTCGCAGGCAACACAGCGGCCGGCAAGGTGGAAGGCGCGCCCCAGGTGGAAGAGGTACTTTTGCGGCAGCTCGATGCCCATGTCGACCCACAGCCCATCGTCGCGCTCGAACATGCAGGTGGTGCAGTAGCAGCCGGGGCAGACCTGGCGGCAGGCGTAGCAGCGGATGCAGCGGTCGAACTGGCGCAGCCAGAAGGCCAGCCGCTCGGCCGGCGGCAACGCCTCGATCTGCGCCAGGTCGGCATAGTCGTCTGTGGCCGGCGTCACCTGGGGCGGCTGGCCCAGCAGCAAGTCATAGACCAGCGGCACGCGGTCGCCGCAGGTGGTGCAGTGCGCCAGCGGCTGGCCCGTCTCGTCCTCCATGCCCGGACAGGCCATGCCGATGACGGTGATGCGCTGGCGTTCGATCTGTCCTTCGGCCAGGAGGACGTTGATCGTGCGGCTGTCGCACGGTTTGACCACCACGGCGACGCGCGGCGGCTCTTCCCCGCGACGGCGCGGCTTTTTCTTGTCGTGCAGGTAGGTGGTCAGGTTGTGCACGCAGCGGGTAGACCAGATCAGCCGGCTGGCATCGGCGGGGCTATAGGCGAACAGCGGGCGCGCGCCGCCGCGCGGGGCCGCCTCGTAGCCAATGACACACTCGACCTGGCCGCTCTCCAGCAAGCCGCGAGCAAGCTCGCACAGTTCCTTGGTCAGCGATCGATCGATTGGCACGTTTCCCCCTTTTCGACAACGCTCTTTTGATGTAACGGCTCAAGCGCAGAGCAATGGAACGCCGGTCAGAGCAGACCCGACGGCAATCAGCGCGCGTCAGCGTGTATCTGCGTTCCCCCGGCTCGTCAGATGGGCAATGACCTCATTATACGAATAACTCGGCAGAGAACAAATGCGACACAGGCGGTCACTGCATGCCGGTTTCAATTCAAAATCTGGGTCCTGGGAAAGGTCACGGTAAAGACCGTGCCCACGCCCTCGGTGCTTTCGACCTCTATGCGCCCGCCGTACTGTTCCACCAGTTCTTTGACCGTGACCAGCCCCAGGCCCGTGCCGACGATGCCGCTGCTGCGCGCGTTCGGGGCGCGGTAGAACTCCTGGAACAGATGGGGCAGCGCCTCGGCGGGAATGCCGATGCCGGTGTCGGCGATCTGCACCTGCACATGGTCATCTAGCGGCCGCAGCGAGATCGTCACCCGCCCGCCAGACGGCGTGTACTTGATCGCATTGTTCACCAGGTTGACGAAAATGCGGTCCAGCCCGTCCTCCGTTGCGCGCACGACCATCTCTTCGCAGCAGGCGATGTGCGTCAGCGTGATGCCCTTTTCCTCTGCCTGAGGCATGAGGAGAAGCGCCACCCGTCCCAGCGAGGCGTTGACGGCCACCGGGCCTGTTTCCTCCGCCAGCGCCGGCGAGCGGGTGGCGGCCAGCGCCAGCAGGTCGTTGACCAGGTTTTCCAAAAAATCCAGCCGCCCGGCGATGCGGCCAAAGATTTCGCGGTGTTGGTCAGAAAGGGGGCCGGCGTAGCCTTTGAGCACCATCCGCACCAGCGACTGGGCAACAGCAACCGGTGAACGCAGCTCGTGCGTGGCCACATGGATGAACTGAGACTTGGTGGCTTCGAGCTGCTCCATCTCGGCAGTGCGCCGGGCCAGCTCCAGCGCCACGGTCCCCAGCTCGGCCAGGGCCTGCAATCGCTCCGCATCGAGCGGTCCAAACTGACGAGGAGGGGCGCCATAGACCTGGAGCGCGCCGAGGGGACACGAGGCGCTCCCCAGCAGCGCGGCCATTGCCGTCACAAAGCCAGGCGGCAAGGCGCTGGCGCTGCTTTCTTCGACGACGAATGGCTGGAGGCCCAGATTGGCCCAGTCCGCCAGCACCTTCACATCGTCCGCAGCGACGCCGTACACGGCCCCAACAACAGGACAGCCCTCCGCCGTAGCCGGCAAGAGGACTGCTGCCCCCTCCGCAGGAAGGGACCGTGCTGCTGTTGCTGCCAGGCGCTCCAGGATCGATTTCGAGTCCACCGATTTGGCTCCTGAGGAAGCCTGGGCAGCCTGTGGAACCGCGCTGCCCCTAGCTCTGTGCCTCCCCCATCAATGCCCGCACCTTGGTCAGAAGGGTGTCCGGGTCAACCGGTTTGTCCAAAAAGTCGTTCACCGGCAGGTAGGCTTCGTCCGGCCCGAAACGCAGCGAGGTCGTGGTGTGGATGGCGGTCAGGATGAGGATGGGGATATGGCGATAGGCGGCGTAGGGCGAGTCGGGGCTGGGGCTGCGCAGTTGTAGCGAGACCTGGAAGCCTGCCGTTGTCGTCTCCATCATCACGTCCAGGATGATCAGGTCAGGCTCGATCTCGACGACTTTTTGCAGCCCCTCTTCACCCGACGAAGCGGTAAAGACTTGATAGCCGTTGGCTTCCAGGGGCAGGCGCAAGGCGACGACCATATCGGGGTCGTCTTCGATAATCAGAATTTTGTTCATTTTCCTCTCCTCATCGCGTATCGCGCATCGCGTATCGCGTATCGCTTATGGTTGTTCGTCGATGGCGGCGAGCACGGCATCGGCCAGGGCGGGGAGCGCCGCTTCGACCGCCGGGCTGAGCCCTTCGCCCCAGTCGAGCCGTTCCGGCTGCACGCCAAAGATGACCATGGGCGGCAGGGGACGCTGCAAGGCGCGGGCCAGGGCCAGCACTTCGGCCAGGCCGGCCTGGTGCAGCGAGGCCATGTCCTGCGTCTCGTCCCAGCGCGCCTGGTCAGGGGTGAAGCGCACGAACTGGCCCGGCGCGCAACCTACCTCGGCGGCGTCGACCAGGACGACGCGCTCCCACCCCGCCAGCAGTTCCAGCAAACCGATGCCTCCTGTTCCCCCATCGATTGCCGTCACGCCCTCCGGCAGGCCACGGCGTTGCAGCAGCTCGACCAGGTGGGGGCCCACCCCGTCGTCGCCGCGCAGGGGGTTACCCAGGCCGATGATGGCGTATTGCATGTCGCGTGTTGCGTGTCGCGTGTCGATACGCGGCTTTTACACGAATGTCACGTTCAAAAAGTGCGTCGAGCAGGAGATGCAGGGGTCATAGGCGCGCACGAGCATCTCCAGCAGGTGGCGGATCTCGTCCTGCGGCCTGTCCAGAATCTGCGGCAGGAAGGCCTGCATGTCGGCGTTGACGTTGGCCCAGTTCTGGTTGGTGGGGATGATGCAGTTGGCGCGGACGCAGATGCCGTTGTCGTCATAGACGTAATGGTGGAAGAGTATGCCGCGCGGCACGTCGCACGAGCCGACCCCCTCGCACGCCTTGACCTGATGGGGTGCAGGGGCTTCGGGCTTGACGCCGCGCGTCAACAGCTCATCGATGATGCGGATCGAATCTTCGACCGAGTGCACCATCTCGATCACCTGGGCCGCGCTGTTGAGGAAGGGATTGGTGACCAGGGGCTTCATCCCCAGTTTGGCCGCCGCTTCTTTGGCCCGTGGGTGGAGCTGCTCATAGTTGTTGTTGAAACGGGCCAGGGCGCCCACCATGTACGACTCGCGGTTGTGGCGGGCCCACTTGGCGGTCGAGAACGGCACGCACCACTCGTTGGTCACCTTCTGGTACTCCTCGATGGGGTAGATAAAGCCGTCCGTCGTCTTGATCTGGCCGCCGATGAAGGCATACTCGTCCGGCTTGCTCAGGCTGACATACTCGGTCTCGCGCTCAAAGGCGGGCCAGGGCAGCGTGGCAAAGAGCGCCACCGTCTCGTCCATATCGGCGCGGGCTTCGATCAGCCGCGCCTGCATCGCCCGCAGCTCTTTTTCCCCTGGCGTGTGGGTAAAGCCGCCGACGGTCATGGCGCAGGGGTGGGTGTGCCGCCCGCCGACCATGGCGCAGAGGTCGCCAGAGAGTTTCTTGATGCGCAGCGCCCGCAGCACCACGTCGCGGTGCGTCTCGACCAGCGGGATGACGCTGTGGGCGCCGAAAAAGTCGGGGGCGACCAGGTAGTAGGTGTGCAGCACGTGGCTGTCGATGATCTCGCCGTGAAAGATGAGCTTGCGCAGCAGGCGGGCCTGTTCGGTGAGCTGCACCCCCAGCGCCTTTTCCGTCGCCTCCAGGCTGGCGGTAGAGTGGCCTACCGAGCAGATGCCGCAGATGCGCGAGGTGATGTGGCTGAGTTCCGAGTAGGGCCGCCCGCGCACAAAGGCCTCGAAAAAGCGCGGCGCCTCGACCACCTCGAAGCGGCACGTTTTGATCTCCCCGTTCTTCACGTCGACGACAATGTCACCGTGGCCTTCGACGCGGGTGAGGTGATGGACGTGGATATTGACATCTACCTGGCTCATTCTACAACCTCCGACTCGCGGTACGCGTTGAACATCGTAAAGCGGCTCAAAATGGCCTCGACCGTCAGGCCGGCCTCGGCCAGCACGTCCTTCATCGCGTTCTCGTTGGGGTGCGGGATCAGGCCGCGGCAGCCTTCACAGCCGTCGCCATGGGTGGGGCAGATGGCCTTGCAGCCGGCGCGCGTGACCGGCCCCAGGCACGTCTTGCCGATGTGGAACATGCAGACGTTGCCCCGCAGCTTGCACTCGACACAGACGGGATAATCGGGGATGGGCGGCTTTTTGCCCACCAGCAGCGCCTTGACGACCTCGATGAACTCATCGCGGTCGATGGGGCAGCCGGGGATGACGAAATCGACCGGCACCACCGCGCTGATGGGGCGGGCGGCGTAGGTGTCATACCACTCCGCCTTGTCGCCATAGACCCAGCGGCGGACGTCCTCGAGGGGGTGGAGGTTCTTGAGCGCGTTGACCCCTGCCGTGTGCGCGCAGGCGCCCAGGGCGACGACGATGGCGGCCTGCTGGCGGATGCGCTTGAGCCGTTCCTCGTCCTGCGGGCGGGTGATCGAGCCTTCGACAAAGGCGATCAGGTAATCGTCGTCCTGGCGCGAGATGGCCTCGCGGAAATTGACAATCTCGACCGCGTCCAGCAGCTCGACGTGGTCTTGCAGCGAGTCGACCACCGTCAACTGGCAGCCCTCGCAGCAGGCAAAATCGAAAAAGGCGACCTTGGGCTTTGCCATCACAGTGCCTCCGGGATGTTCTTGATCTGGGCGTAGGTAAAGACCGGGCCGTTCTGGCAGCAATAGAGGTCGTTGATCTGGCAGTGGCCGCACTTACCCACGCCGCACTTCATCCGCCGCTCCAGCGAGAGGTAAATCTGGGTTTCGGGGATGCCCTTGCCCAGCATTTCCATCAGCACAAAGCGGTACATAATGGGCGGGCCGCAGGTCACAGCGACCGTGTTGCGCGGGTCGACGGTGACCTTGGGGAAGAGCGTGGTGATCACGCCGACGTTGCCCTTCCAGCTTTCGTCGCCGCGGTCGACGGTGACGTGGAACTCGACGTCATCGCGGGCGGCCCACTCGTCCAGCTCGTCGCGGAAGAGCAGCTCGGCCGGGCGTTTGGCGCCGTAGAGGATGATCACCCGTCCAAACGAGCTGCGCTCGTCGAGCACCTGGTTGATCAGCGAGCGCAGGGGGGCCAGCCCCAGCCCGCCCGGCGCAAAGAGCAGGTCCTTGCCCCGCATCGGTTGCAGCGGAAAGCCGTGCCCGAAGGGGCCACGGATGCCCACGCGGGCGCCCGCCTCCAGCCGGTGCAGGGCCTGGGTCACGTCTCCCACCCGCCGCACGCACAGTTCGAACGTGCCGTTGGAGCGGCTGGGCGAAGAGGTGATCGAGATGGGCGCTTCGCCCACGCCGGGGATGGCCAGCATCACGAATTGACCGGGGTCGTGACCCAGGCTCTGCCCCCCCGGCAGTTCGATCGTAAAGAGCTTTTCCAGCTCCGTCAACGGGCGCACGTTGACCAGGCGGGCCATCGCTGGGGCGTAAATCGAGGTGTCCGTCATCTTTTGTCCCTCCTACGCTGTCTTGATGGCGTTGAACGTATCGACGATGTTGATCTTGGCCACGCAGGCGCGGATGCAGCGCCCACAGCCGACGCAGCCCCTCACGCCCTCGAAGCGCTCGCTGAGCCACTTGCCCTTGCGGAAGAAGCGATGTCGCTGGCGGGCGGCGCGGGCCTCGCGAAAGTTCTCGCCCCCGGCGACGCGGGCAAACTCGTCCAACTGGCACGAGTCCCAGCGGCGGATGCGCTCAGCCTGGTCTTGAGTCAGCGCCATCGAGTCGATCATGTTGAAGCAGTAGCAGGTGGGGCAGACGTTAGTACAGGAGGCGCAGGCCAGGCAGCGCTCGCCCAGTTCCTTCCAGATGGGGTGGTCGTAGGCGCGGGCCAGGATCGTTGGCAGCTCGGCGGCGTCGAAGGTGAGGCGGTAGGTGAAGCGGGGCCACTTGGCGCTGAGCGCATCGTTGAGGCGGCGGACGTCGGCATCGACCGCGGCGCGGCTGTTGAGATACTTTTCCAGCAGCCTCTCGCCGGCCTCGCTGCCCACGTGGACCGTGTACGCATCGCCGATGTCGGTCAGATGCAGGTCATAGCCGCTCTCTGCCGTCAGGGTGCCCATGTCCTTGCAGAACGAATGCTCGTCGCAGGGCGAGAGGCACTCGATGCTGACGATGAGCGTCTGCTTGCGCCGTTCCAGGTAGTGCGCGTCGGGGTAATCGTTGGCAAAGGCCTGGTCGAGCAGGCGCAGGGCGTGGAGGTCGCAGGTGTGGGCACCCAGGATGACCGTCGGCACGGCCTCGATCACCGGCTGCACTGCCGGTTCGCCGCGCAGGTCGATGGTCACGACGCGCTCCTCGGGCGGCTGAAGGGCCACCTTGGGAGGCAGAATGGTGATGTTATAGTCCAGGCGCAGCTCGGCCGGGTCGTCGATGGGCGCAAAGACGAACTGGGGGCCTTTGGCCTTTGGTCCTATCACACGATAGTCGGCCTGCAGCGCCCGCACCATAGGCGGAATCTCGGTTTTGGGCAGGATCCGCAAACGCATGCAATTACCTCCTCGAAAAGTGTGATTATGGAATCGCTAGGGCAAATTGATACAAACTTCCAGGCGGGTGCCCACGCCCACTGTGGATTCGAGCTTCATTTCGTCGGCGCAGCTCTTGATGTTGGGCAGTCCCATCCCCGCGCCAAAGCCCAACTCGCGCACCCATTCAGGCGCGGTGGAGTAGCCGGGCTTCATGGCCAGTTCGATGTCGGGAATGCCAGGGCCGCGGTCGGAAAAGATGAGGCGGACGCGGGAGGGATGCACTTCGGCGGTGATCTCCCCCTCGTCGGCATAGAGCACGATGTTCATCTCGGCCTCGTAACAGGCGATCGCGGCGCGCCGTACCAGGCGGGGGGCAATACTCAGCCGGGAGAGCGTCGTGCGCAGGGAGCTGGAAGCCTCGCCAGCGCGGCTGAGATCGCGCCCCTTCACCTTGTAGCGCAAGACGAGCGTCACGCTGTCGGCGACCAGGTCGTCGAAGAGATGGCTGGCGCGGTAGCAGCGTTCTTTTTCCTCCTCGTGATACTCCCGTTCCAGGTGGTGCAGCAAAGCACGGATGATGTCTTGGGGGACAATGATGCCGACCAGGTTTCCTTTTTCGTCGACCACCGGGAAGCGCCCGTAGGACAACTGGCTGAACTTTTCGATGGCGTGAACGAGGGGCAGGTCGGCGCGCAGCGTCACAGGGTTGGGTGTCATCTTGACCGCCACCCGTGCTTCCATCTGGCCATCCGCCAGCGCCCTGATCAGGTCTTCGATACTGATGATGCCTACCAGCCGCCCTTTGTGAACCACGGGCGTGCCAGAGATGCGGTTCGTGCGCAGGATGTGGCGGAACTCGGCGATCGTCGTCTCGGGCGTGACCGTGATCACCGGGCTGGTCATCACATCCCCGATCTTGAGCGCGTAAGCAAGTTCCTGGAGTTTGGTGAACTCCCGCTGGCTGGGCTGGGGAGGCGTCGAGGACATGAGTTATCTGTCGAAAAACTCTTGCCAACGTTTCAGGCTGGACTCAAAGACACCACAACTGGGCAGGCCCGCGCGGTAGAGACGCCCGCAGGTCTCGAACATGGTGTAGCGGGAGGCCAGCAGGGGGATGCCTTTTTCCTCGGCCAGAGCAATGGTCTCCGCCGGAGGGACTTTGCTGCGGACAAAGACAATGGCGACAATACCTGCCATCTCAGCCGTCCGCACAACCTGGGGATTGGTCAGGCCAGAAAGGAGCAGCGTCCCGTCATGGGTAAAGGCGAGCACGTCGCTCATCAGGTCTGCCCCGCAACCCATCTGCACCTCGAGGTCCAAATCCGCGTCCTTGGTGATGACCTTGCCATCGATGGCTTCCAGCACTTCGCGTAGCTTCATCTCGACCTCCTCTGGATTACGCGTCCAGAGTATAACACAGAGCGGCAAATTATGCGAATCGCGGCTTCTGGTTTACCTGTCAGCGCGGCCGCAGGGTGACGTGCAGGTAGGCAAAGTCGCCCTGCGGCGGGATCAGGTCGGTGACGCTGACGACCTGGTACTCGTTGCCGTTGAGCTGGATCACCTCGCCCACCTGCGGCGGCGTGTCGCGGTTGACGATCGCTCCGGGGTGGCTCCCGCCCAGCACGACGTAGCTGATCTTGTAGATCATCGGTCACCTCCCCTCACGCGCCCCGCGGCAGGTTGCGATGGCGCAGCTTGAAAGACAGGTCGCGGGCGATGTTGCGCATGACCACATAGCCGATGTGATGGTCCTGCTCGCACAAA
>DAOTYD010000188.1:0-4190 GCA_034435295.1 Anaerolineae bacterium | reverse complement strand
CCACCCGGCCGCACCTTCGCCACGCTCGACGAATTCTGGTCCGGCGCTGCCGAGTGGGTGCTCGAAGTCTATGACGTCGGCCTGCCGGTTGGCGAATCGGATACGGTCTACCGCGGCGGCGGTGAGTTCTGGTCCTACCTCCACGCCAGCGGCCAGTCGGCCGGGGTGGTTGACCGCTGCGGCGACCCCGCGCCCTTCCCCGGCTGCGTGACGCTGTGGAAGAGCCACGACGGAGGGCTGACTTTTGCTCTGGAAGAGCCGCGTTGTCTCTTCCCCTGCCAGTCCTGTCCCTGCACGGCAGCCGACCACACCAACCAGCAACAGTACCCGCGCGTCTTTTTCGACGCTGACCGGGCCTATATCGTCTACGAGTGGGGTGCCGGCACCTATATGCGCACTTCCGCTGACGGGCTGAACTGGTCGGCCGAGGCGCACGTGCCGGGCACCGGTCAGTGGAACGCCGAACCGGATGCCTGTCCCCCTGCCGCTCAGATCGGCGACCATCCCAACATCTACGACGAACGGGAGTACGGCAACTGCCTGATCGGTGCGCCGCCGGGTATCTATGTCGAGGGTAGCACGCTCTATGTCTTTGGCGGCAGGGGGCGCGACCCCGGCCACATGGGGTGTCTGCGGGGGGACAGGAACGCCGGGGCGGGCGGGCTGCGCCTGTGCGCGTCGAATCCGCTCTTTGGCGCCGGGCTGGGCTATGGTCCGCTCGATGCCCTCGGCGCTGACGCTTATCCCTATTTCGAGTTCCGCACGATCTCGTCGGCGGACGTGGTGCGCGTGGGCGACCACTATTACATGGCCTATGAGGGCGTGCGCGGCCCCAGCAATCCCGTCGTCGTCGACGACCAGTACGCCCTGGGCTTTGCCCGCAGCGTCGGCCCGGCCATCGACGGACCGTGGGAAAAGTACCCCGGCAATCCGGTCATGGCGACTTTTGACTGGGGCATCTATGGCCACGGCATCGGCCACGCCGATCTCGTCATCGTTGGCCCGGCCACCTACCTGTACACCGCTACCTCCCCCTCCACCCGTGGCCGCTACGTCCTGGTGCATCGTTGATCGCTAATCGCTTGCATACTTGCATACTTGCATACTTGCACACTTGCATACTTGCACACTCGAAAGGAGCACCCATGTCCCATTCTCTCCATCACATTGCGATTGTCGTTCGTGAGCTGGATGCGGCGCTGGCGTTTTACCAGCACGCGCTGGGGCTGACGCTGAGCGAGCGTCGCGTCGTGCCGGAGGAGGGCGTCGAGATCGCCGTCCTGCCGACCGGCGAGTCCGAGATCGAACTGTTGCAGCCGCTGAGCGCAGAAGGCGGCGTGGCGGCTTTCCTGGAAAAGCGCGGCGAGGGACTGCACCATGTCTGCCTGCGCGTTGACGACATCGAAGCGGCCATGGCCCGCCTGAGCGCGGCAGGCGCCCAACTGCTGAGCGAAGAGCCGCGCGTCAATGTGCACGGCACGCGCTACGTGTTCGTCCACCCGCGCACGGCGCACGGCGTCCTGTTGGAACTGTACGAGGTGAAGCGATGAACGAACGCAAACAAAAACTGATCGAGCGCCTGCAAAAGGGCGGCGACAAGACGGCGGCCTTTTTCCAATCCCTCACACAGGAGCAGTGGCAGACGGTCGTCTACAGCGAGCCCTATCCCTGGACCCTGCGCGACCTGCTGGCCCACTTTCTCTCTGCCGAGGAAGGGCTGCTGCGCATCGCCATCGATATCGCCGTGGGCGGCGAGGGCGCGCCGCCGGGCTTTGACTATGATGCCTTCAACGCCGCCGAGCAGCGACGCCTGGCCGGCATCCCCCCGGCAAAACTGCTCGCCGACCTGATCGTCGCTCGCCGGCGCACCGTCGAGTGGGTGGAGGGGCTGCGCGATGAGGACCTCGACCGGCGTGGCCGTCACCCGGCGCTGGGCGAGATCACGCTGGAAGAGTTCCTCACGGCCATCTACGGCCATCAGTTGATGCACATGCGCGACGTGAAGGTGGGGTAGGGCGCCTGCCGGATGAAGGGGCAGCGTGTGGCTTTGGGCCGCCGGGGAGAAGAGCTGGCGGCGCAAGAGCTCGAACGGCGTGGCTGGCGCATTGTCGAGCGCAACTGGCGCTGCCAGGCCGGCGAGGTCGATATTGTGGCCTGCCGGGGGACGACCTGGGCCTTTGTCGAGGTGCGCACGCGGCGCGGCGAGGATTTCGGCGCGCCCGAAGAGTCGCTCGGCGCCGCCAAACAGGCGCGCATGGTCGCCGTAGCTGAGCACTACCTGGCCGGGCACGACATCGGCGAGGCCGACTGGCGGCTGGACCTGGTGGCGGTGGAACTGGACCGCGCCGGCCATCTGCTGCGCCTCGAGGTGCTGGAGGACGTGGTGGAGGGCCCATGAGCGATCGGCCGCTCGTGGTCATCGTCGGTCCGACGGCGGTGGGCAAGACGGCGCTCTCCCTCTTCCTGGCCGAGGCGCTGGGGGGGGAGATCGTCTCGGCCGATTCGCGCCTCTTTTACCGCCGTATGGACATCGGCACGGCCAAGCCGACCCCTGCCGAGCGCGCTCGCGTCCCCCATCATCTCATCGACATCGCCAGGCCGGACCAGACGGTGGGGCTGGCCCAGTTCAAAGAGATGGCCGAGGCGGCTATTGCCGACATCGGCGCCCGCGGGCGGCTGCCGCTGCTGGTGGGCGGCACGGGCCAATACATCCGCGCCGTGGTCGAAGGCTGGAGCCCGCCGCTCGTCCCGCCCGCTCCAGACTTGCGCGCCCGTCTGGAGGCGGATGCCCGCCGCGAGGGGGCGGCGGCGCTGCATGCCCGTCTGGCGGCGCTCGACGCGGAGGCTGCGGCGCGCATCGACCCGCGCAACGTTCGCCGTGTCGTGCGCGCGCTGGAGGTCTGCCTGCTCACTGGCGCGCCCTTCTCTGCCCAGCGCGTCCGCACGCCGCAGCCGTACCGCGTCCTCCAGATCGGGCTGACGATGGAGCGCTCTGCCCTCTACGCCCGCGCCGACGCGCGCATCGACGCCATGCTGGCGGCGGGCCTGGTGGAGGAAGTGAGAGGGCTGCTCGATGCGGGCTATGGCTGGGAACTGCCGTCCATGTCGGCGCTGGGCTACATCCAGTTCCGGCCCTATTTCGAGGGGCGGGCCACGCTGGAGGAGGCGGTTGCCGAGGTGCGGCGGGCCACCCGCCGCTTTATCCGCCACCAGTACAACTGGTTCCGCCTCAGCGACCCGCGCATTCACTGGTTCGACGCGGCGGAGCAGACGCCGCAGGAGATTCTGGCCTTGATCAAAGGTCTTGGAGACCTTTGAGGTCCATCAAGGAAAAACCACGTCCTCGCGCCCCTGCAGTTTGTCCACGATCTTGCCCGTGACAATGTCCAGGTGCTCCGGACGGTGGACAAAGTCGAGCCGTTCGCAGGGGACCGTCAGCACCGGGCAGAGGTCAAAGTGCTCGATCCACTCCTCGTAGAACTGGTCCAGCAGCGTCAAATAGTCCTCGGTGATGCCGCTCTCGATGTCCCGTCCGCGGTTGCGGATGCGCTCCATCAGCAGAGAGACCGGCGCTTTGAGGTAGAGGAGCAGGTCGGGTCGGGGCAGGCCGGCGACGACCAGGTCGAAGACGGTGCGGTAGGCCTTGTAATCTCGCTCGCTGAGGTTGCCCAGGTGGTGCAGCACGCGGGCAAAGATGTGCGCGTCCTCATAGATGCTGCGGTCGGCGATGGCCGACAGGGGATCGCGGGCCAGGGCCAGGTGCTGCCGGGCGCGGTGGCCGAGGAAAAAGACTTGCAGGTGAAACGACCACTTGCGCATGTCGCGGTAAAAGTCGGCCAGGTAAGGGTTGTCGCTCACCGACTCGAAACCGGTCTTCCAGCCCAGGCGGGTGCCGATGCGCTCGGTCAGTGAGGTCTTGCCGACGCCGATGTTGCCCGATACCAGTACAAATCGCTTGACCATCCTTCTTCTCCGCGTGAGGTAGCCCCATCATACACCTTTTGCCTGCGAAAGCCAAGTAGGGGCAACCCGTTTGTAGGACAACTGCGAGCAGTTGTCCTACGCCGCTGGCAATGGGTGTTCGAAGCAAAACGCCGACGTGGGGCACCCCATTGCTCGGCGGGGGTCTGTGACCCCCGCCAGTGGGGCCCGCCGAGCAATGGGAAAATAATCCGTGTTGCAAAGAATCT
>DAOTYD010000187.1:0-5428 GCA_034435295.1 Anaerolineae bacterium | reverse complement strand
ACTTTCATCTGCAGGGCTGCAACTCCCCCTGCGCCGAGGCCGGCGCGGTCGTCTCCCTGCGCGACGACGGCGCCGACGACGACCCGCGCCCGTGGGGCTTTTTCGACATCGGCTATGACGAGTTCCTGCCGCCCTGGTTCCACCCCACCCCCTTCGCCGGGCCGATTCTGGTAAACACGGCCTGGCCGGCCGGCCACTACCTGCTGCAGGGTGACGTCCTGGTGCCGCCGCCTGTGACCTTTGACATCCTGCCCGGCGCGCTGGTGCAGATCAACCCGCTCGATCTGGCGAACCTGGGGGTGGACGGGCAGCGCATCGAGCTGATCAATCAGGGGATGCTACACACCGGCCTGGGCGGAGGCGCGCCGGTCACCTTCACCATCGCTGGATGCACTCCCACGCCAGGCCAGTGGTACGGCATCGAGTTCCAGCCCGGCAGCAATGGCAGCCTTGACCCGACAATCATCGAGTATGGCACGCACGGCGTCGAGATCAACACGACCAATCCGATCACTGTGGCCGATTCGATCATCCGTTTCAACCGCCACATGCCGGCGGCAGGCCACGCCTGGGGCGCCGGGATGACGATCTGGGTGGGCGACCACCTGGTGACCCACACGCAGATTTACAACAACGACGCGGTGGCGCTGGCGATGGGGACGAACGCGATGGGCGGCGGAGTCTACCTGGCGGGCGGCAGCACGCACTTCGTCAACTGCGCCATCTATCACAATGGCGCGCACGCGCCCGGCAGCACTGCCTTTGGCGGCGGCGTGGTGCTGTGGGGCGGCGGCGCGCCCACTTTGAGCCACTGCGAGGTCTATCACAATCTGGCCCTCGGCGGAAACCGCGCCTTTGGCGGCGGCGTGGACATTGATGACACCCATGCCGTGATCGAGGCGGGCAGCTTCATCCACGACAACCTGGCCCACTCTCCTGGCTGGCGGGCCTACGGCGGCGGCGTCTCCATCGGTTCGTGGGCCATAGTGCCTGCGGTGGTCATCCGCGACAGCCGGGTGATGACCAACACCTGCCTGGCCCCCGAGTGCATCGGCGCGGGCATCGCCATCGCCGACGACAGCGCGACGCTGACGCGCATCGAGAACAGCCTGATCGCCGACAATCAAAATCTGGGCACAACGGCCTTCGGCGGCGGCATTGGCGTGGCCTGGAACGCTACCGCCCACCAGTTCGACCGCAACGTCATCCGCAATAACGTCGCCCAGGCGAGCGGCGGCGGCGCGTTCGGCGGCGGCGTCTCCCTGGTCTGGAACAACGCGCTCAGCGTGACCAACAACCTGCTCTACGGCAACCTGGCCCGCGATGATCCGTCCACCGGCTGGGCGCGCGGCGGCGGTTTCTACGCCGACGGGCCGCTCTCCTACCTGGTCAACAACACCGTCTACAGCAACACGGCGACCGCCTCTATCGGCAACGGCGGCGGGGCCTATCTGGGCAACGGCGTGCTGTACAATACCATCATCGTCATGAGCACGGCCAGCAACGACGGCGGGGGGGTCTACTGGGCGGGCGGCAGCGCCGGTTTCAACGATGTCTGGAACAATGTCTGCCTGGGGCCCGGCTGCGGCGCGGACTATGCCAGCGGCGGCTGGCCGCGCCCGCCTACCGACATCGTCGCTCCGCCGCGCTTTATCGCTGCCGGCGACCTGGTCACCCGTTTCCACCTGCGGCAAGGCTCGCCCTGTATCGACGCTGGTGTCGGCGTCGCCCCCGTCCTCGATCACGACGTTGACCTCCAGCCCCGTCCGCTGGGCGCAAGCCACGACATCGGCTTTGACGAGGTACAGCCGTTCACGGCCGACAAGCAGGTCAGCGCGGCGACGGCGACCATTGGCGCTCCGCTGGCCTACACGCTGCGCCTGGTCAACCCCGACCCCACCGCCCCCATCGCCAACGGCTGGCTGACCGACGTGCTGCCGCTCGATACAACCTACGGCGCCGGCCCGGTTTGCGGTTGGGGGTCGTTCGGCTACAACAGCGGCACGCGCACAGCCTGGTGGAACGGTAACATCCCACCGCTGACAACGCTGACCTGCGTCTACACGGTGACGGTGAACACCGGCCTGGTCGACCAGACGACCATCACCAACACGGCGCTGGCCGCTGTGGGCACACAAACAGTCTGGACCAACCAGGTCTCGACGCTGGTCAACGCGCCGGTCTTTACCATCACCAAGCAGGCCTCGGCCGGCCCCGTCGTCGGCGCGCTGCTGACCTACACACTGACCGCGCAGAACACGGGACATGCCGCGGGCACGTCGGTGGTCATCACCGACGCCGTTCCTGTCGGCGCGCACTATGTCTCCGGCGGCAGTTTCAGCGGCGGCGTGGTCACCTGGAGCGGGCTGACGGTGCCGGCGGGCGGTTCGCTGCCCGTCAGTTTCGTCGTCACCACCTGCCAGACCTCGCTGACCAACGCGCTGTACCGTGTCGCTTCCAGCGCACAGGGGCTGCGCAGTCCCTGGGGCGCGGCGCTCTCGACGCCGCTGGCTGCGCCGACCATCGTGGCGAACTTTACCGTCAACCCGACGGACGTGATCGTCGGTCAGCCGGTGTCGTTTGACGGCAGCGCCACGACGGACGGCGGCCCGATCATCGGCTGGGCGTGGGACTTTGGCGACCTGGCGACCGGCAGCGGGCAGAGCGTCAGCCACAGCTACGGCGCCGCCGGCTTCTACACGGTGACGCTGACGGTGACCGACGGCTGCGGCTATACGGCGCAAAAGACGATCGTCAACGCGGTGCACGTGCACGCGCCGGTGCTGGGGATCAGCAAGGCAGCGAGCGCGGCGGTGGCCGGCGCGCCGTTCACCTTCACCCTGACGGCGACAAACAGCGACCCGCTGGCCGCAGCGACCGGGGTCGTCATCACCGACGCCGTCCCCTCCGGCGCCCACTATGTCTCCGGCGGCAGTTACAGCGGCGGCGTGGTCACCTGGAGCGGCCTGACCGTCCCGGCGAGCGGCTCGGCGCAGGTGAGCTTTGTCGTCACCGCCTGCCAGGCGATCACCAACAGCCTCTATCGGGTGGCCAGCAGCGACCAGGGCGTCAGCAGCCCGTGGGGCGCGCTGCTGCCGGTCGCGCCGTCCGCGCCGACCATCGTGCCCGACTTCACCTGGACGCCGCCTGCGCCGCGAGATGGCGAAGTGATCACGTTTACAGGGACGGCAAACACCAACGGCGGGCCTATCGTCGCCTGGGGATGGGACTTGAGCACGGGCACAGCCAGGGGGCAGGTGGTCACCCACACCTTTGCAGCGGGGACCTACACCGTCACCCTGACTGTGACCGACACCTGCGGCTTTGGCGCGATGGTGGAGAAAACGATCACGGTCACTCCTGCCTGCGAGCCGGTGACGGCGGACTTTAGCTGGCAGCCGACAGAGGGGCGGGTCAACCGGCCGGTCACCTTCACCGTGGCGCTGATCAGCGGGACGCTGCCGATCACCTACACCTGGGTCTGGGGCGACGGCTCGCCGGACACAGTGACAACGCTGCTGACGACGACGCACGTTTTTACCAGCAGCAACACCTTCACCGTCACCCTGGCGGCAGAGAACGCCTGCTCCAGCGGTGAGGTGGCAAAACACGCCGTCCTCGTCAGGCCCTGGTCGCTGTACCTGCCCATGATCCGCAAGTCGTCATAAAAACTGGTGGGGGCACGGCCCTGCCGTGTCCCCACCATCGCCCGGCAGGGTGACACCTGCCTGCCTATGTCATTCTGAGCGAGCGCAGCGAGCAAAGAATCCCGTTGCCCGCCCTGCCGCCACGCGACTCCTGAGCGAGCGCAACGTGCAAAGACCCTAACGAGACCCTTCGCCGCTTCGCGGCTCAGGGTGACACCTGCTCCCCCATGCCGCTTCGCGGCTCAGGGTGACAGCCGGACTCCCAACTCCGCCAACCTTGCCGCCCCCGGCCGGCCCTCGGCATCCCAACCCCGCAGTTCATAATAACGCGGCAACATCGAGGCCAGGTCAGGCAGATTGCCCGCCGCCGTGCCGGAAGGCCGTGGCTCGGTCAGGAAACGCTGCGGCAGGGTGTCGTCGGCAGCCGTGGCACCCAGACTCAGGTTGATCAGCCGTTTGAGGTTGAAAATCCGCTCGCCAGCACGCAGCAGGTCCGCCGCCGTCCATTCCCAGCCAGTAGCCGCGGCAATGAGCTGCGCCGTGCGATCCGGTTCCATCCCCCCCTTGATCATGAATTTGCACAGGCCCAGCGGATTGTAGGTGCTCATGAAATTCTGAAAGTCGATCGCCAGGCGCACCGCTGCCTCGCCCGAGACCAGGCGCTCATACGGACCCTCCCACCAGCCGGGCCACTCAATGCCATAGCCACGGTAGTAGGAAAGACTCTCCAGATGGCAGCCGCCGCGATTCGCCGTGGCATAGTTGACCGCCATATCGACAAAGGCGCGGGGGTCGTGATAGGCGATCTCCAGCCCCTTGACGTGCATGGCGAAAGGCTCGGCCGCAGCGCCCAAACGGGCCGCCGCAGCACGCACCCCCTCGCTCAAGAGCGCTCCCAGCCCCTCGCGGCGGGCGATCTGCTCGATTGCCTGTAACACCGGCCCCGGCTCGCCCCAGGACAGCCGCAGTCCGCCCGCCTCGGCCGAGGAAAGCAGCCCGCGCTCCATCGCCTCGGTAGCGAAGGCAATCACGCCAGAGGTCGAGATGGTGTCCAGCCCCAGACGGTTGCACAGGGCATTGATCGCCGCCAGCGCCGGCAGGTCATCGATCAGCAGGTTGCCGCCAAAGCCGGCCAGCGTCTCGTACTCCGGTCCCTCGCCCCACGTCCCTGCATACGGCCCTTCCTTGACCTCGATCGCCTTGCCGCAGCCGACCGGACAGGCAAAGCAGAAAGTATGGCGGGTCCAGATCGTCTCGTGGATGGTCTGCCCGGAGATGGCCCTGGCTCCCTCCGGCCAAGAGCCTTCGCGCCAGTTCTTGAGCGGCAGGTCGCCATAGGCCTCGGTGCCGGGGATGCCGCCCGCCGTGCCCAGCAACGACATGCCCTCCGAACGAGCGCGGATGTAGGCGTTGAGTTCACGCACCAGCTCGCGGAAGCGGTCGGGATCGGCATAGCCCGGCTTTTGACGACCATAGACCACGATCGCCTTGAGGTTCTTGGAGCCCATCAACGCGCCCATGCCACAGCGACCGGCGGCGCGGTTGTGCGCCTGCCCGCCGGTCATCACGCCGGCAAAGGCGACGCCGTTCTCCCCCGCCGGGCCGATACAGGCGACGGCCGCCCTGCTCTCTGTCTCGCCGCGTAGCCGTTCGTGCGTCTCGAACGTATCGGCGCCCCACAAGTGACTTGCGTCGCGGATCTCGGCCTCACCGTCGTGCAGCCACAAATAGACCGTGGCTGCACGACGGTGAGGCCGAGATCCGCGACGCAAGTCACTTGT
>DAOTYD010000186.1:0-10051 GCA_034435295.1 Anaerolineae bacterium | reverse complement strand
CCTTCCTCTCCCATTCGTGCCAGCCACTCCTCCGCCTCCGATTTCGCCACGATAGCCAGCACCTCGACTTTCCCACCACATCGTAGAACACACGCACCTCGCCTACCCGCAGGCGATACTGCGGGCGCAACAATCCCCGCAGCCGCTTGATTCGGCTTTTGCTCTCACGGGTGGGCGTGTGGCGGAGGTGTTCCTCATTCCTGTCCCTTTTCCGTCATGTGGGCCAGGCTGTGGGCGGCGTGGAAGGAACTGCGCACCAGCGGCGCGCTCTCGACCCAGCCAAAGCCCATCTCCAGGCCGCGCTGGCGGTAGGTCTCGAACTCGGCAGGGGTCACGTAGCGGTCGATCGGCAGATGGCGGCGGGACGGCTGTAGATACTGGCCGATGGTCAGGATGTCCACCGCCGCCTGCCGCAGATCGGCCATGACGGCCAGCACTTCTTCCGTCGTCTCGCCCAGACCCACCATCAGCCCGCTCTTGGTCAGCACGTCCGGCGCCAGGTGTTTGGCCTGGCGCAGGATCGCCAGCGACCACTCGTAGCGGTTGCGCGGCTGCACGCGCGGGAAGAGCCGTGGCACGGTCTCGACGTTGTGGTTGAGCACGTCGGGCCGCGCCGCCATCACGACGGCCAGCGCGTCTGTGTCGCCCTGAAAGTCGGGGATGAGCACCTCGATCGTGCAACCGGGTTGCGCGGCGCGGATCTGGCGGATGACCTCGGCAAAGGCAGCGGCGCCGCCGTCGGGCAGGTCGTCGCGGGTGACGGAGGTGACGACGGCGTGACGCAGGCCCATTGCCTGCACCGCCTCGGCCACGCGACGCGGCTCGTCGGGGTCGAGCGGGCCGGGCCGGCCGCTGGTGACGTTGCAAAAGCGGCAGGCGCGGGTGCAGACATCGCCCAGGATGAGAAAGGTCGCCGTGCGCTGCGCCCAGCAGTCGCCCAGGTTGGGGCAGTTGGCCTCCTCGCAGACGGTGTGCAGCTTTTTGGCGCGCATCAGCCGCTTGAGCTCGTCGTAGCCGTCGCCACGGCGCAGCGGCACGCGCAGCCACTGGGGGCGGCGCTGGAGAGGTTGTCTGTCGCTCATCGAGCCAATCTCCCTACGAAAATTGCCCCGCGGGCGCAGGCCCGGCCCCTGGCAGCGCTGTCCAGCGGACCGTGCGGCGCTCGAAGGCGGCCAGCCGCTCAAAGCCGGCCTGGCGGATCATCGCCAGCGCCTGTCCGAAATCGGCGCTGACATCGCCCGCGGTGTGGCTGTCGGAACCCAGGGTCACCACCTCGCCGCCCTCCTCGGCGAACCAGCGCAGCACCTCGACCGCCGGGCCGGGGTCGCCCATGCCCTTGCGCACAAACGAGGTGTTGACCTCGATGCCCTTGCCGCGCTGAGCGGCGGCCCGCAGCGCCCGCCGCACCTGCGCCTCGTGCGGGCGCAGGTCGAGCTGACGCAGGCCAAAGCGGAGGTAAGCGGCGCGGCGGATCAGGTCGATGTGGCCCAGGACGTCGTACTCGCCCTCGGCGGCCAGGCGTTCCAGGTGCTCGAAGTAGAGCGCCAGCCCCTCGTCCAGCGTCAGGCCGTCGAAGAAAGCGCCATCGAAGGCGGGGCGCGCGCCGGCCCAGTGCAGTGAGCCGAGGACAAAGTCGTAATCCCCGTCCGCCAGCAGCGCGGCGATGTGGCTCTTGTAGATGTGCGTCTCGCCGCACTCGATGCCGGCGCGGAGGGTCAACCGGCCGGCGAAAGCGGTGCGGCAGCGTTCGATGGCTTTCCAGTACGGCCGTGGGCGAAAATAGCCGTAGCACGGGTCCAGCGGCTCGAAATCAGCGTGGTCGGTGATGGCAAACTCGGCCATCCCTGCTGTCAGCGCCGCCTGGCCCATGGCCTCCATGGTCGCCTGGCTGTCGCAGGAGAAACGGCTGTGGGTGTGATAATCTGGCGGGCAGGGCGCCGCGCTGCGGGAGTTGTCGGCAGCAGTCATAGGGTCCTCCGAGTGTTCACCCCGCCGCAGGGATGCTGGCCACGGCGCGGGCGATGCGCGCGGCGATGCGGACGTTGTTGAGCAGCAGCGCCTGGTTGGCCTGCCGCGAGCGGCCGCCCGTCTGCTCGGCCAGGCGGCTCAGGAGGAAGGGCGTCAGCGCCTTGCCGGCGATGCCCTGCGCCTCGGCAGCGGCGACGGCGGCGGCAATGGCGGCCTCCGCTTCCTCCCACGGCAGTTCTGCTTCGGCGGGGATGGGCGCGCAGACCAACAGGGCGGCGCGCAGGCCCAGCGCGTCGCGGGCGTGGGCCATTGCCGCCACCTGGGCGGGCGTGTCGGCGCGCAGCGGAACGGGCAGGCCGGAGGAGCGGCTGGTGAAGGCGGGAAAGGTATCCGTGCCGTAGCCGATCACCGGCACGCCCAGCGTCTCCAGCGCCTCCAATGTGCGCGGCAGGTCGAGGATCGCCTTGGCCCCCGCGCAGACGACGACAATGGGCGTGGAAGCCAGCGCCGGCAGGTCAGCGGAGACGTCCTCCGGGTGGCCGCGGTGGACGCCGCCGATGCCGCCGGTGGCAAAGACGGCAATGCCCGCGCGGTGAGCCAGCCAGGCCGTCGCGGCGACGGTCGTGCCGCCGCTGCGCCCCTGGGCCAGCACCGCCGGCAGGTCGCGCAGGCTGACCTTGGCTACATCGCTTTCGCCGGCCAGGCGCTCCAGCCCGGCGGCGCTCAGGCCCACATGGACGGCGCCGTCGAGGACGGCGACCGTGGCCGGGGTGGCGCCCTCCTGGCGCACGGCGTCTTCCAGGCTGCCGGCGACCTGCAGATTGAACGGCGCGGGCAGTCCATGGGTGATCAGCGCCGACTCCAGCGCCACGATGGGCCTCTTTTCCGCCATCGCCGCCGCAACGGCAGGGGAAACGACCAGCTCCTGTTCCATTCTCTCCCTTGCTCCTTACCGCAGCACCTGCCTCGTCGCGGCCACCAGGCCGAAGCAGCCGGTGAGCATCATGTCGCCGTAGGGCGCGGCAAAGTGATAGCCCAGCCCTTCGGCCATGCGGCGCTGCGGGCCGGTGACCGCCACAAAGTCACCGCTCTGGTGGGGGTCGTAGGCCGGGCTGACGCAGGCGCCGTGGCCGTTGTCCGCCAGCACCTCCTCGTTGCGGATCGTGCCAGCGCGCAGTTCCCCCACCAGCCGCGCCAGCTTTTGCGGCGTCATCAGCACGGTGTGGTGCTCGAAGAGCCCCAGGATGCGCTGGCCCTTGAGCAGCGCGGCGATGGTGTGCTGGTTGCCCACGTTGACCAGGGTAAAGCCCTGCTCCTGATGGGCCGCGGCGACGGGGTCCTCCAGGATGCCCCATAGCGCGGCGGCGCCGGTGTCCATCAGGATGGCGCCGGGCGCGTCCTGTTGGACCGCGCGCATGCGCGTGTAGGGGGCTGGCACCTCTCGATAGGCCAGGCGGGTGATGTCGCCGCCGGCCTCGACGAACTCGCGCCAGAGGCGGAAGCGCAGGACGCGGTTCGACCCTTCCAGGCATTCGCCGTGGTCCTGCACCGCCACGGCGACCGTCTGCGGCAGCGTCACGCCGAAGGGGGCCAGCGCCTGGGCGATGGCTGTCAGGTCGACATCGCGGGCGCGCAGCGTGAGCAGGCCCGGCTCGGCGGGCGGCTCTTCGACGAGCGTATAGCCGCGCTGGCGCACCTGGTCGAGATTGTCGCGGATGGTCAGCGCGGCGCGCGGGGTGACATAGACCGCGTAGCCGGCCTGCAGGTGGCGCTTCATCGCGCTGACGACCGGCCCGCCGCCCATCAGATTGCCGGTCAGAAAGACCGGCCGCCCCTCGCGCGTGGCCTGTTGCACCTGGCGGGCCAGCACCGTCGTCCACGAGGGCAGCACCAGCTTGACCTGGTTCTCCATCGGCTGCCCCTCTTCCCACAACAGAATGTCCTGCGTGCCCGCCCCCACATCAATAGCCAAAACTCGCTCCAGACTCTCTTTTGTCATCCCTCACCCATCTTGCCCACTTGCCACTTGCATACTTGTCACTTGCATACTTGCCACTTGCATACTTGCATACTTGCATACTTGCATACTTGCCCACTTGCTACCCGTGTTCCGTCTCCACCCCCCGCGCCATGCGCACGGCGTGGGGCAGGATCGGCGCCAGCACTTCCATCCCCTCGCGCACCGCCTTGGGGCTGCCCGGCAGGTTGATGATGAGCGTGCGCCCGCGCAGCCCGGCGATGCCGCGCGAGAGGACAGCCAGCGGCGTGCGCCGGTAACCTTCCCAGCGCAGCACCTCGGCCAGGCCAGGCGCCTCGCGGTCGATCACCGCCCGCGTCGCTTCGGGCGTGCGGTCGCGGGGGGTAAAGCCCGTGCCGCCGGTGGTCATCACCAGGTCGAGTTCCAACTCGTCCACCAGATGGGCCAGCGTCTCCTGGATCTGCGCTGGCTCGTCGGGCACGATTGTCTGTGTCACCACCTCGACGCCGGCCTCTTGCAGCAGCCCGGCCAGCAGCGGCCCGCTGGTATCTTCACGCTCCCCGGCATATCCCTTGTCGCTGACTGTCACCACGGCGGCTCGGATTGACATTTGCCCTTCTCCTTATTTGGACTGTAACTGCCCAGCGAAACTTTGCCTCAAACCAACAAGGGAATGGGACACGGACAAACACAGGCTGCGCACACGGATTTTTGTCCGTTCCTGTCCGTGTGATCCGTGTCATCCGTGTCCAAATCTTGCTCTGTTTGTGCAGAATGCTATCCCTCAAGGATTTCAGGGTAATGGCCAGATTATACCACACTTGCGGCCTGGGCGACTTTGAGGTATCCTGCCGGTATGTTTACCGATCAGGTTTCGATCTATGTGCGCGGCGGCGACGGCGGGAACGGGGCGGTGGCCTTTCGCCGCGAAAAGTACGTGCCCTACGGCGGGCCTTCCGGCGGCGACGGCGGCAGGGGCGGCGACGTGATCCTCTACGTCGATCCGGCGCTCAACACGCTCTTCCGCTTCACCCGCGAACGCCACTACCGCGCCGGCCGTGGCGAGCATGGCCGTGGCAAGAACCAGGCTGGCGCCTCTGGCGCAACGCTGCGCATCCCTGTGCCGCCGGGCACGGTGGTGCGTGACATGGAGAGCGGCATGGTCATCGCCGACCTGACCGAGCCGGGGCAGGAGGTTGTCGTCGCCCGCGGCGGGCGCGGCGGACGCGGCAACGCCCGCTTTGCCACGCCGACCAACCAGGCCCCGCGCATCGCCGAGAACGGCGAGCCGGGGGAGGAGCGCATGCTCGAACTGGAACTCAAGCTGCTGGCCGACGTCGGTCTGGTCGGCAAGCCCAACGCCGGCAAATCGACGCTGCTGGCGGCGGTCACGGCGGCGCGGCCCAAGATCGCTCCCTACCCCTTCACCACGCTCGAACCATATCTGGGCGTGGTGGTCCTCGACGCCCACACCGACTTTGTCATGGCTGACCTGCCCGGCCTGATCGAGGGCGCCAGCGAGGGCAAGGGGCTGGGCCACGAGTTCCTGCGCCATGTCGAGCGGACGCGGCTGCTGATCCACCTGCTCGACGGCTCGGCGGCCGACCCGCTGGCCGACTTTGCCGCCATCAACGCTGAGCTGGCGGCTTTTGGCCACGGGCTGGGCGAAAAACCGCAGTTGGTCGCCTTCAACAAGATGGACCTGCCGGAGGCGCAGGCGCAGTGGCCGGCGGCCCGTCAGGCCCTGCGCGCCCAGGGCTATGAGGTCTTTGCCATCTCCGGCGCGACGCGGGAGGGCGTGCGCGAGCTGCTGAGCAGGGCGGCGCAGCGGCTGGCGGAACTGCCGCCCCCGGCGACCCGCCTCGATGAGATTCCCGTCTTTCGCCTGGAGGACGACGAGCGCGCTTTCTGGGTGGAGCGCGAGACGGACGGCTGGCGGGTGCGCGGACAGCGGGTGGAGCGCCTGGCGGCCATGACGCCCTTCGAGCTGGATGAGGCGGTCTATCGCTTCCACCGCGCTCTGGAGGCGATGGGCGTGCTGGACGCGCTGCGCGAAGCCGGCGTCGGGGTCGGCGACACGGTGCGCATCGGAGAGGCGGAGCTGGTGTGGGAAGAGTAGGGGTGCTGGGGGGCACGTTCGACCCGCCGCACTATGGCCATCTGGCGCTGGCGGAGGCGGCGTTGACCCAGTTGGAGCTGGCGCAGGTGCTCTTTGTGCCGGCAGGCTCGCCGCCGCACAAGCCCGGCCGCCCCGTCACGGCGGCGCACCACCGCGCGGCGATGGTCGAGGCGGCGCTCGCCGGGCAGCCCGCTTTTGCCCTCTCCCGCGTCGACCTGGACCGACCTGGCCCGCACTACACGGTCGATATGCTGGCGCTCTTGCGGCAGGCGCTGCCCGAAAGCGAGCTCTACTTTCTGCTGGGCAGCGACAGCCTGCACGACCTGCCCTCTTGGCGCGATCCGGCCGGCATTGTGTGCCAGGCCCGCCTGGCGGTGTTGGGCCGGCCCGGCTGGGAGGCCGACTGGGAGGCGCTGGAGCGGGCCGTGCCGGGCCTGCGCGGGCGTCTGGTGCGCCTGGAAGCGCCCACGCTGGCGATCTCCAGCACCGACCTGCGGCGGCGCGCCCGCCAGGGACTGCCTCTGACCGGCCTGGTGCCGCCAGCGGTAGAGGAGTACATCTTGCGGCACGGACTCTATGCAAATCCGGCGGTTTGACCCCGGCACAGGCGCCGCCGTCGGGTGCGGTTGGATGCTGCGCCCAGAGAGGAGCGTTTTCTTGCGGCAGGAGGCCGCTCTATGAACAACGACAAGGCACAAAAGATGCGCTGGTTTTTCCGTCTCTTGTCTGCCGCTGGCGGCGTGCTTTTGCTGCTGATGCTGTTCGGCTGCCAGCAGGAGGCGACGCCGGAGCCAACACCCACCGTCACGCCGACGCCGACGGCCACGCCGCTCCCGCCCGAGGCGCCGCTGCCGGCGCACATCCTGGCCCGCGGCTACCTGGTCGTCGGCATGCGCTATGACCTGCCGCCCTTTGGCTATGTGACGGCGGAGGGCGATGTCGCCGGTTTCGACGTCGACCTGGGGCGGGAACTGGCCCGCCGCTGGCTGGGCGATCCCCAGGCGGTGCGCTTCCGCCAGGTGCGCTCCGACACGGCGGCGGATCACGTCGCTGCGGGCGACGTCGACCTGACGCTGACGGCGCTGCTGCACACGCAGGACGTGGAGCACCTGGTCGATTTCGGCCCGCCGCTCTTTGTCGAGGGGCAGGCGCTGCTGGTGCGCGCTGCCGACGCCGCTTCGATTGGCGCGCCAACCGACCTGGGCGCGCGGCCCGTGGCGGTGGTCGAAGGGGCGGAGGCGGAAGAGGCGCTATGGTCAGCCCTGCCCTACACGCCGACGCTGGTCACCTATCCCGATTTCGAGCAGGCGACCGCGGCGCTGGCGCGCGGCGAGGTCGATGCCGTGGCCGACATGCGCCGGCGCCTGGTGCGCGGCATGACGACGACGCCGGGCACGGCTATCGTCGCCCAGTACAGCCACGCTGTCTTTGCCCCGGCCTATGCCCAGGATCAGCCGGGCCTGGCTGACCTGGTCGATCTGACCTTCCAGGCGCTGTTCGAGGACGGCACCTTCGACGCGCTGTACGCGCGCTGGTTCCCCGGCGACAGTCCGCCGCAGCGCGAAATCTGGCCCGGCAGCGCGACGCTCTCGCTGGAGCAGGCAGCCAGCATCGCGCCCGCGCCGGACATTGTGGCCTCGATCCAGTCCCGTGGGCGGCTGCGCGTGGGGCTGGTCTCGCGACCGCCCTTTGCCTACCTCGACGAGACGGGGACGCCCGCAGGCTATGAGGTGCGCCTGGTGCAGTTGATGGCCGGGCGCTGGCTGGGCGACGAGACGGCGGTCGATTTCCTGCCGCTGAGCCAGGCAGACGGCCTGCGGATGGTCGGCAGCGGCGAGGTCGACATGCTCATCGGCGGCATTGCCCACACGCGCCCGGCAGCGCTGGCGGTCGATTTCAGCCTGACCACCTACGTTGGCGGCGACGGGCTGCTGGTGCTGAGCGGCGCTGCGCCGGCGGGACTGGCCGGCCTGGAAGGCCAGACTGTGGCGGCGCTCGTCGGCAGCGAGAGCGCCAATACCCTGCGGCGGCTGGCTCAGGAGGCCGGGGTGAACGTCACGATCGTCCCCCGCGACACGGCGGAGGGGGCAGTGGCCTCGCTCCTGGCCGGTGAAGTGGTCGCTGTGGTGGGGGAACGGGCGGACCTGCTTGGCGTGGCCTATGCCACACCCGGCGTCGACTTTACCGCCGAACGGTTGACCGTCACGCCGCTGGCGCTGGCTCTCCCGCCGGGGCGGTCGAACTGGCGCGACCTGGTCGACCTGACGCTGCAGGCGATGCGCTACGACGGCACGCTGGCGGCGGTCTATGGCTACTGGTTCGACGACGAGCCGCCAGCCTGGTATCCCTGGCCCGGCGAGCCGCTCCAGCCGCTGCGCATCTATGGGCCTTGAGGCCTGTGCAGCGCCTGTTCTGCGCGCTCGGCGTTCCCTGTGGTTGAGTCGGTCAGTTGCTGAGCGCCCAGCCGCCTGGCGTGGCCCGCAGCGTCAGTTCGTGGAGAATTGACCCGTCGGCGGTGGCCCAGACGCGGGCAATTTTGCCGTCCAGTTCGATCCGCTGGGCTTCATAGCCGAGGGCGGCAGCGGCTCGAACGACGGACAGATACGACGCCGCCAGCGGGTCAGATGAGATGCCGTTGGCCAGGGCGCGTTCGATGCTCTCCAACAGCGTCTGGCAGCGCTCCAGCTCGGCCCGCTCCAGCGCCTGGCGGGCGGCGATGAGCATGGTCTCCAGGGCGATGTTCTCCGGCGTGGTGGGGTGGCGGATGAAATCGGCCTCGATGCTCAACTGCACCCCTTCGGCAGTGTCGGGCAGCCAGCCCGTCAGGAAGTAGGCGCCGGGGTCCCAGGCCTGCTGGTAGGCGCGGACGGCGTCAAAGAGGCGGACGGTCAGCTCGACGTCGCGGCGGTTCTCCGCGCCCGGCGGATGGATGGCCAGCCAGTCCAAAAAGTCCCCCTCGCTCTCGCTCAGCGAGACGCCAAACGCTTCCTGTAGCGCCGCGTCCAAAATGGCAGCCTCGCTGCCCGCCTCTGCGTCAAAGGCTCCTTTCAAGCGCCCAAAGCCCTCCCAGCCGTAGGTCTCGACCAGGTAGGCGACAAAGGCGCCGGCCTCCATATAGCCGATCTCGTGCTGCTGGCGGTAAAAGTCGTTTGCCAGTTCCTCCAGCGGGATGTACCAGCCCAACTCGACCAGCGCCGCTGTCCGTTCGGGGAGCGGTTCGGGTTTATAGTGTCCTCCGGCGACCCAAACGGCCAGCCCTTCTGTGATGAGAGCGGGCGACCAGCCGCTCGTGGTCCTGTCCAGGACGTGGGCGGCCTCGTGACGGATGACCATCTCCAGGTTGGCAGCAGCATAATGGCGGTCCAGGTAGGAGAGCGTCAGCCCCTGGCAGGCATAGCCGCCGTGGCCGATGACGCGGCTGATCAAGTGGACCTCAAAGGGGGCGGGGAGGCGGGCGTCCAACTGCTCTTCGACATAGGCGACGCCAGCGGCGGTTGCTGCGGTGAGGAAGGGCAGGTCGCGCTCCGCTGCCGTGCCGCTGAGATAGTGGAGGATGCAGCAGTCGGTGGTGACGGTGACCCACCTGGCAGCGGCTTCGACGGCAGGCATCTCGTCGGGGGGGAGGATGGGCACGGTCAGCGTGGCGATGTTGTTGGCCGGGTCCTCGTCGCCTTTCTGGATGACGTCGTCCGGGTCGACCCAGACGGTGAGAGGTTCGACGCCCACCAGCCCCGTGGTGTCCCAGGACCAGACCAGGCGGGCGCGGGGGACGCCGTCGAAGGCGGGATAGCCCAACACCCCCTCGGCGACGACCGTGCCGCTGGCCGGCGCCCCGTGGTAGATGCGGACGGTGAGCCTGTCAGGCGAGATTTCGCCCAGGTTGTGCGGCGTCACGTCGAAGGTGACCCGATCGCCGCTGTAGAGGACTGGCTGCGGGTAGAGCACAACGTCGTCGGCGGTCAGGTAGAGGTCAGCAGGGGTGGGGG
>DAOTYD010000185.1:0-15418 GCA_034435295.1 Anaerolineae bacterium | reverse complement strand
GGCCAGCAGTTGAAGCTGGACGAGACGGACGTTGCCATTCTGAAGCGCGATTTTTGGGCTGGCGACCGCCTGGACGAAGCGCTGGTCGAGCTGCTGCGCTCTATGCGTCAGCAGGGGCTGCTCGTGGCCCTGGTGAGCAATCACACCGCTGCCCTGCCGACTCTGCTGGCGAAACTGGGCCTGGATGGCCTCTTCGACCTCATCGTCGTCTCGGCGCTGGAAGGTGTGCTCAAGCCCGACCCGACCATCTATCGCCGCGTGCTGGAACGGCTGGGGGTCGCCCCGGAGGAGGCGGTCTTTATCGACGACACGCGCGTCAACGTCGAAGCAGCGCGCCAGTTGGGCATGGTCGGCGTCCGCTTTCGCGGCGTTCCGCACCTGCGCCGCGCGCTGACCGCGGCGGGCCTGTCGCTGCCGCTGTTGCCGCCCACCGCTCCTGCTGCTATCCGCGCCGTGATTTTCGACTGGGGCGGCGTTCTCTCGCCGCTGGCTTTTATGGAGCGCGTCCACGAATGGGAGGCGCGCCTGGGGCTGCAAGCGGGTGAACTGGAGCGGGTGCTGTGGGGGCCGGAGTGGAAACAGCTCGAGACCGGCGCGATCAGCGCGGAGGCGTTCGACGCGCACGTGGCGCGCCGCCTGCGCCTGCCCGACCTGGCTGCCGTGGGCGCTTTCTATCAGGCGTTCTATGCCGACGAGTATCTGGAGCCCCGCGTCGTCGCTGCCGTGCGCGCGCTGCGTCCGCAGTATGCCGTGGCCATGCTGACCAACGCCTTCCCTGGCCATGCCGAGCATGTCGCCAGGCGCCATGGCTTTGACCCGCGCGCCGAGTTCGACCTCTATGTCAACTCGGCCGAGGTGGGGCTGGCCAAGCCCGACCCGGCCATCTATCGCCTGGTGCTGGACCGGCTGGGAGTTTCTCCTCAGCAGGCCGTGCTGGTCGACGACTTGCTCCGCAACACCGACGGCGCAGCGGCGCTGGGCATGCACACCATAACCTTCACCGACGTCGAGACAGGGCTGGCCGAACTGGCGGCTCTGCTCGATGTTTCTCTTCTCTAACCCGCCTTTTGCGCAGCGCAGCCGTAAGGTTTGCGCTCTTTTTGCGTCATAAGAAGATGGGATGAGTCCATCTCGACTGCGTTTCGCTTTTTGCCCCGACCGGGAAATCTCGAACCGCCTGGGCGTGTGCCGGAGGGCGGCCACGCCGCTGTTTCTGGCTGCAGGAAAGGAGGCGATCTGGCAGAAAAGACCAACTGGCTCAATCAACGGCATAACCTATTCAAGAAAAGGAGAAAAGCTATGAAAAGTCGCTGGATTGCTCTGCCGGCCATGATTGTGATGACCCTTTCGTTGATCGGTGGGATGACCGTTGCTGCAGATCAGCCGACTCCCCAGGGGCCGGTCGAGGTGCGGGTGACGCAGGCGGACAACGGCCGCCAGTTCACGTTGCGCGGCAGCGACGTGCTGGCTCTCAATCTGGAAGCGAACCCCTCTACCGGCTACAGTTGGGTGGTCGAGGGCATGGACCGCCGCATGCTGCGTCAGGTGGCGAACGAGTTCGTTTCCCAGTCGACCATGCTCGGCGCGCCGGAGACACAGGTGCTCCGCTTCCAGGGCATTGCCGCTGGCCGGACCGAGATTCGTCTCTCTTACCGCCGTCCATGGGAGTCAGAGTCCCTGGGCAACTTTGCTGTGCAGGTGGAGGTGGTCGACCCCGCGGGGCGGCTGGGGCGCGCCGCGCCTGACGTGGCCGCTGAGCCTGCCGTCAGCGAGCCTGCGCCGTACACCACGACCAGCCTGCCCGCTTCCTTCAACTGGTGCGATCTGGGCGGCTGCACACCGGTGCGCGACCAGGGCGCCTGCGGCAGTTGCTGGGCCTTTGGCACCGTCGGCCCGCTGGAGTCGGCGATTCTCATCCAGGACGGCATATCCCGTGATCTGGCAGAGCAGTACCTGGTCTCGTGCAACACGGACGGCTGGGGCTGCAACGGTGGCTGGTGGGCGCACGATTATCACGAGTGGAAGATCCCACCCGGCGAGCCTGCCGCTGGCGCAGTCTACGAGGCTGACTTTCCCTACGCCGCTACTGACCTCCCTTGCAACGGCCCCTACGTCCATCACGAGACCATTGCCGATTGGGTCTATATCGGCACCAGCAGCACTGTGCCCCCCGTCGATGCCATCAAGCAGGCGATCCTCGATCATGGCCCGGTCTCGGCGGCAGTGTGCGTCGACACGGCCTTCCAGAATTATACTGGTGGTGTCCTGCAGAACACACGCTGCAAGAAGGTCAACCATGCGATCGTGCTGGTTGGCTGGGACGACAGCCTGGGTGCCTGGATTCTGCGCAACTCGTGGGGTGAGAATTGGGGGCTGAATGGCTATATGTACATTGGCTATGGCGTTTCGCTGGTGGGCTACGGCGCCAACTATGTCGTCTACAATGGCGGTGGCACTCCTCCCACCCCCACGCCGACGCCCACGCCCACACCTCCGCCCGCCAACACCATGCACGTCTCGGCGATCGACATGTGGTACACGCAGGCCGGACGCAACTATAACATCTACACCAAAGTCACCGTCGTCAACGCCAGCGGCAGCCCGGTTGCCAACGCTACTGTCAACCTGCGCGTCACCACCCCCAGCGGCTCTATCGCCAATGGCACGGCCACCACTGGCACCGACGGCACCGTGACCTTCTACCTGACCAGCAAGGTCACGGGCACCTATGTTTCCGAGGTCACCAATATCACCCACAGCACCTACACCTATAATCCCGCCGCCAACGTCGAAACGAGCGAATCGCTGCGCGTGCCCTGATTCATAGCCCAACTGAATAGAGACCTTCGAGGTCTTGAAGACCTCGAAGGTCTTTTCCTCGCCGGAGCAGGAGGCGGCTGGATGCCGAAGCGAGCGCCTGCCGGCAGCCGTCCGGCTTGTGCGCTCGCTTCGACGTAAAGAGGTTTACCCTACAGGTGCTCTATCTGCAGGACACTGGATGGATCGAGAACGCTATCTCCACAACGTCACAACCTGCAAATTGAAACGGCACCCTCCTTCGCCGTTCGGGTCAAAGCCCTCTGCCAGAGAAGTGCTGATCTGACCCAGACCCATTATCGTCTCGCGCATCTCCATGTGAATGTTGTGCACGCCCCCGGCGCCCTGATCGCAACCGGTGATATAGACCGCAGAAAAGCCGACGATGTGATAGGCGTAGCCGACGCTTTGCCCACCCTGGTGAGGGCATGGTGGCTTGGGGTCGGGGATTTCGGTTTCGCACGCCGGCACCGCGTCGAAAATGGGCAGAATGGAAATCTCGTTGCTGATCTGCTCGCACAGGCTGGGGTTCCCGCCGCCGGTCAGCGCGCCCCAGTCCAGGCCTGGCTTGGCGGCAATATAGTCGCCGAACCCGCACGTTTGATTCCACGGGCAATCGGCGTAGAGCGCGATGTTGGGAGGATTGAGCATCCAGTCCATCAGACCAGCATGCTGCGGCCCGCCCCAGCCAGTGCCGATGTTGGGATCGATTGCGCGCGGGAAGCCTTGCGGCGCTTCGCCCTGGTTCCAGACATAGTGCAGGTTCAGCCAGCCACGGTGGGCGTGGGTGACGTTGTGCCCGTCATGGCGGATATACTGCACCGTGCAGTTGTTTGCGTCACAGTTGTTCTCCATGTTCACGGTAAAATGGTCACCCGGCCCCAGGTCCTGGATCACCTCGACCGGCAACCCGATCGGGCGCAGTCCGCCGCTGACCAGCAAGGGCCCGGTCACCGCGGTTGCCGAGGCGCTGGCTGCTCCCGTGGGTTGACCGAGCAGGTTGAGAAAGTAGGTTGGCCGGGTGATGGTGGTGGTCACGGCAACACCGGTCGCCCTGAGGGGAATGAATCCGCTGCCCACATAGACCTCCGGGCTGTAGTGAACCAGCGTGTTGTTTTCGAACTTGACATACGTTGCCACAACATGGTTGGCATCATCCACCCCGTTGCGCAGCGCGTAATCGATGACCTCGGCTTGAATAGCCGCATCGCTGCCGGCGCCGTGGTTGCAAATGATCTCTGCCAGGCGGTGCGTGCCGGCCAGGGCCCGCGTCAGCCGCGTTCTGCATGCGGCGACGGTTCAGGTAAGCCGTGCCGCCGTCGATTGCCAGGCCGGCAAAGGCCAGCAGGGCAATGACGGCAAAAGCCACAATGACCACCGTTTGGCCTTGTTCTTTCTCGACAGATTTCATTCTTCCTCCAATTGCGTATGGGTTGTTATTTCCCGCCTTGTCCCCCGCCCGATCCGCCGCCGCTCGATCCGCCGCCTGGCTCGCCTTGCCCTTCACCAGAAGGAGGCTGTTCTCCGCCAGGTGTGGGCTGCTGCTCTGACGGGGAAGGCGTTGTCCCGCCAGAGCCAGGCATCCCCTGCCCGCTGCCTGGTGTGGGAGTCTGTGTGTCTCCCTGGCCTGCTCTCGGCGTTCGATGGGGTCCGCCCGGCGTTCGAGCTGGCTCGGGGGTTTGCTGGCCTTCTGTCGCTGGCGGCGTTGCTGAGGGTATAGGAGTTTCTTCTGGCTGCCCCTGCCGCTGCTGGTAGCGCCAGCGAAATGTCTGCGGGTCCGCCAGGCCAGCTACGGCTGCCTGGTTGCCCTCGTTGCAGATGCGCCAGGCGTGCTCCACCTGAGCCATAGCGCCGGCCCCTGTTGACTCGCGGACGCGCTCCAGCGTCCGCACCTGAGCCTGTGTGCGCTCGGCGATGCGCGCCAGCAGCCGCGCTGTTTCCTCCGGTGGCGCCTCTGCGGCCCGACGGAGAGCGTATTGCAGATGTTGCTCCAGACGCTCCGCGGTCTCTGCGGACACGGCGCTGCTGCCTGCCAGGGACTGGATCTCTGCTACTCGCTCATCGGCAAAGCGGAGGGCCAGCTCGACCTGGGTTTCAGCAGTTTGGGCGAAGGAGAGCTGAGCGTTTTCCATTTCCAACTTGAGGGGGTAGAGCAACTGACCGGGCAGGCTTTCGCTGGCTGCCCAGGCGACGCCGCTGCCCACGGCCAGGGTTGCCAGCAGCAGGGCTGCCAACGCTGCCGCAAAGCGCAGGGCAAAGCGCTGCCGCGCCGTGGAGCGTGTCCGCTGCCGCGCGGCGGCCTGGAGCAGCCGCTGACGCCCCCCTGCCAACCCTCGCGGTGGAGGGGGGACAGAGGCATACATTTTCTCTATCGCCTGTGCAATTTCTTGCAGTTCCTTTTCCATTTTTTATTCCCCGCCCTCTTCCAGAATCCGCCGCAGCGCCCGCAGGGCGCGATGTTGCAACGCGTCGATGGCTCCCACCGTCTTGCCCATCACCTGGGCCACTTCCTGCGACGAAAGCTGCTCGCCGAAGCGGAGCGCCAGCACCTGCTGTTGATCCCACGTCAGGCGAGCGATGGCAGCCCGGAGACGCTGGTGGGAGAGCTTCTCTGCCAGGGCAGAGTCCGGGTCATCCTGGGCTGCCACCAGCCGCTCGTCGAGCGCAACAACCTGGGCAGACGGTTGCTTGCGATAGTAATCGACAGCCAGGTTATGCGCGATGCGATACAGCCAGCCACGGAAGGACGTATGCCAGAGCCGTTTGCTCTGCACAGCCTGCAGTACATGGATAAAGACCTCGCCTGTCAAATCCTCGGCAAGCTGCGCGTCGTATAACCGCCTGTAAAGGTACGAATAGATCAGCGGCGCATATTGGTCGTAGAGCCTGCCCAGAGCCTCTACGTCGTTTTTCCGCGCCCTTTCCAGCCATGCGCGTTCGTCGCTCACCTTATTTTGCTCTCCCACTGTTTATGACGTGAAAATGCTTCAAACCTTATGCACCCTGCTCACTCTACCGCAGATTGGCTGTTTGTGCCAGGGGGCAGCTACGCTTGACAAAAAAAGATGAAGCGGTTATAATTTTCCTTCCGATGAGCACGAAACCGCTGGAAGAAAAAAGCGCCGAGGCCTGAACTCGCGCTTTGTTTGTCTTTCCTGGCGCACGCAGACGAACGGAGGATTCATGCAATATCTGGATGATTCGGCCGAGTTTCAAAACTTTGTCTCGCTGCGCATCAGCCTGGCTTCCCCCGACGAGATCCGCAGTTGGTCCTATGGCGAGGTCACCAAGCCGGAGACGATCAACTACCGCCGCCTGCGCCCCGAAAAAGAT
Source organism: Anaerolineae bacterium (assembly GCA_034435295.1). Lineage (GTDB taxonomy): Bacteria > Chloroflexota > Anaerolineae > B4-G1 > DUEL01 > DAOTYD01. The sequence goes on along the minus strand of DAOTYD010000185.1, from coordinate 9,268 downwards.
GGGCTGTTCTGCGAGGCGATCTTTGGCCCGACCAAGGACTGGCAGTGCTATTGCGGCAAGTACAAGAACGTCCGCTACCGCGGCATCATCTGCGACAAGTGCGGCGTCGAAGTGACGCGCGCTTCCGTGCGGCGCGAGCGCATGGGCCACATCGAACTGGCCGCGCCCGTTGCCCATATCTGGTACACCCGCCGTACCCCCAGTTTCCTCGGCATTTTGCTCGACATCACCCGCCGCCAGTTGGACCGTGTGCTCTATTTTGCTCAGCATATCATCACCTTCGTTGACGAAGAAGCCCGTCAGCGGGCGCTGAAGCGGCTGACCGAGGAGTTCGAGCAGAGTAAAGGAGAGCGGGAGGGCGTTGCCCGCCAGGCGATCGAAGCCCTGGAAGCGCGCCTGGCCGAGGAACGTCAGCGGGCCGAGGAGAGCCTGGCCGCTATTCATGCCCGGTTCGAAGAGCGCCTGGACAAAGAGACCGAGGCGCTGATGAAAGAGTTGCAGAGCCTGCGCAGCCGCCTGGAAGAGCGCCAGGGTTCGGCTGTGCGCGCCCCCATCGTCTTCAAGCCCACCGGCACGGTCATCGTCGAAAAAGGCCAGACCGTCGGCCGCGAGCACCTCGCCCTGCTCAACACGGTCGTGCAGGAGGAACTGGAAGTCCTGCAGGACCGCCTCAACGCTGAAGAAAAAGCAGACAGCGCATCGATCGAGGCCGACCTGCAACAGTGGGAGGAGGCGACGGCGAGCGAGATCGAGCGCATCCGCGAGCAGCTCGCTCTCGACCTGGCCGACATCGAGGCACGGCTCAACCAGGACCGTGACGAACTGATGAACCTGGCCCAGATGCAGTTTCTCTCCGAGCCCCGCCTGCGCGAACTCAAGAGCAAGTGGGGCCAGGTCTTTCGCGCTGGCATGGGCGCCGAGGCGTTCTACGAGATCCTCCGCCGCATGGACCTGGACAAGATGGCGCAGGAACTGTGGGATGAGGTGCGCAACGACCGCTCCAAGCAGCGCCGCAAAAAGGCCACCCGCCGCCTGCAGGTGGTCGAGGCGCTGCGCAAGAGCAATAACCGCCCCGAATGGATGATCCTCACCGTCCTGCCGGTCATCCCGCCCGACCTGCGGCCGATGGTGCAGCTCGACGGCGGGCGCTTTGCCACGTCGGACCTGAACGACCTCTACCGGCGGGTGATCAACCGCAACAACCGCCTCAAGCGCCTGGTCGAACTGGGGGCGCCTGAGGTGATCGTGCGCAACGAAAAGCGCATGCTGCAGGAAGCGGTGGACAGCCTGATCGACAACAGCCAGCGCGGCAAGGCGCTCTCTCGCCGTGGCCGCCGCCAGCTCAAGTCGCTGAGCGATATGCTCAAGGGCAAGAAGGGCCGCTTCCGCCGCAATCTGCTCGGCAAGCGCGTCGACTATTCGGGCCGTTCGGTCATCGTCATCGGCCCCAAGCTCAAACTGCACCAGTGCGGCCTGCCCAAGGAGATGGCGCTGGAGCTCTACCGCCCCTTTGTCATCAGCAAGCTGGTCGAGTACAACTATGCCAGCAACGTCAAGGCCGCCAAGCGCATCATCGAGCGCCAACGGCCCGAGGTGTGGGAAGTGCTGGAAGAGGTCATCCATGACCGCCCGGTGCTGCTCAACCGCGCGCCGACCCTGCACCGCCTGGGGATCCAGGCCTTCGAACCGGTGCTGGTGGAGGGCAAGGCGATCCAGATCCATCCCCTCGTCTGCTCCGCCTTCAACGCCGACTTTGACGGCGACCAGATGGCCGTGCACATTCCGCTCTCCCAAAAGGCGGTCGAGGAGGCGCGGATGCTGATGCTGGCCCCGCGCAACCTGCTCAAGCCCTCCTCCGGCGAGCCCATCGTCGGACCAACCAAGGATATGTGCCTGGGCATCTACTACCTGACGATGGAGTCCAGCCGCCCTCAGCGCGGCGATGGCAAGGTCTTTGTTGACCTCAACGAGGTCGAAATGGCTTACCGTCTGGGTCACGTGGACCTGCACGCCCACATCAAGGTCGCCCAGGTCTACGAAGAGCCTCGTCCGGGGGCAACACCGGTCGAGACGACGGTCGGGCGCTGTATCTTTAACCGCATCCTGCCGGATGAGCTGCGCTTTGTCAACCAGACGCTGGACAAGGGCGCTTTGCAGGACCTGGTGGGCCTGTGCTATCGGCGCATCGGCAACGAGGCGACGACCGAGGTGGTCGACCAGATCAAGAATATGGGCTTTCACTTTGCCACCCGTTCCGGCGTGACCATCGCTATCGCTGACCTGACGATTCCCGAAAAGAAACGGCACATCGTCGAAGAGGCAACAGCCAGGGTCGCGGAGGTGGAGCGCCAGTACCGCCGTGGCCTGCTGACCGCTGACGAGCAGTACGCCCGCACGATCGATCTGTGGAGCCGCGCCCGCGAGGACGTGGCGCGCGAAGTGGCTGCCGCGCTCGACCCCACCGGCCCCGTGGCCATCATGGCCAAATCGGGCGCGTCAAAGGGCGGCTTTGGCCCTATCTCCCAGCTTGCAGGCATGCGCGGCCTGATGGCTGACCCATCGGGGCGCATTTTCCCGCTGCCGATCATTTCCAACCTGCGCGAGGGCCACTCCGCGCTGGAGTACTTTATCAGCACCCACGGTTCGCGCAAGGGCCTGGCCGATACGGCCCTGCGCACGGCCGACGCGGGCTATCTGACCCGCCGCCTGGTCGATGTGGCACAGGACATGATCGTCAACGCCCACGACTGCGGCACGCAGAGCGGCATCTGGATACGCCGCAACGAGGACGTCGGTGGACAGACGTTCGGCGAGCGCCTGATCGGCCGCATCGCCGCTGCGCCGGTAGTCAGCCCTCAGACGGGCGAAGTGATCGTCGACCGCAATCAAGAGATCGATGAAGACGCCATTCTCCAGATCGATGCTGCTGGCGTCGACCAGATTTTCGTGCGCTCGCCGATGACGTGCAGCCTGATGCGGGGCGTCTGCGCGCTCTGCTATGGCCGTGACCTGGCTCGTGGCAGGCTCGTCCACATCGGCACGGCCGTGGGCATCATCGCCGCCCAGTCGATCGGTGAGCCGGGCACGCAGTTGACGCTGCGCACCTTCCATACCGGCGGCGTGGCTGCCGGCGGTGACATCACCAGCGGCCTGCCCCGCGTCGAAGAACTGTTCGAGGCGCGCAAGTTCCCCAAGGGCGAGGCCGAGATCGCCGACATCGAAGGCATCGCCCATATCAGCCGCACCGACGGCCAGCGCACCGTCCACATTGTCCGCACCACGCCGATGGAGGATAGCTATGATATCCCTGCCGGTTGGAGCATTGAGGTGGAGGACGGGGACCTGGTCGAAGCGGGCGCGCTGATCGCCGAGCATGGCGAGGAGCAGATCCTGGCCCGCCACAAGGGCATCGTGCGGCGCGAAGGCTTGCTCGTGCGCGTCGCCTACGAGCGGCGCGACGAGCGTTCCTACGAGATCCCCTCCGCTGCCCGCCTGCTGGTCGCGGAAGGCGAACTGGTCAAGGTGGGCACGCAGCTCTATGAGGGCACCAAGAACCCCCACCGCATTCTGCAGGTGATGGGCCTGGAAGCGACCCGCCTCTACATCCTGTCCGAGATCCAAAAGGTCTACCGCTCCCAGGGCGTCAACATCAACGACAAGCATTTCGAGATCATCATCCGCAAGATGCTGGGCAAGATGATCGTCATCAGTTCGGGCGATACGCTGCTCCTGCCGGGCGACCTGGTCGACCGCCTGGCGCTGCAAGAGATCAACAGCAAGGTGATCGCCGAAGGCGGTCAGCCGGCCAAAGGGCGGGCCATTCTGCTGGGGGTGACCAAGTCCGCTTTGATGACCGAGAGTTTCCTCTCGGCGGCTTCGTTCCAGCACACGATCAAGATTCTGGCCAAAGCCGCGATCGAGGGGCAGATGGATCACCTGCATGGCCTGAAGGAGAACGTGATCATCGGCAAGCTCATCCCCGCCGGTACCGGCTACCGGGGTGACAGCCCCGAATCGGACGGGCCGATCGACTTTTACGAGGGGGTGGCTATCCAGCGGGCGGCGCCAGAGAAACCCTCGCTGCTGGGCACGCCGTTGCCCGATAGGGGCGAGGATCTGGAAATTTTCGACGACCTGATCGAGTGAACAGGACCTCGGAGGTCTTGCCGACCTCCGAGGTCTCTTTTTAGGTCACGATGTTGACCAGCCGCCCAGGGACGTAAATGACCTTGCGCGGCGTTTGTCCCTGCAGGTGGCGCTGGATGTTTTCGTCGGCCAGAGCCATCTGGCAGGCAGCCTCCTCGCTGATGTCAGCCGGCGTCTCGATGCGTGCCCGCATTTTGCCGTTGATCTGCACCACCAGCGTGATGATCTCTTCGGCGGCCAGTGCGGGGTTGAAGGTCGGCCAGGGCTGCAGGTGGATGCTGTAGGGGCGGCCGGTGCGCGCCCACAGTTCCTCGGCGATGTGCGGGCAGCAGGGGGCCAGCAGCAACAGCAGCGTGGCGATGGCCTCCTCCCATACCTCGCTGCCGTAGACAGGGGTCTGTTTGGCCTTGATCAGCGCGTTGGTGAACTCCATCAGGGCGGCGATGTAGGTGTTGAAGGCGAACTCTTCCATGTCACCGCTGGCGCGGCGGATGGTCTTGTGCGTCCAGCGGCGCAGGTTGGCCAGCGCCGCCGCGTCCGGCTCGCCCGTCCGCGCGGCCGGCTCCAGCACCAGCGCCCAGACGCGATGCAGCCAGCGGTAGATGCCCTCGATGCCGTGCGAGTCCCACGGTCCGCCCTGTTCCCAGCGCCAGCCGAACATCAGATAGCCGCGCACGGTGTCCGCCCCGTACAGTTCCACCAGGTCGTCGGGGGCAATGACATTGCCGCGGCTCTTGGACATTTTTTCGGTGTCTTCGCCGAGGATGATGCCCTGGTTGCGCAGCATCAGCATCGGCTCGTCGAAATCGACCAGGCCCATGTCGCGCATGGCTTTGGTGAAAAAGCGCGTATAGATCAGGTGCATCGTCGCGTGCTCGATGCCGCCGGTGTAGATGTCGACCGGCATCCAGTAGGCCATCTCCTCCGGATCGACGGGGACCGAGTCGGCGTGGGCTGGCTCGCCCTCCTTGTAGTAGGGGCTGAGGTAAGCGTACTGGTACCACGAGGAGCAGACGAACGTGTCCATCGTGTCCGTCTCCCGCGTGGCTGGCCCGCCGCAGCGGGGGCAGGTCGTGTGCAGAAAGCCCTCGTGGTACTTGAGCGGGCTTTCGCCGGTGGGCAGGAACTCGGCGTCCTCCGGCAGCAGCACGGGCAGGTCCTCGTAGGGGACGGGCACGGTGCCGCACCTGTCGCAGTAGATGATGGGGATGGGCGCCCCCCAGTAGCGCTGGCGGCTGATGAGCCAGTCGTGCAGGCGATAGTTGACCGCAAAGCGGCCCAGACCCTGCTCCTCCAGCCAGGCGGTCACCCGCTGCACCGCCTCCTCGCCCGGCGTGCCGCTGAAGGGACCGGAGTTGATCATCGTGCCATAGTCGGCGTGGAAGAGCACGTCGCGGTAGAACGGCTGCTCCCAGAGCATTTCCATCACCGTGCGCCTGTCGCGCGTGGCCGGATCCAGCTCGCGGCAGCGGGCCAGGATGGCCTGTTCGGCAGCCAGGCCGTCGAAGGGCATGACGGCGTCGGCAAAGATAAAGAGCCAGCGCGCGCCGACGACCTCGATCCAGGCGCCGGGGCGGAGGTGAGCCTGCGCCAGCTCGACGTAGCGGTCGACCTGATCGGCCTTCAGCGTGACCAGCAGCTCGCCTCCGCGTTCTTCAAAGGGGATGCCGGATCGGTACAGTGCAGATGCCAGGCTGTCCTCCGTCTCGCGCCGGACGCAGGACCTGGCGACGCCGTCGACGCGGTCGATGACGGGGATGATGGGCAGGCCGAACTTGAGGGCGAAGGCAAAGTCGCGCTCGTCGTGGGCCGGCACGCCCATGATCGCGCCGGTGCCGTAGGTCATCATCACATAGTCCGAGATCCAGATAGGGATACGCTGGCCGTTGACGGGGTTGATCGCATAGGCGCCGATAAAGACGCCGGTCTTTTCCTTTTCGGTCGACAGCCGCTCGATTTCGCTCTGGCGGGCGGCCTGGTACTGATAGTCTTTCACCGCCTGGCGGTATTCCGGCGTGGTCAGTTCGTCGACCAGCGGATGTTCGGGGGCCAGCACCATAAAAGTGGCGCCCCACAGCGTGTCCGGGCGGGTGGTAAAAACGACCAGCTCATCGCCGCGCTCGGTGCGGAAGGTCACATCGGCGCCCTCGCTGCGGCCGATCCAGTTGGTCTGCATGGCGACCACCCGCTCGGGCCAGTCGATCTGGGAATAATCGAGCAGTTCCTCGGCATAGTGAGTGAGGCGGAAGAACCACTGTTCCAGGTCTTTTTTGATGACGGGCGTGCCGCAGCGTTCGCAATGACGGTCTGCCCCCCAGACCTGTTCGCGGGCCAGGGTGGTGTTGCAGCGCGGGCAGAAATCGACCGGTGCTTTTTGGCGGTAGGCCAGGCCCATATCGTAGAGCTTGAGGAAGAACCACTGCGTCCAGCGGTAATAGCCGGGCAGGCAGGAGATGGCCTCGCGCACCCAGTCGAACATGGCGCCCATGCTCTTGAGCTGGCGGCGCATCCGCTCGATGTTGGAGAGAGTCCATGTGTGGGGGTGGATGCCGTGGCGGATGGCGGCGTTTTCGGCGGGCAGGCCAAAGGCGTCAAAGCCGATGGGGAAGAGGACGTTAAAGCCGCGCATGCGCAGATAGCGTGCCCGCGCGTCGCTGGGGGCAAAGACGTACCAGTGGCCGATGTGCAGGTCGCCGGAGGGGTAGGGCAGCATGCTGAGGAAGTAGAGCTTGGGGCGGCTGTGGTCTATCAGCGAGCGATAGAGCTGGTCGGCCTGCCAGCGCTCCTGCCAGCGAGGTTCGATTTCCTGCGGGATGTATGGGTCTGTCATTTTGTCCTCTCCTGCTACGAAAAATCCCCTTCGTCTCAGGGACGAAGGGGTCTCCGCGGTACCACCCTGGTTGAAGGCGACCCCGATGGGGAAGCCTTCCGCTTTGGGCCTGCTAACGGGGGCCAGTCGGCGTCGGCTAGCTGATTTCACCGGCGCAGCTCCCAGGCGAGTTCGGCCTTGGCTGGCGCTCCCCTGGGGCGCCGCTGCCGGGCTTCCACCGGGTAGTCCCGACTCGCTGAGGGGATGGCCTACTACTCCTGTTCGCAGCCTTTCGTTATGTGTTTGTTGGGGACATTCTACCGCAGATTGGGGCGATGTCAAGCGCTGTGTAGGACAACTGCTCGCGGCGCAAGACCCTAAAGGTCTTATAGACCTTTAGGGTCTTTCAATGGCGGGCTCTCTCATCTTGGGTATAATGGGGCGTGGTCTCTCACCCTTGCTGCTCTGAGGAGGATTGCCAATGGTCGCGTGGTTTTCCAGCCTGAATCCTGTCCTGCAGGCGCTGATGGGGACACTCTTCACCTGGTTTCTGACCGCCCTGGGTGCCGGGACGGTTTTTGCTTTTGTCAGCGTCAACCGTCACATTCTGGACGGCATGCTCGGTTTTGCGGCGGGGGTCATGATCGCCGCCAGTTTCTGGTCGCTGCTGGCGCCGGCGATCGAGATGGCGGAGAACAATATGACGCTGCCAGCGTGGATACCCGCTGCGGCAGGTTTCCTGCTCGGCGGCGCTTTTCTGTGGGGAGTGGACAGGCTGCTGCCCCATCTGCACCCTGGCTTTGCCCAGGCCGAGGGTCTGCCGACGAGCTGGCGGCGCAGTGTGTTGTTGGTGCTGGCGATCACGCTGCACAACATTCCCGAGGGGTTGGCCGTGGGGGTGGCTTTTGGCGCGGCGGCGGCCGGCCTGCCCTCGGCGACGCTGGCCGGAGCGGCGATCCTGGCGCTGGGCATTGGCATCCAGAACCTGCCGGAAGGGATGGCGGTGGCGGTGCCGCTGCGCCGCGAGGGGATGTCGCGGGGCAAGAGCTTTTGGTATGGCCAGATTTCTGGCCTGGTCGAACCGGTTGCTGGCGTGTTGGGCGCAGCGGCGGTGATGCTGATGCAGCCGCTTTTGCCCTATGCGCTGGCCTTTGCCGCCGGCGCGATGATCTTTGTCGTCGTCGAAGAGCTGATCCCCGAATCGCAACTCGAGTCTGAGACGAACATTGCCACGATGGGCGCCATGCTCGGCTTTGCGCTGATGATGATCCTCGACGTGGCTTTGGGGTAACGTGGCGGTGTCCCTCTTTGCGCGCTCGATCAGCCGCTCCGTGGCGGCGCGGTTGGGCGCCGGCCTGCAGAGCGGCCGTGTGCTGACCGTTTCAGCGCGCGCCTGCAATCTCCTGGTGGGCGGCGGGGTCATTGCCCTGGTGACCCCTGAAGCGGGCGATGGCCCGCTCAACGTCGTCGTGGCGGGGGATGCGGGCCTCTTTGCCGCGCTGGAGGCCGGTGCGGCGGCGGCGCTGACGGCGGAGCGGATCGTCGTGGGTGACCTGCGCGTGGAGCTGGCCGGCGCGGCTCTCTGGGAGCCGCGCCCTGACTGGGCGGCCCTGCGCGCGCGCTGTGCCGTGATCGTGCAGCGGCTGCCGCTGTTGCGCGCGGCGCTGTGCGCTGCCCCCGCTGGCAGTTTCCTGGCGCTGATCGAGCCGGCGACGGGAGCGCTGCCGGCGGCGATCGAGGCGACAGGGCGGCAGGCGCTGGCGTCGCTGCGGGCTGGCTGGGCCGGCGATGAGGCGCGGCTGCGGGAAGGGGCGGCGGCGCTGGCCGGCCTGGGCGGCGGTCTCACCCCCGCCGGTGACGACCTGCTCTGCGGCTGGATGCTCGGCGTATGGCTGGCCCACCCACAGCCGGACTTGCTCTGCCGCGCTGTTGTAGAGGAGAGCGCCGCGCGCACCACGGCTCTGTCGGCGGCGCTGCTGCGCGCTGCCGCGCGCGGCGAGTGCAGCGCCGCCTGGCAGGCGTTGCTCGGCGCGCTGGCAGGGGGAAGCGAGAGGGACGTTGTCGAAGCGGCCACGGCTGTGCTGGCCCACGGCGCCACCTCCGGCGCGGACGGGCTGAGCGGCCTGCTGGCGGCCTGCGGGATGGCCGTCACGCGATAGCTCTCTATCCCTTTTTGGAGCCTCAGCACCCTCCAGGTCCGTGGCCTGGTGGGTTACTTTTTGTGCAGCATCGCCGCCATCAGGGTCAGGCCGCCCACCAGCAGGCCCAGCAGTTCGAGCGGCAGACGCAGCGGTTGCTCGACCGGTGTGGGCA
>DAOTYD010000184.1:0-3884 GCA_034435295.1 Anaerolineae bacterium | reverse complement strand
GTTTTGACCTCCAAGAGAAGTATATCAACCTTTGTGTTGAACGCCTGGCTTCTAATAATCTTTTCAATCAAGCTCAACAGTTGGCCATTCAGGATGATGCCAGACATATTCCTGCTTATTTACAGCCCGAGACGGTTAGTCTGATTTGGACATCTCCGCCATATGCCAATCTCCTGAACAGGAAACGCCTCAATAAATCCAGGCGTGATCGGCGGAATGAACAGTTCGGAAGGGTTGAACAATACTCGCAAGACCCCCGTGATTTAGGCACTATGCCGCTTGAAGAATATACAAAAGCAATGGGGGATATTTTTGAGGCGTTGTTGCCTTTGCTCAGACCCAAGTCTCACTGCGTTATTAATGTTCCTGACATGTGGTGGGAGGATCAGCGCATTACAATTCACGTTGCCCTGATCGAAGAGCTGCGGAAGCGAGGGTATGAACTCAGGAACATTATCGTTTGGGACAGAACGAACATTGTGAACAAGGTGGGTATATTCGGATGGCCAAGCAATTACATCACAATGGGCACGACTTTTGAGTATCTTCTCGATTTCTGGAGACCACAGAGATGAGGCTCTACACCAAAGATGAACTGATAGAGGCAATTCGCGAGGTAAGTGCAAGGGGGTGGCATAAGAGCATAAAATGGAACAAAATTCAGAATCAGGCAGAATCATTGGCATAAACTATATACGGATGTTGAAGAGATTCCTTTGAGCGAATAGCATCTTAACCCGCGCTTCCAGGCCAACTGCGCTTCACTCGCTCCACGCAGCGGCTTAAGCACCGGCCGTTAGAACCCTTCCATATACCGCAGGTCAACAATGCCCTCAGCCAGCGCGGCGATGTGTTGCAGTTGCGCCAACCGGTTGCGCCGCAGGATGGGGTCTTGATCCATCACCATCACCCCCGACTCGCGGGCAAAGTAGCGGTCGATGAGGTGCGTCAACGGCGCAAAGGCGTTGAGGAAATCGTCGACGCTGCTCTGCTCGTCCACCCGCGCGCGACAGCGCAGATAGGCCGTGTAGAGCGCCTTTTCCGCCGGCTGGACAAAATGCTCTGGCTCGAGGGGCAGCCGCTCTTCGACGTCCCGCGTGATGCGCACACAGCGGGCATAGTTGTCCAGCACCCGTGGCCAGTCTTCCCGCTCGACCCAGCGACTCAACTGCTCCACCCCCTGCCGGGCGCGGTAGGGGTCGTCGCCGCGGGCGGCCAGCACCGCCTCGACCACGTCGTAGCGAAAGCCCTGCTCGCGCAGATAGGCGCGCAGGCGGCCGACGACAAACTCTTCCGCCGCCGCCAGCGCGTCGGCGCTGACCTCCACCGGCAGGAGCGCGGCGGCCAGCGCCAGGCCTCGACGCACCGAGAAGGGCAGCGCCGCGTCGATGAGATTCTGCACGATCCCCAGCGCCCCACGGCGCAGGCCGTAGGGGTCGGCTGAGCCGGTTGGCCCCAGGCCCACCGCAAACAGCCCGGCCAGGCTGTCCAGCCGGTCGGCCAGGCCCACCACCAGCCCCGCCCGCGTCGCCGGCAGACGGTCGCCAGCAAAGCGCGGCAGGTAATGCTCCAGGATCGCCTCGGCAACGGGCGCCGGGACGCCGGAGCGCAGCGCATACTCCCGCCCGATGACCCCCTGCAGGCTGGTGAACTCGACGACCATCTGCGTGGCCAGGTCGGCCTTGCAGAGGTGCGCCGCCTGCACAGCCGTCTCGGTCTCCCCGGCGCTCAGCCCCAGCAGGGCGGCCAACTGCGGCGTCAACTGCTCCAGCCGCCGCACCTTGTCCAGCATCGAGCCCAGCTCTTCCTGAAAGGTCAGCGTGCCCAGGCGCGGCAGGAAAGCGTCCAGCGGCTGGCGGGTGTCCTGGCGGTAGAAGTAGGCGGCATCGGCAAAGCGGGCGCGGATGACGTCCTCGTTGCCCTGCCGCACAATGTCCAGATATTCCGTCCCGCCGTTGCGCACGGCGACAAAGCAGGGCAGCAGCCGCTCTGGCGCCTGGGCATCGAGGACGGGAAAGTAGCGCTGGTGCTTTTTCATCACCGCGATCAGGACCGCCGCCGGCAGGGTCAGGTATTCGCTTTCAAAGTGGCCCAGGAAGGCCGTCGGCTGCTCGACCAGATTGGCAACCTCGTCCAGCAGTTCGGCGTCGTCGAGCACCTGCCCGCCGACGCTCGCCGCCAGCTCTGCAGCCTGGGCGGCAATCTTTTCCCGCCGTTCCTGGGGATCGACCACGATATGGTGCGCGCGCAAGAGGTCGATATAGTCGTCGGCGCGGGCGATCTCGAATTCGGGCGAGCCTGCGGGGCGCGAGCCACGGCTGACGCGCCCGCTGACAATCCCCGCGCAGGCAAAGGGCAGCACCTGATCTCCCAGCAGGGCCACGAGCCAGCGCAGCGGGCGCGAGAAGGCGACGCCGTTCCCGTTCCAGCGCATGCTGCGGGGAAAGCTCAGCCCGGCGATGAGCTCGGGCAGAGCGGCGGGCAGCACCTGGCTGGCCGGCTGCCCTTCCTGGCGGCGCACGGCGACGGCATAGCGCCCGCCGTCAACCTGGCGGGCCTCCAGGGCGCTCGCGTCGACGCCGAGCTTGCGGGCAAAGCCCAGCGCCGCCGGGGTCGGCCGGCCCTCTGCGTCGAAGGCGGCATGCGCGGGCGGCCCCTTGACCAGTTCCTCCGTCGCCCGCTGGCGCGGCGCCAGCCCCTCGACCAACAGGGCCAACCGTCGCGGTGTGCCCAGCACGCGCAGCCTCTCATAGTCCAGCCGGGCGTTCTCCAGCATCGCCGGCGCCTGCTGACGGAGCTGCTCCAGCGCCAGCGTCAGGTCGCCCGCCGGCAGCTCTTCGACGCCGATCTCGAACAACAACGTCTCTGGCCCTGTGGCCTGGCTGACCGCAGGAACTGGGCCTGCAACGGGCGAGGTGGAAGTCGAGACCTGCCCCAGCCACGGATATCCCAGGCGCTTGCGTTGTTCCAGGTACGCCTCCGCTGCCTGCCGCGAGAGGTCGCGCATGCGGCGGAAAAAGGTCGCCCGTTCGGTCACGCCGACCGCGCCGCGCGTGTCGAGCAGGTTGAAGGTGTGCGAGCAGCGCAGGATATAGTCGTGCGCCGGGATGACCAGCCCCGCTTCCAGACAGCGCACCGCTTCTTTCTCGAACAGCTCATACTGGCGCTGCAGCGCTTCGATGTCGGCCAGCTCGAAGGCGTAGCGGCAATGCTCCACCTCCGCGTCAAAGAGCACGTCGCCGTAGGTATGCGCGCCGTCCCAGTCCATCTCCCAGACCGCGCGCACGCCCTGGAGGAACATGACGATGCGCTCCAGCCCGTAGGTGATCTCGACCGCTGGGGGGTCGAGCACCAGGCCGCCGGACTGTTGAAAGTAGGTGAACTGGGTGATCTCCAGCCCGTCCAGCCAGACCTCCCAGCCCAGCCCCCAGGCGCCCAGAGCGGGGCTTTCCCAGTTGTCCTCGACAAAGCGGATGTCATGTTCCTGGCGGCGGATGCCCAGCGCCTCCAGGCTTTGCAGGTAAAGCTCCTGCGGGTTGCCGGGGTCGGGCTTGAGGATGACCTGGAACTGGGTGTGCATCTGCATGCGGTTGGGGTTTTCGCCGTAGCGGCCGTCGTCGGGGCGATAGGACGGCTCGACATAGCCGACCCTCCACGGCTCTGGCCCCAGCACGCGCAGCACCGTCGCCGGGTTCATCGTCCCCGCGCCGACCTTTTCGCTGTAGGGCTGCCAGATCAGGCAACCCTGATCGGCCCAGAACTGTTGCAGGCGCAGAATCACTTGCTGGAATGTCAACGGTTTTGTCATCGATCCCTCTTTTCTCTCTCGCTTCTATTACTCTGTCCTCTCCCGCTCCGGCGGCGTCTGTGACCCCGCCGTGGGC
>DAOTYD010000183.1:0-9663 GCA_034435295.1 Anaerolineae bacterium | reverse complement strand
TGATGTCTGGCTGTTCGGTCAGCTTGAGCAGTTCGCGGATGGCCGAGCTTTTCATGCCTGTCGTGCGCGAGGCCAGGAACTGCTCCCAGTTCAAGACGGGAATCTCGCGGTTTAGATTCATAGGAAACTAACCTCCTGGGTGATTTTCAAGTGCCGGTTGCTATTCTATCACCAAATTGTATTTCGCGGTAGCCAGCCATTGCCACTCCCCCCTCCCTATGGTATACTTGGCCTCGTTGGAGGGAACGTGGCCGACTTGCTCTGGGTCATCGCGCGCGTGACGTGGATTGACCTGCTGGATATCCTGCTGGTGGCGGCGATCTTGTTTGCGATCCTCTACCTGGCGCGCGGGACGCGGGCGATGCCGCTCTTGCGCGGCATCATCCTCCTGCTCATCCTCCTTTCCCTCTTTGGCAGCGTCTTTTCCCTGCGCGCTTTCGAATGGCTCATCGACCGCGCGCTGCCTGCCCTGCTGGTGGCCATTCCCGTCGTCTTTCAGCCGGAACTGCGGCGCGCGCTGGAGCGGCTGGGACGCGCCGGTTCGCTGCTGGGGCACAGCACGGGCGACCGCGCCGCTTTGGAACAGTCGATTGTGGCCGTTGTCGAGGCTGCCCGTGTTCTGGCCCGTCGCCGCATCGGCGCGCTGATCGTCTTTGAGCGGGAGACGGGCCTGCAGGAGTACGCCGAGACCGGCGTGCTCTTGAACGCCCGTCCCTCCCGCGAGCTTTTGATCAGCCTGTTCGATCCTCACGTCGCCCTGCACGACGGCGCGGTCATCCTGCGCAACGGTCACCTGCTGGCGGCGGCCTGCGTGCTGCCGCTGTCGACGGCCTTTCTCGACGACCGGAGGCTGGGCCTGCGCCATCGCGCTGCGTTGGGCATTACCGAGGAGACGGACGCCATCGCCGTTGTCGTTTCGGAAGAGCGTGGCACGATTGCCGTCACCCACAACGGCCGCATCATCCGCGACCTGGACCCCGAACGGCTGGAGCGGGTACTGCGGGCCTTTCATCAGCCGGTGCTGGAGGGCCGCCGGCCGGCATGGCTGCGCCGCCGGGACGCTTCTCCCAAGGAGGAGGTATGAAAGGCGTCCTGCGCTGGCTGGCGAGCAACGCGAGCCTGATCCTCTTTTCCCTGGGCCTGGCGGTGCTGTTGTGGGCAGTCGCCGTAGAGCAGAGCGACCCCTCCTCGGAGCGTACCTTTGCTTCGGCTGTGCCGATCGCGGTGAACGGCATCCCCGATGGGATGGTCATTTTCGACCAGTCCGCCACACAGGTCTATGTGACCCTGCGCGCGCCGGACTCGGTCTGGCGTAACCTGCGCCTCGACGAAATGCGCGCCACCATCGACCTGAGCGGCCTGGAGGAGGGCACACATCAACTGCCCGTCCATGTGACGGTCAACCGCCGGCCGGTGATGGTGCGGCGCGTCGAGCCGGCGGCGGTCACGGTGCAACTGGAGACAATGGCCGAGGCGGTGGTGCCGGTCAATGTGCAGATCACAGGCAACACGGCCACGGGCTACATCGCCCAGGCGGCGACCTTCAGCCCGCTGACAGCGACCGTGCGCGGGCCGGCGTCTCTGGTCGCCCGTGTGGTGCGGGCGACGGCCCAGGTTTCTGTGGCCGGCGCGCGCTCTGCGGTGGATGACAGCTTTGTGCTCGAGCCGCGAGACGCCAGAGGCGAGATGGTGCCGGTCGTGACCCTCGACCCGCCCCAGGCCAGCGTCGTGGTGCCGATCGAAAAGCTGGGCACGTTTCAGGACCTGGTGGTGCGCACGGAGCTGGAAGGCAACGTCGCGCCGGGCTATCGCATTTCCACCGTCACCGTCGAGCCGCCGGTGGTCACGGTCTTTGGCCGCCAGGATATCATCAGCCAGCTCCCTGGCTATCTGGATACAGAACCGCTCGACATCGAAGGGGCCACAGAGAGCACCGAGGTCGAGCTGGAACTGCTGGTGCCGGAGGGGGTTTCGCTGCTGGGTTTGGAGCGGCCGGTTGTGGTGGTCCGCGTCGTCGTCGTGCCGGTGGAGGGCAGCATCACCGTGCGCCGTCAGGTCGAGATTCAGGGGCTGTCGCCGGGCATCACCGCTACCGTCGCGCCGACGATGGTCGAGGTGATCCTCAGTGGTCCTCTGCCTCTGCTGCAGAGCCTGGGCGAGAGCGACGTGCGGGTGATTGTCGATCTGTTCGAGCTGGGGCCGGGCAGCTATTCGCTGGCCCCGCTGGTGGTCCAGCCGCCTGGGGTGACCGCCGAATCGGTTTTGCCGGCCAACGTGCAGGTCGTGGTCGCAGCCTTGACGGAGGAGGACTGAGGTGGGCCAGCCAATCGTGGCGCTGGTGGGCCGTCCCAACGTCGGCAAGTCGACGCTCTTCAACCGCCTGGTGGGGCAGCAGCGGGCGGTGGTGGATGACCGCCCCGGCACGACCCGCGACCGGTTGCAGGGCTCGTGCGAGTGGAACGGCGTCTATTTCACCGTGGTCGATACGGGTGGCATTGAGGTGCTGCCGGAGCGGGTTGTCAGCGGCAGACGGCCTGCTCCTGACCAGGTGTTGACCGAAGATTCGGCGGCGTTCATCCCGCTCATCCGCGCCCAGGCCGAACTGGCTATCGCCGACGCGGACGCGATTGTGTTTCTCACCGATGCCGGAGCCGGTCTGACGCCGGCCGACCAGGCCGTGGCCGACATCCTGCGCCGCACCGACAAGCCGATCTTTGTCGCCGCCAACAAGGCCGAAAGCCCGCGCGTGCGCCAGGCGGCGGTCGAGTTCTACGCCCTGGGCATGGGCGAGGTCTATCCGATCTCGGCGCTGCAGGGGATGGGCGTGGCTGACCTGCTGGACGAACTGGTGGAGGTCTTGCCGCCCGGCGAGGAGGAAGAGGCGGATGACTCGGTCAGGCTGGCCATCGTCGGCCGGCCGAACGTGGGCAAGTCGTCGCTGTTGAACCGCCTGTTGGGCCAGGAGCGTGCTATCGTCAGCCCTGTGCCGGGGACGACGCGCGACGCCATCGACACGCGCATGGAGTGGGAAGGGACGCCCATCACCCTGATCGACACGGCTGGCATCCGCCGGCGCGGCAAGATCGAGCGCGGGGTAGAGAAATACTCGGTGCTGCGGGCGCTGCGGGCCATCCAGCGCGCCGACGTGGCCCTGCTGGTGCTCGACGCCGTCGACGGCGTCACCGCGCAGGACGCCCACGTCGCCTCGTTCATCCTGGACGAGTGGCGCGGGGTGGTGGTGCTGGTCAACAAGTGGGACGCGATCGAAAAGGACACCTGCACGATGGTCGAATACAGCCGCGTCGTGCGCGAGCGGCTCAAGTTCATGGACTATGTGCCGGTGCTGTTCATCTCGGCGCTGACCGGCAAGCGGGTGGAGCGTGTCATTCCCCAGGCGCTGGCCGTGCACGAGGCCAGCCGCTATCGTCTACCGACCGCCGAGCTCAACCGCATCGTTCGCGAGGCCATCGCCCGTCACCAGCCGCCCAGCAAAGGGGGCAGGCGGCTCAAGGTCTACTACGTCAGCCAGCCGGGGACCCGGCCGCCGACGTTCGTGTTTCACGTCAACGACCCCGACCTGGTGCACTTTTCCTACGAGCGTTATCTGGAGAACGCGCTGCGTAAGGCCTACCCCTTCCCCGGCACGCCGCTGCGGCTGATCTTTCGCCCGCGGCGGCGGGAGGATGAACGTTAGCCCAGCGCCTCGGTCAGTGAGCGGATGTCGTAGAAGGGGCCGTCTTCCTGGGTGACCTTGCGCACATCCAGGCGCATCAGCGGCGCCTGGCGTTCTGTGTCACCCTCACGGATCACCAGGTAGCCGCGTTCGCGCTCGCGGAAAGAGTAGTGGGTCAGGCTCACCTCGGCAAAGCGGTTGATCAGCCCCTCGGCCAACGGATCGGCGTTTTCGGCGGAGGTGATGATCAGAAAGCGCCCGGCGCCGCTGTGGGCGATAAAGTCGTCTTTGCCGCCCCACGTGTCGACGCTGCCGGTCATCAGTTGGGCCATGGCGCGGAGCACTTCCTGCGCGGCCAGGAAGCCATACGCCTCCTTGAACGGCTCCAGGTGGCGGATGGTCAGCCCCAGGAGCGCCCAGCCTTCCGTGCCGAGCAGGTCGCGCAGACGGTTTTGCACCAGGCGCCCGCTGGGCAGCCCGGTCACCGGGTCGGTGAGGTTATCGGCATTGGCGCGGCGCAGGGCGTTGCGCACGCGCAGGGTGACCTCGTCGGGATCGAAGGGGATGATGATGAAATCGTCTGCCCCTGTCTGAAGCGCCTGGATGCGCGTCTGGCGGTCGATGCTGCGGGACAGAACGATGATGTGGATGTGGCTGGTGCGGCTGGCGGAGCGCAGTTCCTTGCAGATGGCAAACCCATCGCCGTCGGGCAGTTCGGCGTCGACCAGCACGACCTGCGGCAGCACGCTGCGGCACAAGGCCAGCCCCTCGGCTCCTGTCGCCGCGGCTTCGACCTGGAAACCGGCCTTTTCGAAAGGGTCCTTGAGGATGTTGACAACCTGAATGTCGGCTTCGACGATGGCCACTTTGCCTTCGAACATTCGTCCCCTCCCCGTTTCGCGCTGATTGAAATTGTAGTCAGGATGGGGAATTTGTCAAAACAAAGCTTGGTAGTTTTCGCAACTCGTGGTATAGTAGCTCCTTGCTGCAAGGCCGGACAACCAGGGCAAAAAGACAGGCAGTTCCATTCTTTGATGAGGAGTGCGTTCAAGTGAGAAACATCGCTGTCATCGGCGTCGGCTATGTGGGCCTGGTCACCGGGGCCTGCTTTGCCGACCTGGGCAATCGTGTGGTCTGCCTCGACATCAACGAGGAGCGGATCGAGAATCTCAAGAAAGGCATCATGCCGATCTACGAGCCGGGCCTGGAAGAGCTGGTCGAGCGCAACGTCAAAGCGGGACGGCTTTCCTTCACCACCTCTTACGCCGAGGCGATCCGCGACGCCGAGTTTGCCTTTATCGCCGTCGGCACGCCGGAAGGCGTCGACGGCGAGGCTGACCTGCGCTATGTGCGCATGGCCGCCGAGTCCATTGCCGACGTGCTGGACCATCCGATCATTATCGTCAACAAATCGACCGTGCCGGTGGGCACCGGCGACTGGGTGGCCGACATCATCCGCCAGCGGCGCGGCGATGGCGTCGAGTTTGCCGTGGTCTCCTGCCCCGAGTTCCTGCGCGAAGGCTCGGCGATCAGCGACTTTATGAACCCTGACCGCGTGGTGCTGGGGTCGCTGGACAGCGAGGCAGCCGAGAGCGTCGCTCAGCTTCACCTTCCCCTGCGCACGACCATCGTCATCACCGACCTGCGCACCGCCGAGATGATCAAGTACGCCTCCAACGCTTTCCTGGCGACGCGCATCTCGTTCATCAACGAGATCGCCAACATCTGCGAGGCGTTGGGCGCCGATGTCAAAGAGGTCGCCGCGGGGATGGGTTATGACAAACGCATCGGGCGCGCCTTTCTCGACGCGGGGCTGGGGTATGGGGGGTCCTGCTTCCCCAAAGATGTCAAGGCATTGGCCCACATGGCCCAGACCCAGGGCCGCCACCCGCAGCTCCTGAACGCGGTGATGGACATCAACGCCGACCAGCGCCGCCAGGCGGTGCAGAAGGTGCGCCAGGCGCTGGGCGAGCTGAAGGGGACGACCATCGGCCTGCTGGGGCTGGCCTTCAAGCCCAACACTGACGACATGCGCGAGGCGCCTTCCCTTACGATCGCCAGCCTCTTGCTGGCCGAAGGCGCTCATGTCCGTGGCTATGACCCCGTGGCGATGGAGAACGCCCGCCGCGCCCTGCCGCAGCTCGAAACCTCGCCGGACCCCTACACGCTGGCTGCGGGGTGCGACGCCTTGATCGTGGTGACCGAGTGGAACGAGTTCAAACATCTCGACCTGAAACGGGTGCATGGCCTGATGCGCCGGCCGGTGATCATCGACGGGCGCAACATCTATGATCCCGCCGCCGTGCGTGCCCTGGGCTTTGTCTATTACGGCGTCGGGCGCGGCTACAACAGGAGCACCACCAACAACGGGTGAACGATGGGCCTGCGCAAAACAGTCTTTGATAACGGTCTGACGGTGCTGGTCAAGGATGTGCATACGGCCCCTGTGGCCAGCTTTTGGGTCTGGTATCGCGTCGGCAGCGGGCGCGAGGGCCCTGGCGTCACCGGCATCTCCCACTGGGTCGAGCACATGCTCTTCAAAGGCACGCCGCGCTGGCCGCGCGGCCTGGCCGACCAGGCTATCTCGCGCCAGGGCGGGATGTGGAACGCTTTTACCTGGTACGACTATACCTGTTTCTTTGCCACCCTGCCGGCGTCCAAGATCGAGCTCGAGATCGAGATCGAGGCTGACCGCATGGTCAACACGATCTTTGATCCGCAGGAGGTCGAGGCGGAGCGGACGGTCATCATCAGCGAGCGGCAGGGGGCCGAAAACGACCCGCTCTTTCTGCTCAGCGAGGAAGTGATGGCGGCGGCTTTCTGCATCCATCCCTACGGCCACGAGACCATTGGCTACATGGGCGACCTGGAGCGCATGAGCCGCGATGACCTCTACCGCCACTATCGCACCTACTATGTGCCGTCCAATGCTATCGCTGTGGCGGTGGGCGATTTCGATCCGGCGGTGATGCTCGACCTCATCCACAAGCACTTTGACCCGCTGCCTGCAGCCGAGCCGCCGCAGCCGCTGACGGTCGTCGAGCCGCCTCAGCGCGGCGAGCGGCGGCTGGTGCTGGAGGGCGATGGCAACACCGCTTACCTCTCCACCGTCTTTCACGCGCCCCCGCCTGCATCGCCCGATTTCTACCCGCTGCTCGTGCTCGACTCGGTGTTGAGCGGCGGCGGCATCTCGATCATGGGCGGCAGCGGCTCCAACAAGACCTCCCGCCTCTACCGCGCCCTGGTCGATAGCGAGCTGGCCGTCGACGTCTCGGGCAGCGTGATTCCCACCGTCGATCCTTTTGTCTACTCGCTCACGGCGACCGTGCGCAACGGACGCACGCCGGCCGAGGTGGAGGAGCGCCTGTGGGTCGAACTGGCGCGGGTGGCGGAGGAGCCGATCAGCGCGGAGGAGCTGACGCGGGCGATCAAGCAGGCCAAGGCCCATTTCGCCTACTCCAGCGAGTCCGTCACCGGCCAGGCGTCGTGGCTGGGCTGGAGCGAGGTCTTTGCCGACTATGGCTGGTTCGAGAGCTTTCTGGAGCGGTTGAGCGCCGTCACGCCGGAGGACGTGCAACGGGTGGCGCGCAGTGTCGTCCGCCGCTCCAACAGCACGACGGGCTGGTATGTGCCCTCCTGAAGCGAGGATTTCCATGGCGATCCCTGGACCTGAAGAGATCTTTTGCCACAAGCTGGCCAACGGCATCACGATCCTGGCGCGAGAGAACCCGACCAGTCCCTCGGTGGTGGTCAGCGGCTATCTGCGGGTCGGCACTTATGACGAGCGCGAAGAGCAGGCCGGGCTGGCCGATTTCACCGCTTCGGCGCTCACCCGCGGCACTGCACGGCGCACTTTCGACCAGGTCTATGAGCAGATCGAGTCGGTAGGGGCCACTCTGGGCTTTTCGGCCGGCTCCCACCGCACCGGCTTTGGCGCCAAGAGCCTGGCCGAGGACCTGCCGCTGGTGCTGGACGTGCTGGCCGATGTCCTGCGCCAGCCGACATTCCCGCCGCAGGAGGTCGAAAAGCTGCGCGGTGAGATCCTCACCGAACTGGAGGAACGCGCCCACGACACCCGCCGCATGGCGGCTCTGACCTTCCGCGAGCTGACCTATCCACAGGGCCACCCCTACCGGCGCAGCCACATCGGCTATCCGGAGACCATCGCCGCGATCACGCGGGACGACCTGGTGCGTTTCTACGGGGGGGGCTACGGCCCCCAGGAACTGCTCGTCGTCATCGTGGGTGGCATCAGCCCCGACCGCGCTTGCGAGCTGGTCGAGCGGGCGCTGGGGGATTGGCAGGGCAACGTCTTTCCCCGCGCGCCGCTCCCTCCTGTTCCGCCGATCGACGCCGTGCGCCAGCGATATGTCCCCATCCCTGGCAAGACCCAGACCGACATTGTGCTCGGTTATCCGGGCCCGTCGCGCACGGAGCCGGATTTTCTGGACGCGGTGCTCTGTAACACGATCCTGGGCGTCTTTGGCATGATGGGCCGTCTGGGCGAAGTGGTGCGCGAGCAGCAGGGGCTGGCTTATTACGCCTATAGCCAGATCGAGGGCGGTTTCGACCGCGGCGCATGGCGGGCCATTGCCGGGGTCGATCCGGCCTGCGTCGAGCGGGCGCTGGAGGGCATCCGCGGCGAGATTCGCCGCATCTGCCAGGAACCCGTGCCGGCGGAGGAGCTGAACGACAGCCGCGATTTCCTGATCGGCAGCCTGCCGCTGCGCCTGGAGACGAACGAGGGCGTGGCGCGGGCCATCCTGGATATGGTCCTGTACGACCTGGGGCTGGACTATTTGCAGCGCTACGAGAGCCTGTTGCGGGCCATCACACCGGAGCGGGTGCAGGCGGCGGCGCAAAAATGGCTGAACGCGGACGCCTACGCGCTGGGCATGGCCGGCCCGCCGCTGACGTGAGGAGAGGGCGATGGTTGTCGGTGTCGATCTGATCGAAGTGCCGCGCGTCGAGCAGGCGATCGCGCGCCATGGCGACCGTTTCCTGGAGCGTGTCTTTACCTCGGCCGAGCTTTTTTACACGCGTGGGCGCGTGCCGGAACTGGCGGTGCGCTTTGCGGCCAAGGAGGCGGTCTCCAAGGCGCTGGGGGTGGGCATGCGCATGCTCTCGCCCTATGGCATCGACTGGCGCGAGGTGGAGGTGCTGGGCGACCTGCGCGGCCGCCCTGCCGTCATCCTGCACGGCCGCGCCGCCGAGATCGCTGCCGGGCTGGGGCTCCGCGAGTGGGCGGTGAGCCTGTCGCACACCAAAGAATATGCCGTTGCTTTTGTCGTGGCGCAATAGGCTCACAACACGCCCGCACCCATCAGGATCCCCATCGCCACAAAAGCGGCTGCCGAGATCCACAGCAGCAGTCGTTGCGGGAGCAGGCGGCTCAGCCCCTGCCCGCCGATGACGCCCAGCGCGGTCACAACGACCAGCGCCAGCGCGCCGCCGCAAAAGACGAACCAGGGGGAGTCGCTCTCTCCTGCCAGGCTCAGCACGGCAAGCTGCGTCTTGTCTCCCAGCTCGGCCAGGAAGAGCAGCGCCAGCGTCGTGCTGAAGGCGCGCCAGTCCTGCCCTCTGGCAGTAGCGTTCTCTTCGGGCAGATCGCACGCTTCTGCTGTAGCCTCCCTGGCGCGGAGTGCCTGGCGGCCGATGAGCAGCCCCATCACCACAAAGGCGACTGCCGCCGCCGTGCGCAGCCATGCCCCTGGCAGCCACTGTTGCAAGAGTTGCCCGGCGGCTGCTCCCAGCGCAGTGACCGCCGTCAGCGCCAGCGAGGCGCCTGCAAAGATGGCCCATGGCCGCCGATACTTGCACGTCTGGGTCACCACCGCCAGTTGGGTCTTGTCGCCCATCTCGGCCACCAGGACCAGCCCGAACGTCGAAAAAAGTTCCCCGTTCAAAACCGCCTCCACCTTCAACCTGCCCCCTATCCTACCCCCAACCCCAGAAAACACAAATCATCATCTCCCTCCTTACTTCCCCTT
>DAOTYD010000182.1:0-4255 GCA_034435295.1 Anaerolineae bacterium | reverse complement strand
CATTGAACGGGAAGCAAAGGTAAGACGGGCATTTACAGGTTAGCATTCCGTGTCTATCCGTAGCATCCGTGTGAATCCGCGTACTGCCCGATCAAAAGTGTCAGGTGACCAGAGCAGGTCATTGCGCGCACTCCACAGTGAGACAGAGGCATTACCAACCGATTTGACCTGCGGCGGCGGATGTGCTACCATATAGCGGAGAACTGGACTATCTGGTCATCGGCCATGTGACGCGGGACCAGGCAGCGGAGGGCTGGAGGCCCGGCGGGACCGCTGCTTATGCGGCCCGCACCGCCTGGGCGATGGGGTTGCGGGTGGGCGTGCTCACCAGCGCCGCCGATGACGTGAGCAAAGCGCTGGCGGGCATCGCGGTGGTTTGCCTGCCCGCCGCAGCGACAACGACCTTTGACAATCGTTATACCGATGCAGGACGGGAGCAGGTGGTGCGCGCGCTGGCCGCGCCATTGACCGCCGCCGCCGTGCCGCCCCCGTGGCGGACGGCCCGCCTGGTCCACCTGGGCCCTGTCGCCAACGAGTGCGATCCGGCGCTGGTCGATCTCTTCCCCGGCGCCTTTATCGGCCTGACGCCGCAGGGCTGGATGCGCGCGTGGGACGAGCAGGGGCGCGTGAGGCGGGCGCCGTGGGAGCAGGCCGGCCAACTGCTGGTCCGCGCCGACGCGGTCGTCCTCAGCGAAGAGGACGTCGCCGGCGACGAGGCGCTGATCGCCCGCTGGGCCGCCTCGACGCGGGTGCTGGCCGTCACTCGCGCCGCCCGTGGCTGTTCTGTTTACTGGCAGGGAACGGCGCAGGACGTGGCGGCGTTTGCGGCTACGGAGGTCGATCCCACCGGCGCGGGCGATGTCTTTGCCGCGGTCTTTTTCGCCCGCCTGGCAGAGGGCGACGAGCCGCCCGCCGCTGCCCGCCTGGCCAACTGCGTCGCGGCGGTGTCGGTAGGCCGCGTCGGCCTGGCCGGTGCCCCTACCCCAGCCGACATCGCTCGCTGCCTGGATCTGTGCCGATAGAGAGCATGGGTACCGTCTACGCCCTGGCCAATCAGAAAGGCGGGGTGGGCAAAACCACCACCGCAGTCAACCTGGCGGCCTACCTGGCCCACTGGGGCCTGCGCGTCTTGCTGATCGACATCGACCCGCAAGCTAACGCCACGGCCAGCCTGGGCATCGACCGGCAGGGGCTGCGCGTTTCGACCTACGACGCGCTGGTGCGGGACGTCCCGCTGGCGGAGGTGATCGTGCCCACACGGCAGGCGCGGCTGGATCTGGCGCCCAGCACAGCGCAACTGGCCGGCGCGACGGTCGAGCTGGTGGCAATGCTGGCCCGCGAACAGCGGCTGCGGCGGGCGATGGAAGACAGCGACGCGCGCTACGACTATGTCTTTATCGACTGCCCGCCCAGCCTGGGCATTCTGACCATCAACGGCCTGACGGCGGCGCGCAACGGGGTGATCATCCCCGTCCAGTGCGAGTATCTGGCGCTGGAAGGGCTGGCGCAGTTGGCGCACACGATCGACCTGGTGCGCCGCGCGCTGAATCCGCAGTTGCAGATTCGGGGATTGGTGATGACCATGTACGACGGACGCACCCGGCTGGCTCAGCAGGTGGTGCAGGAGGTGTGGACGCATTTCGGGCGGCGGGTCTTTCGCACCGTCATTCCGCGCAGCGTGCGCCTGAGCGAGGCGCCCAGCTACGGCGAACCGATCCTGACCTATGCCCCCCAATCCCCTGGGGCGCGGGCCTACGACTCCCTGGCCCGCGAGCTGCTCAGCGGGGACGGACGTCCCCTGCCCCAGCCACAGGTGGCGGAGGAGAGCTATGCCGTATAAGGGCGGGTTGGGCCGGGGTTTGGAGGCGCTGATCCCGCCGACCGACCAGGCCGAAGCGAGCGGAGGCGTGCTGGAAGTGGAAATTGGCACCATCCAGCCCAACCCGCATCAGCCGCGCTCGCGCATCCGCGACCAGGACCTGGTGGAGCTGGCCGCCTCGATCGAGTCGCACGGGGTGATCCAGCCGCTCATCGTGACCCGCGAGGGGGACGGCTATCGCCTGATCGCCGGGGAGCGGCGCTGGCGGGCCGCGCGGATGGCCGGGCTGGCGACGGTGCCGGTCATTGTCAAGGACGTCGCGCCCAGCCAGATGCTGGAGCTGGCGCTGGTGGAGAACCTCCAGCGGCAGGACCTGAACCCGCTGGAGGAGGCGCTGGCTTATCACCAGTTGATCGAAGAATTCGGGCTGACCCACGAGGAGGTGGGCCGTCGCGTGGGCAAGAGCCGCCCGGCGATCAGCAACAGCCTGCGCCTGCTGGAAGCAGCCGAGCCGGTCAAGGATGCGCTGCTGAGCGGCAAGATCAGCGAGGGCCACGCGCGGGCGCTGCTGGCGCTGGAGAGCGCGGAGGCCCAGCGCTCGGCGCTGGGGATCGTGCTGCGCCGCCGCTTGAGCGTGCGCCAGACCGAAGAGCTGGTGCGGCGGCGGCTGAGCACCGCGCCACGGCCAGAGCGCACGGCCTCGTCGCCCGAACTGGAGGCGCTGGAAAGCCAGTTCCGCGACGCGCTCAACACCCGCGTCCGTCTGACCCGCAGCAAAGAAGGCAGAGGACGGCTGATCGTTTATTACTATTCGGATGAAGAGCTCGAGCATCTCTATCACAGAATTGTCGGAGCGTAACCTATGCCAGGACGTGACTTTAGAACCATCAAAGGAGGGAAAGAAACCGTGAGCCCAGAGATCGAACCCGTAGCGATTGTGCGAGAAAAACTGGACCAGGCCGTCTCGGTGTTGCAGGAAAAAGAGATGGACCTCTGGATCACCTTTGCCCGCGAGACAACCCAGGTCAAGGATCCGTGCATCGATCTGATCCTTGGCTTTGACGTCACCTGGCAATCAGCGCTGATGGTGAGCGCCACCGGCGAGCGCATTGCCATCGTGGGCCGTTTCGACGCCGAGAACGTCGCCAACATCGGCGGCTATACCACCGTCATCGGCTACGACCAGTCGATCCGCGAGCCGCTGGTGGAGCAGATCAAGCGGCTGAACCCGCGCAAGATCGGCCTCAACTTTTCCGAGAGCGACCCATCGGCCGACGGCCTGACCCATGGCATGTTCCGCCTGATCGCCGGCATCCTGGGCGGTACGGACTATGCCAGCCGTCTGGTCTCGGCAGAGGACATCATCGCTGCGCTGCGCGGCCGCAAGACGCCGGCGGAGGTGAGCTACATCCGCGCGGCCATCGGCGCGACGGAGGGCATCCTGCGCGAGGTCGAGGCGTTGGTCAAGCCGGGGATGACCGAGCGCGAGATCGCCGATTTCGTCCACCGCACGGTGATCGAGCGCGGCCTGGGGGTGGCCTGGGAGTGGGACATGTGCCCGCTGGTCGTCGCCGGACCGGATGGGTCGTTCGGCCACCGCATGCCGGGCAATTATGTGACCCAGGCCGGCGGCCTGCTGCAGATCGACTTTGGCGCGCTGCGCGAGGGGTTCGTCGCCGACCTGCAGCGGACGATGTATTTCTGCCGCCCTGGCGAGAAGCAAGTGCCAGAGGAAGTGCAAAAGGCGTGGAAGGTCGCGCGGGCAGCGATCGAAGCCGGACGGGCAACGCTCAAGCCCGGCGCGCGCGGCTGGGAGGTCGACGCTGCGGCCCGCCAGACGATCATCGAGGGCGGCTATGCCGAGTATATGCACGCGTTCGGCCATCACATCGGCCGCAACGCCCACGACGGCTCCACGGTGCTGGGGCCCAAATGGGAGCGCTACGGCAAGAGCATCGAGGGCGTGATCGAGGCTGGCAACGTCTTTGCCATTGAGCTGGGCATTCACGTGCCCGGCTACGGCTACCTGGGCTGCGAGGAAGACGTCCTGGTGACACCCCACGGCGCCGAGTACCTCAGCGAGGTGCAGGAAGAGATCTGGCTGATCAAGTCCAAATAGGCGCTCCGTCATTTACCCTCTGCAGGTTAGGACGTAGGACTGGGAACGCGGACGAGACGTCCGCCCTGGGAGCGCGGACGTCTCGTCCGCGCTGCTGGTGGGCGGGGACGCCCGCGATCCCAGAAACCACAGATGTCCCCCCGCCGCCCTGAGAACGCGGACGTCTCGTCCGCCCCGGGAGCGCGGACGTCTCATCCGCCCTGGGAACGCGGACGTCTCGTCCGCCCTGGGAACGCGGACGTCTCGTCCGCCCTGGGAACGCGGACGTCTCGTCCGCCCTGGGAACGCGGACGTCTCGTCCGCCCTGGGAACGCGGA
>DAOTYD010000181.1:0-9316 GCA_034435295.1 Anaerolineae bacterium | reverse complement strand
GTGGATTTCAACCCCGCCACGCCGGGTCAGTTGGGCATTATGGGCATCCCCACGCTGATCCTGTTCAAGGACGGCGTCGAAGTGGCACGGCTGGTCGGTTTCCGCCCCAAGCAGGCGCTGATCGATTCGATCAAGCCGCACCTGGCTTGAGTTTGGGATAGACTTTCGCCAACGGACGCGGCTGAGAGGGCCGAATAGAGATTTCGCCGTGACCACCTGACCGTCGTCAAGGCGAGGCGGCGATAGCCGCTGCAGCAATCCCTTCGTGAGCCTGTAGATCCCTTCGCCGCCTCCGGCCACTCCGCCAGCAGCTCGCCGCGTGGCGGCGGCTCGCAATGACAGGGCCGGGCAGGCACCTTTCGCTGCTGAATGGTCACACGGATTTCCCTGGCGGTAGCGCCACAGTCAGCCGTGGCGCCTTCGCCCCGCTGAAAATTCGGCCGAATGGTAACGGCCTGCCCTCCCGCCGGGGGCGCCCCTTCCTGGGCTGCGGGAGGGTACAGACAGGCGGTTACCTCTCTGCCGGGGAGGATAACCCTATGCACAGATCTGCCTGGTTTCTGGTCGCCCTCCCTCTGAGCACCCTTCTCGTCCTCCTCATTCTGCTTTGGAACCAGGGGGCGATTGCCGAGGCATTTGGCCCCTTTGGCAGGCTCGGTTTGTTTGTGATGACCGCCGTTATCGTGGCAACGGATGTGGGGGCGGTGTCGAAGGTCCCACCGCGCAAAACGAGCGCCTGGCCTGGCTTGTGACGCGCTATGGACTCGACCAGGCAGACGCGGCGCGCATCGTGGTAGAGCAAGGACGGCTGGTGCAGAGCGAGCAGAGGCCCAGTCAGCAATCTGTCCTGCTCGGCTGTATCCTGGCATCGCTTTTGCTCGTCATGGGCGTTGTGGGGGTGATGATGGCCCTTCTCAAGGGAATGCGCTAAAGACCCCTTCGCGTCCGCTGCTCATGAGGGGAATTGGTGAGCCATCCGCTGACCGCATACGTTCCGTATTGGCTGCTGACGCGATTGGCCCAGGGGGCCGTCATACCCGGGCATGCAGAGCCTGTCGAAGCGGTGGTTCTGTATGCCGATATTGCCGGTTTCACCTCGCTGACCGAAGCGCTGGCGCAGCAGGGCGCCGAGGGCGTCGAAGTGCTCAGCCAAACCGTTGCCGACGTCTTTGGCATCCTCGTCGAGACGGTCTATGCCCACGGCGGCGACGTGGCCCGTTTCTTTGGCGACGCCATCATGGCCTTTTGGCCGCTGGCGGATGCGGACGATGAGGGGCAGCGGGCTACCGCTGTCGCTGCTGCTGTTGCGGCGGCGCAGGAGATTCAGGGGGCGCTGCGCCGTTTCGAGCGGCTCGACACGCCCGCCGGCCCTGTTGTCCTGTCGATGCGCGTCGGCATTGGCCTGGGGCCCGCCCTGGCGATGGTCGTGGGCACCGCCGCGCAACAGCGCTTTGTCCTGGCCGGCCAGGCCCTGGCCTTTGCCATCGTCGCCGAGAAGGAGGCCCGGCGCGGTCAGGTGATGCTCCATCCCTCTGCCCGACGGGCGCGGGGAGATGCGGCGCGTGCAGGATCGCCGCCCCTTGTGCGCTCTCCTCTCGACATCCCTCCAGAGCGGCTGCGCCCCTTTGTCCACCCCGCTTTGATCGAGCGGATCGAGGCAACCCAGGCGGCCTTTCTGGCCGATTTTCGCCACGGCGTTGTGCCTTTGTTCGTCTCCTTCGACGCCGACACGGCGGCTGCCATTCAGCGCTATGTCGTCCAGGCCATGGACGTTGTCAACCGGCACGGCGGCTATCTCGCTGAGGTGGACCTGGGCGACAAGGGCAATGTGCTGGCGATCCTCTTTGGCGTGCCTCTGGCGCAGGGAGACCACGGCGCGCGCGCTGCTGCCTGTGCGCTCGACCTGTCCCGGCTCCCTGCCACGCGCGCTGTCGGCGCGACGAGCGGCACGCTCTTTGCCGGCGTCGTCGGCAGCGAGCGCCGCTGCCAGTACACCGCCTTTGGCGACGAGATGAACCTGGCCTGCCGCCTGATGGAAGCCGGCGACGCTGCTGACAGCCGCCCCCCCATCCTGGTCAGCGCCCGCCTGCGCCGTCAGGCTGGTGACCGTTTTCTCTACGGCGAGCGACGGGAAGTCGAGATCAAGGGGAAAAGCAAGCCTGTGGCGGTATTTCCGCTGCTCGGCCGCGCCGCAGCGGGGAAAGATTGGCCGGCCCTCTGGCTGGGACGGGGCGCGCTGGTTGGCCGGCAGAGAGAACTCGCCTGGCTGGATGGGCAGATGGACGCCGTGTTCGGCGGACAGAGCTGTTTGGTCACCCTCGTCGGTGAGGCCGGTGTGGGCAAGAGCCGCCTGCTTGGCGAACTGCTGCGCCGCTGGGTGGAACGGGGCGGCGCCGCTTACGTCGGCGCTGCGCTGGCCTCCACGCAGCACAGCCCCTACTTTGCCTGGGGCGAGCTGCTGCGCGCCTTCTTTGGCCTGCGCGCCGCCGAAAACGACCCGGCCCGTGTCCAGGTTGCTGTCACGGCGGTCAACCCTGACTTTGTGGCCCGCATGCCGCTCCTCTCCGATGTCATGGGTCTGGGCCTGCCCGACACAGATCTCACCCGCCACTTTGACGCCCACCTGCGCCAGCAATCGACCCAGTCGCTGGTCACCGACCTGATCCACCATCGCGCGGCGCGCCAGCCGCTCCTGCTGGCCCTTGAGGATGCCCACTGGCTCGATCAGCTTTCGTGGGAGATGGCGCTGGCTGTCGCCCGTGCCAGCCGCAACCTGCCGCTTCTTCTTGTCCTGGTGCACCGGCCTTTGGACGAGCCATACCCGGAAGCCTATCGGGCAATGATCGGCCTGCCTCACCATAACGCCCTGTCGCTGGGCGAGTTAGAGGCTGCCGAAGGCGTTGCCCTGGCCTGCGCCCGCCTGGGCGTCGACGCTTTGCCTGCTGCCCTTTCTGACCTCATCCTGGAGAAAACCCACGGCCACCCCTTCTTCATCGAGGAGCTTCTCCTCACCCTGATCGAACAGGGGAGCATCCAGGTCGAGCAGGGAGGGGTCATTGTGCGCGCTGACCTGCAGGGGGTGGCGCTGCCTGACACGGTGCAGGGCGTGGTCCAGGCCCGCATCGATCGCCTGGACGAGCGCACCCGCCTGACGCTGATGGTCGCTTCTGTCATCGGGCGCACTTTTCCCTACCGCATCCTGCGCGACGTCCATCCCGTTCCCACGGCGGATGATTCCCTGCGCGAGCAGCTCGACCGCCTGGGCCGGCTGGACATTACGCTTCTCGAAAGCGCCGAACCGGAGCTGCTGTATGGCTTTAAGCACGCCGTCACCCACGAGGTGGCTTATGGGACGCTGCTCTTTGCTCAACGCCGCCGCCTCCATGCCGCTGTAGCCGGCTGGTACGAGCGCACCTATGCCGAACGGCCAGAGGGCCTCGATCCTTATTACGCCTTGCTGGTCCATCATTATCGCCACACTGACGACCAACCCCGGCAGGTTTACTACCTGGAACGGCTGGCCCGGCAGGCTTCCGCCCGCTATGCCGCCGCGGTCGCTGTCGATGCGTATGAGCAGCTTGTTGCCATTCTGGACGAGTGGGACGGGGCGGGGGAGGTGACGCGGCGAGCTCGCCTGGCCGAGATGCTGGCTCTGGATGCAGAGTGGGAGCAGGAGGAGATGCCACTGGCGGGGCCGCCGCCAGCCGACGCCCGCAGCCGTCTGGGCAACGCGCGCTTCCAGGCCCTTTTGGGGCAGGAGGAGGCGCTGGGCCTGCTGGGCCGGCGAGCCGCCCAGCTTGCCGTGATCGAGCGCCTGCAACGCCTGGCCCGGCAGCAGCGCCGGCCGGACTGGAGCGCCATAGTCTTGAGCCGCAAGGCCGCTTATCAGATCGTGACCGGCGCACTTGCGGAGGCGGTGCTCACCGCTCGTCGCGGTCTCAGAGCTGCTCGACGGAGCGGCAATGTTCATTTGCAGATCGCGAATCTGATCCAGGGCAGCAATGCCTTGTGGGGGATGGCCCAATACCGGCGGGCGCGCCGGATGATCGCCCCGGCGGTCGAGATGGCGCGTGCGGTCGGCGACCGGCAGATGGAAGCCAGGACGCTTCAGGCGCTGGCCATCATCTACATCTCTCAAAACCAATACCAGCTCTCGCGCGATTGCCTCTTGCGTGCCAGCGAGCTATACCGCGCTGGCGGCAATGTGGGAGGCTCGGCGGTCTGCCTGTTGAACCTTGGCGTGGTCGAGACGGGAGAGGGCAATCATGGCGCAGCGCTGCAAAACTTTCAGCAGGC
Organism: Anaerolineae bacterium; assembly: GCA_034435295.1. GTDB lineage: Bacteria > Chloroflexota > Anaerolineae > B4-G1 > DUEL01 > DAOTYD01. The sequence continues at coordinate 5,020 of DAOTYD010000181.1, read as the reverse complement.
GCTGGAACTGATCCATCTCACCGGCGACCGCCGCATGGAGGGAGCCGCTCGCCAGATTGTTGCCGAGGGGTTCAAGGCTGTTGGTCAGCACGAGCAGGCCGTCGCCTGGGGCCAACAGGCGCTGGAAATGCTGCAGAGCGTTGGCGATTCGGTGCGCGTCCTGCACGCGATGCACACGCTGGTCGATGCCTGGCATGAGCTGGGAGAGTGGGAAAAAGCGGCACACGACGCCCGCCAGGTCGTGGCCCAAAGCCGGTCGCTCGGCGCGTCTCTCATCGAGAGCTTTGCCCTGCACTCGTTAGGAAGGGCGCTCCTGTCGCAGGAGCAGTGGGAGGCCGCCGTGCAGGCTTTGAGCCGGGCTGTCGAGCTGCGGGCCAACATCGGCGCGCCTGGCGACCGCGCGGCCAGCCTGGCCTGGCTGGGAATTGCCTGCCTTGAAAGCGGTGACCTTGCGGCGGCGCTCCAATGGACCGCGCAAGCAGTTGAATTGATGGAACAGACCGGGAACGCGGGCGAATATACGCCGCAGGAGGTTTGGTGGTGTCGCTATCGGGCGCTGGCGGCTGCTGGTGACGAGACCGCCGCCCAGCGCGCCCTGGCCGAGGCCCGCCGCCTGCTCGACGAACAGGCGGCACACATCGATCATCCCGATCTGCGTCGCTCGTTTCTCGAAAACATCCGGGTCCACCGTGCTATTACAACCTGGTAACTGCTCGCCCTCCCGCAGGTTGGGGTGTAAATCGCCAATCGCTTATCGCTTATCGCCAATCGCTTATTGCCAATTGCTCTTGCTGCGGGCAGTTTCCGGCTGCGCCGCAGGCTGGGGGCGTTCGGAGCAAAAGATAGGACAACTGCTACGAACACCCGGCAGTTAAACAACTTGTCGGTAAGCCAGGGGCGTGTTATAATGTCCCAGTTGCAGCAGTGTCTTTTGGAGGCATAGAAAGGGTATGCGAGTCTATCTCTATATCGCGCAGATTATCCTGGGCGTGGCGCTGACGGCGGTCATTTTGATCCAGACTCACAACAGTGCGGCCAGTTCGCTCTTTGGCGGGACCGACAGCGCGATCTATCGCACGCGGCGCGGCGTCGAGCGCACGCTTTTCCTGATCACGATTGGCCTTTCGGTGGTCTTTTTCTTGATCGTCATTCTTAGCGCGATCGTCAGCGTGCCTTCCTAAGGCAGCTATGTCACGCACCGTCCGCTGGCAGGTGTTGCTCATCGGCGCCGGCATGGCGCTGGTGGCGACACTCCTGACATACCTGGCCCTCACCTACCGCACCGAACAGGTCCCTGCCGTGGGGGGGACCTATACCGAAGGGGTGGCTGGCGAGCCGCACGCGATTAATCCCCTTCTGGCGGCCTACAACGATGTCGATCAGGACCTCTGCGCGCTGATCTTTGCCGGCCTGACGCGCTTCGACGGCAGCGGGCGTGTTGTGCCCGATCTGGCGCAGGGCTGGGAGACCTCGCTCGACGGCCTGATCTATGTCTTTCACCTGCGCAGCGGCGTTCGCTGGCACGACGGCGAGCCTTTTACCGCCGACGACGTGCTCTTTACCGTTCAATTGCTGCAAGACCCGGACTATCCAGGCCCGGCGGACATTGGCGCCCTCTGGCGCACGGTGCAGGTGGAGAAGGTAGACAACTATACGCTGCGCTTCATTCTCTCCGAACCCTATGCCCCCTTCCTCGACTATACCACCGTCGCTATCCTGCCGGAGCACATCCTGGCCGGCACGCGCGCGGCGGACCTGCCGACGCTCGATTTCAACCTGGCGCCGGTGGGGGTGGGTCCATTCCGTATCGGCGAAGTGGTGGCCGAGCGCGGGCAGATCTCGTCGGTTCTTCTCGACCGCAACCCTGCTTATTACGGCCCCGGGCCGCTGATCGAGCATCTGCGCCTGCGTTTTTACCCTTCCAATCAGAGCGCCTTCCGCGCCTATCTGGCTGGCGAGGTGGACGGCGTGGCGCAGATCGCGCTGGAGGACATCGACCGGGCCTATGAGGAAACGGGGGAGAACCTGCAACTCTACTCGGCACAGATGGCTCGCTACAGCCTCATCTTTCTCAACCTGGGTCGACCAGAGGATTTGCCCTTCTTCCAGGAGAAGGAGGTGCGGCAGGCATTGCTCTATGGCCTCGACCGCGAGGGCATGGTCGAAAACATCCTCCATGGACAGGCGATTGTCGCTCACAGCCCTATCGTTGCCGGAACGTGGGCCTATGACCCGGACATTCGCCGCTACAATTACCATCCCGAGCAGGCGCGGGCGATGTTGGACCGCGCTGGCTGGCGCATGCCGCCGGCGGCCTTGGCTCGCAACAAGGAGGGGATACCCTTCACGTTCGACCTGCTGACCTCGAACGATCCGCTGCAGGTGGCGCTGGCCGAGGAGATCGCCCGCCAGTGGGGCGAGCTGGGCGTCAGGGTGACCGTGGTGACCGCTTCGCCGCTGGAAGTGTACGACGCGCTCGACCAGCGCAACTATGAGGCGGCGCTGGTCAACCTTGCTTTGCCTGGCGACCCCGATCCCTATCCGTTCTGGCACCAGACCCAGATCACGATCGGGCAGAACTATGCCGGCTTTGACCACCGCGAGATGAGCGAAGTCATCGAGGCGGCGCGCATCACGCTGGATATGAACCAGCGGGCGATGTTGTATCGGCGCTTTCAGGAGATCTTTGCCGATGAGGTGCCGGCGCTGCTGCTCTACCACCCCGTCTACACCTATGGGGTGGACCGCAAGGTCAACGGCGTCCAGATCGGCCCGCTGATGACCCCGGCGGATCGTTTTGCCACGGTCAACCTCTGGTACGTGACGACGCGGCGGGTGATCGTCAGCCAGTCGCAGGGACCTTGACCTTGACAAACGACCCGTTTGGGGTAAAATAGCGGACAACTGGCCGAAGTGGCGGAATTGGCAGACGCGCTACGTTCAGGGCGTAGTGGCCGTACGGCCGTGTGGGTTCGACTCCCACCTTCGGCACACTGCCCGGGCCTTTGGCCCGGGTGCGTTTTTTCTTGACAATCTGTCTCTTTGTGGTATCATTGTTCCTACAATTACATATCCGGCGACACTCTTATCCAGAGAGGCTGAGGGAACGGCCCGATGAAGCCTCGGCAACCAGTCAGTTTCCGCTGACCCGGTGCCAATTCCGGCAGAACGTCGGTTCTGGAAGATAAGAGGTGGTGCGTGCAACGTGCCCCCTTCTGTCCTCCAGAGGGGGATTTTTTTGTCTCCTCCCGTTTGAGGAGCAGCTCGATCGGAAGAGTCGCCGGAGAGAAAAAGGAGTGAAAAAGTGAGCAAGCGAAATATTGTTGTGACCGAAGCCATTGGCAAGTATATCGAAGACTTGCCCGTAGAGATCGTCGAGCGCAAAGGCATTGGCCACCCGGACAGTCTCTGCGATGGCATCGCCGAGCGCATCTCGGTGGAGTACAGCCGCTGGTGCCAGCAAAACCTGGGCACGCTGTTGCACCACAATTTCGACAAGGTGCAGCTCGTTGCCGGCGAGGTGGAAGTGGGCTACGGCGGCGGCTATATGATCAAGCCCATCCGCATCCAGATCGCTGGCCGCGGCACGCCCTCTTATCAGGGGCAGAAAGTGCCTTTGGACGCGATCGCCATCGAGGCAGCGCGGGCGCACATCCGCGAGACGATGCGCTACCTGGACCCCGACCGGCACATGGTCATCGATTCCTACGCCGGGCGCGGCGCCGATGAGCTGGCCTATGTGGTCGATCGGGTCACTGCCAACGACACCAGCTTTGGCGTCAGCCACTGGCCCCGCTCCGGCCTGGAGCACGCGGTCTATGAGACGGCCCGCTACATCAACTATGAGCTGATCGACCGCTTCCCCATCGGCGAGGATGTCAAGGTGATGGGCGCGCGCCAGGACAGCAAGTTGATTCTCACCGTCGCGCTGCCCTTTATGGCCGAGCAGGTCCACGACGCCAGCGAATACCTCGAACTGCGCGGCGCAGCCGAGGAGACCATCCAGTCTTATGCGGACAGCCTGGACAACCGCGAGGTGCGGGTGATGGTCAACACAGCCGATGACGTTGCCGGCGGCGCGGTCTATCTGACCCTCACCGGCACGTCGGCGGAGATGGGCGACGACGGCTCGGTCGGGCGCGGCAACCGCATCAACGGGCTGATCACCCCCTTCCGCTCGGCCAGCCTGGAGGCGGCCTGCGGCAAGAACCCCATCTCCCACGTCGGCAAGGTCTATAACGTCCTGGCGATGATCGCCGCGCGGGACATTGTCGAGCGGGTGCCGACGGTGCGCGAGGCGACGGTCTATCTGCTTTCCCAGATCGGCGCGCCGCTGGATCAGCCGCTGGTGGCGACCGCTTACGTTCGCCCGGTCTCTGGCAGTCTCACCTCCAGCATGCAGGCCGACGTTGCGGCAGTGCTGGACGAGCACCTGAGCCAGCCCGAGCGAGTGCGCGAGCGCATCCTCAACCGCGAGTTTCCGTTGTTCTAGTTCTTCAGACCCTGAAGGTTTTCAAAACCTTCAGGGTCTGAAAAGACTTTTGTCACGCTCAAGCTGTGCCTTTTGTCACTACGAATCACTTCCCTTTTGGGGTATGATGACAATCGAGGTAACGTGGCCCAACCGGTCCCCCCTTTTCCGGGAAAGCCACACCGCACCTCTCCTCCTTTCCTTGGCTGACGATCCCCCGGGCGCCCCCCCGGGGGATCGGCCTTTAAGCGCAGGTCGTTTATTGCAATGCTACGAACTGCACCAGGGTTGCTTGTCTGTTCCGATCCAATAGTCGTGAGAGACGGTTTGCCCGTCGGCCGAGGTGACGGTGATGGTGTAGACGATGGCCGCGCAGCCGCCGCGCTCAAAGTTGAACTGGATGTCCCGTTGCCAGCTCTCGGCCACCACCCGATCTTCCTGGTGCACGGTGAAGGGCGGCGCGCCGCCGCTGATGTGGATGGTGACATAGACGCGGACGCGGCCCTCTGGCAGGGGGTCGTAGCCGTCGATCCACTCCGGCGCCTGAAA
>DAOTYD010000180.1:0-11373 GCA_034435295.1 Anaerolineae bacterium | reverse complement strand
CTTCGCCGCTGGTCCTGCTGCTGGTCTATGAGCCGCTGCTCCTGCTGGCCGCGCTGGGCGGGCTGGCCGTGGCGATCCAGCGACGGCACATGTTCGGCCTGCTGTGGGCGCTGTGGGCAGCGGTGAGCGCCGCCCAGCTCGCCCTGATGCCCGGCCGCCAGCCGTTCGACCTGCTGTGGCTGCTCCTGCCCCTGAGCGGCCTGGGCGGCCTGGCGATCCAAAAGCTGGCCGACAGCCTGGCCGCCTGCGGTCACTGGCTCAACGAGGGGCTGTACCTGCCCATCTCGCTCGTCCTCTGGGCGCACGGCTGGCTGGCGCTGGCCCGCTATGCACGCACAGGTGACTCGACCAGCCTGTTCGTGGCCATCCTGACCCTGATCCTGCAGGTCTTTCTTGCCGCTGCCTTTGGCTTTGCTCTGGCCACGCCGGATACAGAGGAGGACGATCTGACGTCTCTGCTCCGCTCGGGTGGCGAGACGGCGCTGCGGGCAGGGACGCTGTCGGTGGGTGTCTTTCTGCTGGTGGTGACCCTCTCCTTTGGCTGGGGGCTGGCCCACGTGCGCCCAGGCGACCCGCGCGAGCTGGCCGTGCGGGATGCGCTTGCGCCGGAGATTCGCGTGCTGGCAGAGGTGGTCGAGCGCGTCGCCCAGCTCAACAGCGGCACCGACACCGAGATCGAGGTGGGCTTTCTGGGGCCGGCCGACCCCGCCCTCGTCTGGCTGCTGCGCCATTTTGACCTGCAGGCCGTCACGCCGCAGACGCTCGACCCGCAGGCAGAGCTCGTCGTCATTGCCACGGCCTATGAGCAGGCGCCTGCCGACTGGGTTGGTGAGCGCTTTGTGCTGCGGCGCGGCTGGGTGTTGCCGACCAGCGGCCACGACCGCGCCCGCTGGTGGCTCTACCGCGAGACCGGCACCCCTCCCTACCCCATCGAACAAATCGCCCTCTGGGTGCCCGTCTCCATGACCACCGCCGCCCGCAACCCCTAAAACCCACACGTAACACGTAACACGTAAAACGTAAAACGTAACACGCAACACGTGATAAGCGATAGGCGATAAGCGATAAGCGATAAGCGATAAACGATAAGCGATACGCGATGAACAACAAACAACTCCCCTGGCTCGACCGACCCTTCATCAAGGGCCTTGGCCTCAACCGCGAACAGGCCCTCTACCTGCTATTCGTTGTCCTCTGCCTGGTCTCGCGGCTGGCGATGCTGGGCTACCGCGTCCAAAGCCATGACGAGAGCCTGCACACCCAGCACTCGTGGTACTATTACGTGGGGCAGGGCTACCAGCACAACCCGATGATGCACGGCCCCTTCCTCTTCCACATCACGGCGCTCTCGTACATCCTCTTTGGCGACAACGACTTTACCGCCCGTCTGCCGGTGGCCCTGCTGGGCACCGTCCTGGTCGCTTTCCCCTACCTCTTGCGGCGCTACCTGGGGCGCAGCGGGGCGCTGGTCACCTCGGCGCTGCTGCTGATCTCCCCCTCGATCTGGTACTATTCGCGCTACATCCGCAACGACGTCATGATCGCCCTGTGGGTGATGATCCTGCTCTGGGCCATACTGGAGTACCTGCGGGAGGGCAGGGATCGTCATCTCTACATCCTGGCGGCAGCGCTTTCGCTGATGTACGCGACCAAAGAGGTCTCGTTCATCTACACCGCCATCTTTGGCCTTTTCCTGGCGCTGCTCTTTGTCGTGCAGGCGCTGAGGCAGCCCTGGCCGGAGCGCAACCTGGACCTTGTCTTTGTCGCGGCGCTGGGAGTGGCAGTGATGGGCTTTCTCGTCCTGTTCGGCGGCTGGATCGTGCGCCGCACCACGGACAGCACCGCGCTGCCGCCGTGGGGCGCTGTCGGCGGCTGGGTGGGGGTGCTGGCGCTGCTTGCCGCCGTGGCTGTGCTGCTCTACGCCATGCGCGCTCGACTGCGCGCCTCGCGCCCCTTCCAACTCATGATCGTCATCGGCACCCTCATCCTGCCCTTTGCCTCGCCCCTGCCGATGCTGCTGGCGCAAAAGCTCGGCGCCGCCGTCGTCAATGCCGCTGCCGATCCGCTGACCGTTGCCCCCTTCTGGTCGAACCTGGCCAACCTGGAGGTACTCAGCTACCACGCCCCGCACCTCTATTACAGCGGCGCCATCCTGGCGCTGACCTGCATCGTGGCGGCGGCAATCGGTCTTCTCTGGGACTGGCGGCGCTGGGCCATCGCCGCGGCGATCTATCTGGCCATCTTTCTCGTCCTCTACAGCAGCGTCTTTACCAACGGCGCGGGCATCGCCAGCGGCTGGATCGGCTCGCTGGGCTACTGGCTCGAACAGCAGGAGGTGCAGCGCGGCGGTCAGCCGTGGTTCTACTATTTCGTCGTCCTGCCCTTTTACGACTTTTTGCCCCTCCTCGGCGCGCTGGCGGCGACGGTCATGGCCGCCGTCCGCGGCATCCGCCGCCTGATTGCTGCGCCGTCTGAGGGGCAAAGGGAGGAAAACGGAAGCGCCGTTTTCGTCCCCTTCCTGCTCTTCTGGACGCTGCTCTCGTGGGTTGGCTACTCCTACGCCGGCGAAAAGATGCCCTGGCTGGTCGTGCACCTGACCCTGCCGATGATCCTGCTGACCGGCTGGCTGATGCACCACCTGCTGGAAGCGGTCGAATGGAAGCGGGTGTGGGAGACGCACGGCTGGCTGCTGGTCTTGCTGCTGCCCGTGTTGGTGGCGGCGGTCGCCGGGATGTGGAAGGGGCTGGCCGCCGGCCCGTTTCGCGGCGTCGAGCTGGAGCAACTGATTGCCACCGGCGACTTTTTCGCCGGGCTGGTCGGCGCGCTCTTCCTGGGCGCGTTGGTGGTCTTGCTCTGGCGGCGCGTCGGGGCGCGCAACGGCCTGCTGCTGGCCGCGCTGACGGTCATCCTGGTCCTTTCCTTGCTGACCATCCGCATCGGCTACCGCTTTTGCTTTGTCAACTTTGAATACCCCACCGAGTTCCTGGTCTATGCCCACGAATCGGGCGACGTGCGCACGACGATGGAGCAGTTGGAGGAAATCTCGATCCGCGTCAACGGCGCGCCGCGCTCGGTGGATGTCACTTATGGCTCCGATGGCTCCTGGCCGTTCATCTGGTACCTGCGCGACTATCCCAACGCCCGCTATTACGGCGACCAGCCCTCCCGCGAGGCAGTGCTGGCCACGGCGATCATCGCCGGGCGCGACCAGTGGGCCGTCGTCGAGCCCTACGTGCGCGATGACTATTACCGCTACGATTACAACTTTTTGTGGTGGCCGATGGAGGACTATCGCCGCCTCACCTGGGCCAAACTGTGGGAGTGGCTGAGCGATCCGCAGAAGCGGGCGGCGCTGTGGCAGATTTTCTACCAGCGCCAGTACACGCTCTATGACGAGATCACCGGCAGCCACCACACGCTCGACGACTGGCCCCTGCGCGGCGACTTTCGCCTCTACATCCGCAAGGACGTGGCCGAGCGGGTGTGGAACATCGGCGTGGGCGCCCTGCCCGAAACACCCCCTGTCAGCTTTGACGTCTACCGTGAGGGCTGGCGCGCCCTCCGCGCGCAGCGGGTGTGGGGAACAGAGGGCAGCGGCCCCGGCCAGTTCCGCGCGCCGCGCGGCATCGCCGTCTCGACCGATGGCTTTGTCTATGTCGCCGACTCGCAGAACCACCGCATCCAAAAGTTCACCCTCGACGGGCAGTTTGTTGCCGCCTGGGGCAGCTATGGCGACTGTGGCATGATCATGCCCGACCCGGGCACGTTCTGCGAGCCGTGGGGCGTCGCCGTCGCCCCCAACGGCGACGTCTACGTGGCCGACACGTGGGCGCACCGCGTCCAGCGCTTTACCGCCGACGGCGCCTTTGTCAGCCAGTGGGGGGTCTTTGGCCAGCACGCCGTGGGCGATCCGTTGGGACAGGCCCGCTTCTACGGCCCGCGCGCTGTCGCTGTCGGCAGCGATGGCCACGTCTATGTCGTCGACACGGGCAACAAGCGCATCCAGGTCTTTGACGCCGACGGCAACTTTCTCTACGAGTGGGGCGGCGCTGGCGCGGCGCTGGGCCAGATGGAAGAGCCGGTGGGACTGGCGCTCGGCGCCGACGGGCGGGTCTATGTGGCCGACTCGTGGAACTTTCGCGTCCAGGTCTTTAGCCGCAACGGCGCGTCCCTGCTGAGCTGGCCCATCGACGGCTGGAACAACGCCAGCGTGGACGAAAAGCCCTATCTGGCCATCGACGACGCCGGCCGCGTCTATGTCAGTGACCCCGGTCATTACCGCATCCTGGTCTTTGACCACAATGGCAACTATCTCTACAGCTTTGGCCAATTCGGCTTCGATGATGCCTCCTTTGCCCTGCCGATGGGCGTCGCCACAGGCCCTGACAACAGCCTCTACGTCACCGACGCCGTCGGCAACCGCGTCATGGTCTTTCAACAAGAATTGCTCGAAATGCACGAATTGGACGCGAATGAACCCTAAAACTTGATGCTCACCACCAGGTACACAAAGGGTACAAAAACAACCTTGAAGGGTTCAACCTTCGTGTCCTTTGTGTCCTTCGTGGTAGGGGAAAAGGACAATGGCCCAAGTTTTTATCTCTGCCCATCCATTGGTGCAGCACAAGCTGGCGCTGTTGCGCGACGAGCGCACGGACCCCAAAAAGTTCCGCGAGCTGGTGCGCGAGATTTCCACCCTCCTGGTCTATGAAGCCACCGCCGACCTGGCGACCGTGCCGACGGTGATCAACACCCCGCTGGGCAGGGCGTCAGCACAGCGGCTGTCCGAGGCGGTCGGCCTGGTGCCGGTGCTGCGGGCCGGCCTGGGCATGGTCGAGGGCGCCTGGCAGATGCTGCCCGGCGCCGAGGTCTGGCACATCGGCCTCTCGCGGGATGAAAGGACCCTCCAGCCGATCGCCTACTACTCCCGCCTCCCCGTCAGCCCCACGGTCGATGTCTGCCTGGTGCTGGACCCCATGCTGGCGACGGGCGGTTCGGCGGTGGCCGCGGTGGACATCCTCAAAAAGTGGGGCGCGCAGCGCATCAAGTTCGTCGGCCTCATCGCCGCCCGGCCGGGGCTGGAGCGCTTTGCCAGCGCCCATCCCGACGTCCCTGTCTACCTGGCGGCGCTGGACGAGGAGCTCAACGAGAACGGCTACATCGTCCCTGGCCTCGGCGATGCCGGCGATCGCATGTTCGGCACAGGTTGACCGTGAACCTCACCCTGGCCTACCTGGTCGTTTTTGCCGTGGCTGCGCTGGCGGCAGCGGCCATCACGCCGCTGGCGGCCTGTCTGGGCCGTCGCTGGGGCATCGTCGCCCGGCCCGGCGGACGGCGCACCCATCGCGGCGAAATCCCGCGCCTGGGCGGGCTGGGCCTTTTTTTCCCCTTTATGCTGGCGCTGGCGGTGGGGCTGGCCTTTCGCATCCCCACTGCCGACCCCAAAGAGCCGCTCCGCCTGCTGGGCCTGGTGCTGGGCAGCGCCTGGATGTTCCTGGTCGGCCTGGCCGATGACCGCTGGGAACTCTCGCCGCTGGTGCAGCTTCTGGCGCAGGCGCTCGCCGCCGTCATCGCCATCGCCACGCTCATCTTTATCGAACGAGTCAACAACCCGCTGACCAACCAGGTGGCCGTTTTCCCGCCTGTCCTTGTCGTCGCCCTGACCATGTTCTGGGTGGTGGGGATGATCAACACCGTCAACTGGCTGGACGGGCTGGATGGACTGGCGGCGGGGGTCACGGCGATCCTCTGCGTCGTCCTGGCCGTTCACATGTACCGGACAGGGCAGTTCAGCGTAGTCATGCTGCCGCTGGCCCTCCTCGGCGCTGTGGTGGGGTTTCTGCCCTACAACTTTGCCCCCGCGCGCGTCTTTATGGGCGGCGGGGCGCTCTTTCTGGGCTACGCCCTGGGCTGCCTGGGCATCATCGCCGGCGCGCGCGTGGCGACGGTGCTGCTGGTGATGGGTATCCCCATCGTCGACGTGGCCTGGCAGATCGTCGACCGAGTGCGGCATAGGCGACCGCCCACGCTGGGCGACCGCGGCCACCTCCACCTGCGCCTGCTCGACCTGGGCCTGTCGCAGCGCCTCATCGTCCTGGTCTACTGGGCTTTTTGCGGCCTCTTTGGCCTGCTCGCGCTGACCATCGCCTCGCGCCTGCTCAAACTCGTCGCCCTGCTTGCCCTCGGCGGGCTGGTGATCGTTGTGATGAGCTTCCTCTCCCGGCGCAGGAGGTGAGCGACAGACTGCTCTTGTCTCTGCGGGCAGAGTGGTGTATACTGAACCTGACCATCTTGCCGGAGGAGGATTGCCCATGCGCGTTTCATGCTTGCAAGAAAACCTGGCCCGAGGCTTGAGCATCGTCGGTCGGGCGGTCTCGTCCCGCTCGACTCTTCCCATCCTGAGCCACATCCTCCTGGCAGCGGAGGAAGGGCGGCTACGCCTCTCGGCGACCAACCTGGAGATCGGCATCAACTGTTGGGTCGGCGCCAGGGTCGAAGAGGAAGGCGCCATCGCCGTCCCCGCCCGCACGCTGATCGACCTGGTCAATACTCTCCCCCCAGACCGGGTCGATATGGAAGGTCTGGTGCGCACGATGACGCTCAACCTGCGCTGCCTGCGCAGCGAGGCCAACATCAAGGGGATGGACGGGGTCGAGTTCCCGCTGGTGCCTGTGCCCGAAGGGGAAGGAGGCGTGCGCATCGCCGCCGAAGAAATGCGCACCGCCATCTCCCAGGTCGCTTTTGCCGCTGCCACCGACGAAGCGCGCCCCATTCTGACCGGCGTGCTGCTCGACCTGGCAGAGGACAAGGCTGTCCTGGCGGCAGCGGACGGCTACCGCCTCTCGGTGCGCTGGCTGCCGCTGCTCGATCCGCTCAGCGAACCGTTCAGCGTCATCGTCCCGGCGCGGGCAATGACCGAACTGGGCCGCATCTGCGCCGATTATCAGGACCCTCTGCTGCTGACCGTCACGCCGGACCACAACCGCATTCTCTTCCAACTGCCGGACGTGGTCCTGGTCTCCCAGCTCATCCCCGGCAGTTTTCCCGACTATAACCAGATCATTCCGCGCGGCCGCACGACCCGCACCGTGATGTCGACCGCTGAGGCGGTCAAGGCCTGCCGCGCCGCGCACATCTTTGCCCGCGAGGGCGCTCAAACCGTCCAGTTGCACATCCATGCCGGCTCGGAACTGACGCCCGGGCGCGTGGTCTTTTCCGCCACCTCAGCCGAGACAGGGGATGATGTGGTTGAGCTGGATGCCACTGTCGAAGGCGAGTCGATCGAGATTGCCTTCAACGTCAAGTATCTGGGCGACGCCTTCTCGGCGATCTCCACGCCGCAGGTCGCGCTCGACACCACCTCCTTCACCACCCCCGGCGTGCTGCGCCCGGTCGGCGAGGACAATTTCGTGCACGTGCTCATGCCCATGCATCTGGCCCACTAGCTGTCGGAGTGACGGCCTGCCCTCCCGCAGGTTTGGGCGCAATCTCCACATTGAAGTGCGCCGCAACAGCGCCGCCGACGGCAGGCAGCCTGACAATGTCACATTAAGTGAAGGGGAATGGGAAGGGTCTCGTTACGCTCCTCGGAATGACGCCGGGCGAAAAGGTCTCTGCGGTGAACACCACCTGCCAGGGGCGATCCAGACAGCGCCAGACAGGCGCTCTCCTCCTTTTCCTCCTTTCGATCTGTCTCCTGCTGGCCTCGCTGCGCATCGACAGCGGCGACGGCGAGACGATCTACCAGGTCAGCCGCTCCCTCGTCGAAGGGCGCGGCTTTGCCATCCCGCCGCCCCCGCCCGACGCCGTTGTTGTCGACCCCTTTGGCGAGCCGATCCCGCCGGAGCAGCTTCACGGCGGCGGTCCCTACGGCGCCTGGGGCCGCGACGGGCGCTACTATGCCCAGTACGGCATCGGCCAGTCGCTGCTGGCGCTGCCGCTCTACCTGGCCGGCCTGGCTTTCTACCGCCTGAGTGGCTGGGGAACGGCAGGCCTTGTCACCCGCGCCTCGGTGATGCTGCTAAACCCGCTGGCGCTGGCCCTGGCAGGGACGGCGCTCTACCGGTTGGCGCGGCGGCTGGGCTATGACCACGGGCCGGCCCTCGGCGCGACGATGGCAAGCGCCCTGGCGACGCCCCTCTGGGTCTACGGCAAGACCTTTTTCAGCGAGCCGCTGGTCGCTCTGGCGCTGGTCGTCGCCGTGCTGGGGGCGCTGCGCGGCGAGGAGGGCAGCCGCGGCGGATGGCTGCTCTGCGGCGCGGCATTGGGCGGCGCCGTGCTGGTCAAGCCCGTGGCGTTGATTGTGACGCCGCTTTTTGCGCTCTACGCTCTGACTGGCGCCGGAAACCGCCGCCAGGCGCTGTGGAGGCTGGCCTGGCCGCTCGCCGCTGCGTTGCTGGTCACGGCGCTCTACAACCAGCTTCGCTTCGGCTTCCCCTTTGACACGGGCTATCGCACCGCCGCCTGGGACGTCGCCCCATGGGTGGGGCTGGCCGGGCTGCTGCTCAGCCCGGGCAAGGGGCTGCTGTGGTACTGTCCAGCGCTGGCAGCAGGACTGATCGGCCTGCCTGCGCTGGCGCGGCAGCGCTGCCGCTTTGCCGCGCTGCTGGGCGGCGTCGCGGCTGCCTATCTGCTCGTCCACTCGACCTACAACCACTGGCACGGCGGCGGAGCGTGGGGACCGCGGCTGATCGTGCCCATCATCCCCCTGCTGATGCTCCCGCTCGCCGGGGTGTTCAGTCGTCCGCCTCGCCGCGCATGGGCCCGCTTTGCGCTGGCGCTGCTGCTGGCTGCCAGCCTGGTGCTCCAACTGCCAGCCGTGCTGGTCCACCCCGCCCGCGCCCTGCAGGCGCTCTACGACCGCGCCGCTTCGCCCACCGACTATACCCTGCGCCTGCTCTACCGCCCGGCCGACTCGCCGCTGGTGGGCCAGTGGCGCAGCCTGATGGAAGTGGCTGCGCTGATGCGCTCCCCCGCCTCGCGCCAGGCGGTCATCGAGACCGCGCAGGCGGCGACGCGGGAGGGCAGCGACGATCCGCTGACGGCAACGGCAGGCTATCTGGCCTTCAACACGTTCGACCTGTGGCCCGTCTACTGGGCCTTGCTGGGCGCGCCGCTGCTGCCCCTGCTCGTCGTCGAAGCGGGACTGGCCGCCGTCGCCGGTTGGACAGGCTGGCGGCTGGGGCGGAGGGGCGGATGAGCGCCCGACGCTGGCTGGTACCTCTGGCCCTGCTGGCTGTGGCGGTGGCCTTTTTCTGGAAATTGGCCCCCGCGCCCGATGGCTTTCTCTACCGCCCCAACAGCGAATTCTCCGACCTGACCATCACTCACTGGCCCAATGCCCTCTACATCCGCCAGACGCTGGCCGAATACGGACAGGTGCCGCTGTGGCGCTCGCTGATCCTGGGCGGCGAGCCGTTCGCCGCCAATCCCCTCTCCGGGCTGTGGTATCCGCCGTTCTGGTTGCTGTTGGCGCTGCCGCTGACCCCCGCCTTCAACCTGCTCTTTGTGCTGCACATGGCCTGGGCCGGCTGGGGCGCCTGGCGGCTGGCCCGCTCGACGGGGGCGTCGCCCTGGGGCGGGCTGCTGGCGGCGCTGGTGGTGATGCTGACGCCCAAGGCGGTGGCCCACCTGGCCGCCGGGCACGTTGGCCTCTACTGCGCCTGGGCCTGGCTGCCGTGGGTCGTCTGGGCCGTGCGGCGGCTGGCAGAGCGAGGGCGCGCCGGCGACGTGGCGACAGCAGCGGCGGCGGCGGCCATGCTGATCCTGGCCGACGTGCGTCTGGGGTTCTATGGCGCTCTGGCGGCGGCGGGGTATTGGGCTGCAACGGCAGGGGGGGACAAGGGGGCAAGGAGATGGTTGCCTGGCCTGGCCGCTGCGCTCCTGGCGGCTGCGCTCGTTGCCGTCCAGGTCGTGCCGCTGGCAGCGGTGGCGGGAAGGCTCAACCGTGGCGGGCTGAGCCTGGCCGAGAGCGGCATCGCCTCGCTGCCGCCGCGTTACCTGTTGGGGCTGCTGATTGCCGACCACGGCGGTTTCCAGGAGTGGATGACCTATGTGGGGGCGGTGGGGTTGCTTTTGGCGCTGGTCGGCCTGGCGCGCTGGCGCGCGCGCGAGCGCTGGCTGTGGGGGGCCCTGGCGCTGACGGCGGCGGTCTACTCGCTGGGCGTCCACACGCCGCTCTACCCGCTGCTCTACCGCCTCCTGCCGCCGCTGAGCTGGCTGCGCGGCCCGGCGCGGGCCTGGTTCCTGGTCGTCCTGGCGACGGCGGTGTTGGCGGCGCAGGGGCTGACGGCGCTGGAGGGCAGGCGGGGGGACAAGAGGGCCCGTCTGTACGCGCTGGCGCTGGCCGTCGCCGCTTTGACGGGTGGTGTCGCCGCGGCCGTGATGCGCCTGCCGGCCAACGTCGTCCTGGCGGCGGCGCTCTGGCCGGCGGCGGGCGCGCTGACGCTGCTGGCGGGGCGGCGGCTGTTCCTGCCCGCACAGGTCGCGCTGGTGCTGCTGGCGCTGGTCGACCTGGCGCTGGTCGGCTCGACCCTCTACCGCGTCCGCCCGGCGGCGGAGGTGCTGGCCGAGGGGGCGGCAGCGGCGGAGTGGCTGGCGGCGCAGGCGCGTCCCTTCCGCGTCTATTCGCCCAGCTACAGCATCCCTCAGCACACCGGCGCCGTCTATGGCATCGAGACCGTCGACGGCGTCGATCCCTTCCAGCTTGCCGATTACGCCGCTTTTATGCGCCAGGCCACAGGGGTTGACATTCCTGGCTACAGCGTCACCATCCCCTCGTTCCCGCCGGTCGGCGAGGGTGAGGAGATGCTGCTGGCGCATCGCGACGTGCAGCCCGACCTGGAGCGGCTGGGCCGCCTGAACGTGCGCTATCTGGCGGCGGCTTTTCCGCTGGACATGGAAGGGCTGGAGTTGGAGGGCGTCTTGGACGGCGTCTATCTCTATCGCAATGAACGGGCGCGGCCGCGCGCCTGGGTGGAAGGGCAGACAGCGCCGGTCGAGGTGCTGCTGTGGAGCCCTAACCGCATTGAGGTCGAGGCGGAGGGGCCGGGCCTGCTGCTGCTGAGCGAGGTCGATGACCCCGACTGGCGGGCGAGGGTTGACGGCCAGGCGGTCGAGATCGTCCGCGTCGACGGCATCCTGCGCGGCGTCCCGCTCGAGGCGGGGAGGCATCGCATCGCTCTGGCCTACTGGCCGGCGGGGCTCAGCGCCGGTCTGGCTCTCTCGGCGCTGGGCTGGCTGACCGTCGTCATTCTCTGGGGTGTTCGAAGCAAAACATTGTCACCCTGAGCGCAGCGAAGGGTCCCGTTGCGACACGGATTGTTCGTAGCAGAAGGATAGAGCGCCCCGCCCGCCTTGCTCCCGCCGGGTCTG
>DAOTYD010000179.1:0-10986 GCA_034435295.1 Anaerolineae bacterium | reverse complement strand
GGCATAATCGTCGATCACCACCACCCCATCGACCTCGCCCTTGAGCTCGAAGCGCCGCCCCACGCCACGAAACTCGCGCAGGGCCGCGCGGACCGTCGGAAAGGGCACGCCCAGGTGCTCGCTCACCGCCAGCGTCGCCAGGGCGTTGAGCACATTGTGCGCCCCCGGCAGCCGCAGGCGCACCTCCCCCACCGTCTGCCCCCGCCGCACGGCGACAAAATCCGACCCGCCGGCCATGTTCGGGCAAATGCGCTCAGCCCGCCACGTCGCCTCTCCTTGCAGCCCGTAAGAGACCACCGCCTGGTTCTGCGCCACCAGCCCCGCGCCGATCTCGCGCGCCACCGCGTCGTCGCGGCAAAAGACCAGCAGGCCATCGGCAGGCAACAGCGCCACGAACTCGGCAAAGGCGTAGCGCAACAGCGCCGGCGACTTGAAACAGTCCGGATGGTCATACTCGACGTTCGTCACGACCGCCACCTGAGGCTTGAGGCCCAGGAAAGTGTGATCGTATTCGTCCGCCTCGATGACAAAGTGCGGGCCGCTGCCGGCGCGGGCGTTGGTGCCCAGGTTGACCATCACCCCGCCGACGATAAAGGTGGGGTCGAGGCCAGCCTCCCAAAGCACCGTGGCGATCATGGCCGTCGTCGTCGTCTTGCCGTGCGTCCCGGCGACGGCGACGCCGATGCTCCCCTCCATCAGCCAGCCCAGCATCTCGGCGCGCTTGACGACGGGGATGCCCGCCGCCTGCGCTGCCTGGACCTCGACGTTGTCCTGCGGCACGGCGGAGGAGACCACCACCAGGTCTGCATCCGCAATGTGGCTGGCGTCATGCCCCAGGTAGACGCGGGCGCCGTCCCGCGCCAGCGCCTCGGCAACGGTCGAAAGGACGAGGTCCGAGCCGGAGACGAGCGCGCCACGCCCCATCAGCACCCGCGCGATGGCCGAAAGCCCCGCCCCGCCAATGCCCACCAGATGCACCCGTCGACCGTTCCAGTCCATGTCCAACCGCCCAGGCCGTCAGATAAAGACGATGATCACAAAGACAAATGCCAGGCCCACCAGGATAAAGAGCGTCGTGCCGGTAATCAGGCGCGGCGGCAGGTAGGGAGCGATGTTCCAGGCTGGCGAATCTTCCGCCGGTGGGCGAATACCGCCCAGGCCCACGGCGTCGGGATAGTAGTACGTCGTCATGACCGGCTGCCCATTCTCATCCAAGATCGGCATGCCGGCGCGGTCCAGCCGGGGTCCCTCATAGCGTTGCTCCGGGGGCACGCCATAAGAAGCCGCGTCCAGGTAGAACCACAGCGTGCCGATGATGAGCAGGCCGTTGAGCACGCCCAGGAAAAAGCCGAGCAAGATGTCCTGCAACCGCTCTCGCACCACCCGCGCGCCAAAGCGGCCGGCCAGGGAAGGGCTGGCGTAGCCAAAGATCACGATCAGCACAAAGACGCTGGCGCGGATCCAGAAACGGCTCATATCAGGGAGGCCAGCCCAAAGGTCATGGATGGCCGGCACCATGCCGGTCAGCACCTCCTCGATAAAGAGGGCCAGCAGCACGCTGAAAGCGACGATGATCTCTTTGGCCCAACCGCGCAGGCTGCCGATGAGGGCAAAAATGCCCACGAGGATGATAAAAACCGAATGCATGGGGATCATGCCCCTTCCTCCTCCTTGCCGACCAGCGAGCGCAGTTGCGCGGCCAGTTCTTGCGCCGCGTCGGGGCGAGCCAGCGCCTGCATGCGGCGACGCATGGCCGCCAGCCGCTCCGGGTCGCGCAACAGGCCAAGCACGGTCGGCATCAACTCCTGTTCCAATCGTTCATCGGTCAGCAACACTGCCGCCCCGCGGCTGACCAGCCATTCGGCATTGACGCGCTGGTAGCGCCAGGCGTGCGGGTAGGGCACCAGCACCGCCGGCAGGCCCACCGCCGGCAGTTCCCCCAGCACCGACGCCCCGGCGCGGCTGACCGCCAGGTCCGCCGCCGCCAGCGCCGCCCCCATCTCGTGCAGGTACTCCCAGGGATGGTAGGCAGCCCTGAGCGCCGCAGGCAGCCGCTCGGCCTGCTCTGCCACCCACGGCCAGTCGAGATGACCTGTCACATGCACGACCTGCGTCTCCTCCAGCAACGTCGTCAACGCCCTGACCGTCGCCTGGTTGATGCTGCGCGCGCCGTGACTGCCGCCATAGACCAGCAGCACCGGCCGCTCCGCCTCCAGCCCCAATGCCCCCCGCGCCGCTTTCCGCGTCCACTGCGTCAGCTCTGGCCGGACAGGGTAGCCGGTGACGACGCTCTTGTGCGGCGGGAAGAAAGCCCGCGATTGTTCGGTCGTCAGCGCCACCCGCGTCGCCAGACGGGCGATGAAGCGGACCGCCAGCCCCGGCTCGATGTCGGGCAGATAGACCAGGATCGGCACCCGCTTCAGCCAGGCTGCCAGCGCCACCGGCACGCTGGCGTAACCGCCGGTGACAAAGAGCGCCTGCGGCCGCCGCTGATCGGCCAGCCTGAGCGCTGCCAGCCCCCCCTGCATCAGTTTGACCAGGTTCCGCGCCGCCCGCCAGGGCGCCAGCCCGTGCAGCCCCCCCGCTGGCACGCCCACGAACGGCACGCCCGCCCGCCGCGCCAGCTCCTCTTCGGCGCTGCCCGTCCCGCCCACGTAGAGCGGGTCAACCGGGCCGCCTGCCCTAAGCGCCTGCAGGACGACCAGGCCGGGATAGACGTGGCCCCCCGTCCCGCCCCCCGCGATCCACACGTGCATTCTCGCGCCACCTCTGCGGTATTCGCCCCCGCGAAATGCTCAGCAGAATGCCCACCGCCGCCAGAGAGACCTCCATCGACGAGCCGCCCAGGCTGATGAAGGGCAGCGGCGTGCCGGTAAAGGGCAGCAAAGACAAAGCCACAGCGACGTTGAGCACCGCCTGCACGACGAGCAGACAGGTCAGGCCGCAGGCCAGCAGGCTGCCAAAACGGTCCGGCGCCTTGAGGGCGATGCGAAAGCCGCGCCAGGCCAGCAGCCCAAACAGCACAAGGACCAGCAGGCAGCCGACAAAACCCATCTCCTCGCCGAGAGCGGCAAAGATCGTGTCCGTGTGGGCAGTGGGCAAATAGCCAAACTTGGAATGCCCCTCGCCCAGTCCCGTGCCCAGGAGACTGCCGTTAGCCAGCGCGTACAGCGCCTGCCGCGGGTGGTATGTCAACTGCGTCGGGTCGCGCAGGCTCAGGACGAAATCTGTGATGCGGCTGCTGGCATAAGGATAGAGCAGCACCATCGCGCTAAAGACCGCCGTGCCCACCGTGCCTGCCAGCAGCATCTGCCCAATGTGCGCGCCGGCCAGGAAAAAGACCGCAAAGCCGACGATCACCAGGATCGCCGCAGCGCTCAGGTCGGGCTGCAAAACCACCAGACCGGCCACCATCCCCATCCAGACGGCAAAGGGCAGCAGGCCATAGGTCAGGTCGCGGATCTGCTCCTCCTTGGAAGCAACCCAGGTCGCCGCATAGATCACCGTGACCAGCTTGGCCAGCTCGCCTGGCTGGACCGAGCCGCCGAACATCGAACGTCGCGCCCCCCACAGCAGGTCGCCAACCAGCAGCAGCACCACCAGCATCACCAGCGTCCCAAAGAGCAACGGCACCGCCAGCCGCTGCCAGTAGCCATAGTCGAGGTGGGCCAGGCCGATGGCGACGCCGACGCCCAGCGCCAGCCACAGCACCTGCCGCGAAATGAACTGGAAAGGATTGCCGCTTTCCAGATAGCCCCAGTCGAATGTCGTGCTGTAGACCATCAACAGGCCCAGCAGGACCAGGGTGGACACCACCAATAGCAGGATGTAATCAGGCTCGCGGCGCTCTCGCCCTTTGGCTTCTCTCTTACTCATCGCGGCTCTGTCCTTCCAGGGCGCGCACCAGCGCCTTGAAGCGCTCACCCCGTTCGGCAAAATCGCGGAAGGCGTCGAAGCTGGTGCCGCCTGGCGACAGCAGGACCACCTCGCCCGGCCGCGCCAGCGCGGCAGCGCTCTCCACCGCCTCCTCCAACGTCCTCACCCGCCTGATCTCCTCCAGCCTTCCCCCTGTCCCCTTGTCTCCTTGTCTCCTTGTCTCCTTGTCCCCTTGTCCCCTTGTCCCCTCCACCACCCCGGCAATCATGTCGCCCGCCTCGCCAAAGGTGATCAGGCAGCGCACCTTGTCTACCGCCTCGGCGGCGAAATCCTCCCAGGGCAGGTCCTTGTCGCGTCCGCCGGCCAGCAAGACGATCGGCTCGTCGAAGGAACGCAACGCCGCGATCACCCGCTCCGGCGCCGTGGCGATCGAGTCGTCGTACCAGCGGATGCCGTGCCAGTCGGCGACCAGTTCCAGGCGGTGCTCGACGCCCGCAAAGGTGCGGATGACCTGGCGCATGGCCGTCAGCGGCACGCCGACCACGCCAGCGATGGCCGCCGCGGCGACGATGTTGAGCAGGTTGTGCCGTCCGCGCAGGCGCACCTGGCTGACCGGACAGATCACCTCGTCGATCCCGCCCAGCCGCAGCGCCAGCTCGCCGTTCGTCTTGTAGGCCCCCTCGTCCACCTGGACGCCGACGCTGAAAAAGACGGGATGGGCCGCCGTCTCCAGCGCCAGGGCGCGGGCGCTGGCGTCGTCAAAGCCGAGCACGGCGTAATCGCCCGCCCCCTGATGGGCAACGATGTGGCGCTTGGCAGCGATGTAATTCTCCATCGTCTTGTGCCGGTCCAGATGATTGGGCGTGATATTGAGCACCGCCGCCACGTGCGGACTCGTGCGCATGATCTCGAGCTGGAAGCTGGAGAGCTCCATCACCACCCAGTCGCTGGGGCGGATGCGCTCCAGCTCGCCGATGAGCGGGTTGCCGATATTGCCGCCCACCCACGTCGTCAGGCCGCCGGCGCGGCACATCTCGCCGACCAGGGCGGTCGTCGTCGTCTTGCCGGCCGAACCGGTGATGCCGATGACGGGCGCCGGGCAGTGCTCCAGAAAAATCTGCGCGTCGTTGCTGAGGGGGATGCCTCGCCGCTGCGCCTCGACCACGAGGGGGATGTCCAGGGGCACGCCGCCGCTCAGGCAGAGCAAATCCGTCCCCTTGAGCAGGTTGAGGGGATGCTGGCCCAGCACGAAGCGGATCGGCAGGCCGGACAGCTCTTCCAGCCGATCGGCCAGCGCCGCCGCGTCGCGCAGGTCGGAGACGGTCACCTCCGCCCCGGCCAGCGCCAGGAAGCGGGCCAGCTCTGTGCCCTGGCGGGCCAGCCCCAGCACCACAACCCGTTTGCCTGCCCAACGGCTTTTTTCCATCAACCCCTGGCCTTTCGCCCCTTGTCCGCCTCGGCTACGCCGATCCAAAAGTGGTCGGGCAGGATGGCGCGCCCGGCGCGCACCTCCACCCCATCTGTGCGCAGCACTTCTCCCTTGCCGTTGCCGTTTCCCTCCAGCATCGTCGGGTGGACAAAGCACAGATTGGGCCTGTGGCCATACTTGGCCGCATAATGCGCCGCCGCCCGCTGTACCTTCTCCTCGATCCTCCGCGCCCTGTCATCGTCAAACCACAACAACCCTACCTCCATCCACTCCCTCCATCACCCCACTTGCACACTTGCACACTTGCATACTTGCATACTTGCAAACTTGCATACTTGTGCTTCTCCTGCTGCTGCCCGGTGAGCCACGGCCGCCGCTGCTGACGGTCGCCCTGGCTGGCGACGTGATGCTGGGCCGGGGCGTGGCTGCGGCGCTGGATGGCGCCTGGTCGGAGGCGCTGGCGGAAGCTGCGCCCGTGCTGGCCAGCGCTGACCTGGCTTTTGCCAACCTGGAATCGCCGCTGACGACCGCCCCGCAGGTGGCGTGCGGATATGACCTGCGCGCGCCTGGCGGGGCGGCTGTTGCCCTGCAAAGCGCCGGCTTGGATGTGCTCTCCCTGGCCAACAATCACGCCCTGGACGCCGGGCCGGAGGGCCTGCGCCAGACGCGCGCCGTGCTGGCCGAGGCGGGCATCCAGGCTCTGGCGGAAGGCGAAGCTGTCTGCACGCCGTATTGGTGCGTCCTGGCTTTTTACGAGTCCCTGCGCGACCGTGAATCGCTCATCCAGGCCGTCGCTGCTGCTGATGCGCCGGGCCGCCTGCTCATCGTCTCTCTGCACTGGGGCGGCGAGTATCAGGCGGCCCCTTCGCTCAGCCAGCAGGCGCTGGCGGCCGACCTCGCCGCTGCAGGTGCTGACCTTATCGTCGGTCACGGCCCGCATGTCCTGCAGCGAGTGGAGTGGGTGGACGATACGCTCGTCGCCTACAGCCTGGGCAACCTGCTCTTCGACCAGCCCTACCCCCTCGATTGCCGCCACGGGGCTATTCTGCTCGTCCTCGCCCGCGCCGGCCGCGTCATCGCCTTCGACACCATCCCTATCGAAACGGTCCACGGCCGCACCCACTTGACATTCTCCAGCCGCTGACTACAATAGATTTCACAATCTCTTTCCCAACGGAGGAGGCCAATGATGCTGACATCAAAACCTGCCTGCTCATCCCTCTGCCGGGAGGCGCGCCATGATCCACAATGACTGTCGCTTCATCGGCAACGTGACCCAGGTGCCCCATTTCCAACGCGTAGGGCCGTCGCAGACGCCTTTCCTGCGCTTTTATCTGGCGGTCGATAGCTGCAAGGATCCCACTTCCTATGTGCGCATTGTCGCTTATGGTGATCTGGCGCTGCTGACGACGCCCTATTTGCAGGTCGGCTCCAAGATTCTGGTGCAGTGCTACTACCGCCAGCGCCGGCGGCGGGATACGGATGAGGTCGTGCACGAGTTTGTCGCCGACCAGATCGTCTTTATCGACAAGATCGATTGGGAGCGGGGCAACGCCGCACGGGCCAGCTTGATGGCCGCGGAAGAAGCCGCGGTCGGATTGATGTGACCGCGCTTGCCCGATTGACATTTTGATGCTACCATCAGCCCGCTATGGCGCGAGATCCCTGGCCAGCGCGGGAAGATGGTAGATGAGGCGTTCGGCTCGCCGCACAGGCTGCCTGCTGGGAGTAGCCATACTGGGCCTCTCCCTGTTGACGGCGCTCTTCTTTGCCGCCTATACGCCAGAACCGCCGCCGCTGCGAGTGGCGGCGTGGATGCCAACCTCGTGGGACGCCGGGCGCGCCCGCGCTTCGTGGCTGGCTAACCGCCACCTGATCGACGAGCTCAGCCCGGTCTGGTATCAGGTTGGCGCGGCGGGCGATGGCTCGCTTGTCCGCTACAGCGGCGCCTGTGACGCGGCGCTCATCACCGAGGCGCACGACAGCGGCGCGCTGGTCTTGCCGCTGGTCAACAATGCCTACGGCGGCGTCTTTGACCCGGCGGCGGTGAGCGCGCTGCTGCACGACCCTGCCCGGCGCGCTGCTCACGTCACGGCTCTGGTCGACGAGGTGCTGGCGTGCGGCTATGACGGTATCGACATCGACTATGAATCGCTCGGCGGTATGGCCGACCGCGAGGCGTTCAGCCTGTTTGTCGAAGAGCTGGCGGTGGCGCTGCACGCCCAGGGTCGCCTGCTGGCGGTGACGGTGCATCCCAAAACGGCCGAGCCGGGCAACTGGGCCGGCCCGCAGGCGCAGGATTGGGCGCGCATCGGCGCAGCGGCGGACCGTTTGCGCGTGATGGCCTATGGCTATCACTGGGAGGGCAGCGGCCCGGGTCCCATTGCGCCGCTCTTTTGGATGGAGGACGTGGCCCGTTTTGCCCGCCGCCAGGTCGAGCCGCGCAAGGTCTATCTGGGGTTGCACCTCTACGCTCTCGACTGGAGCGCGGCGGGGACAACAGCGCGAACGTGGGAGGGTGTGCAGCCGCTGACGGCTGCCCCTGGCGCTGAACGTCAGTGGGTCGATCAGCAGGGCTGGCGGCAAACGGTTGCTGAGCCGCGGCTTACCTACACAGCCGACGGTGTCCAGCATGAGGTCTGGTACGCTGATGGCACGAGCATCGCGGTGCGCCTGTCTATGGCGCGCCGCTACGGCCTGGGTGGTGTGGTCTTCTGGCGGCTGGGCGGCGAGGACCCGGCCTGCTGGACGACCCTCTCAAATTGAGTATACTGAGAGGTCAAGGAGGTAAGAACCGTGGCGTTCTGGCAGACATACTATACCCCAACCTCGATGGAGGAGACTTTGCGTCTGTTGGCCGAGTACGGCCCGGCAGCCCGCGTCGTTGCCGGCGGGACGGACCTGCTGGTCGAGCTGCGGCAGGGGACGCGCACGGCTGAGGTTTTGATCGACATCAGCCGGGTGCAGGGGTTGGACGGCATCGCCAGTGACGACAGGACGCTGCGGTTGGGGCCGCTGGTCAGCCACAGCCGGCTGGTAGCCTCTCCTCTGGTGAGCCAGCGCGCCTTTCCGCTGGCCCAGGCGGCGTGGTCGATCGGCGGGCCGCAGATTCGCAACCAGGGCACGCTGGGCGGGAATCTGGTCACCGCCTCGCCGGCCAATGATACCATCCCGCCGCTTCTGGCGCTGGGGGCGACGGTGGTGCTGCGTTCGCTGTACGCCACGCGCGAAGTGGCGCTGGCCGATTTCTACCGCGGCGTGCGCAAGGTCGACATGGCTCCCGAAGAGATGGTGGTCGAGGTGCGATTGCCGCTGCTGGGGACAGACGAGCGCGGCGTCTTTCTCAAGCTGGGCCTGCGGCGGGCGCAGGCGATCTCGGTGGTCAATGCCGCTGTTGTGGTGCGCGTGGAGGAGGGGAGAGTGCAGCAGGCGCGCATCGCCCTGGGCAGCGTCGCGCCGACGGTCATCCGCGCGGTGGCGGCGGAAGAGGCGCTTCTGGGCGGCGCGTTGACGGAGGACGCGGTGACCCAGGCGGCGGAGCTGGCGGCCATAGCCGCTGCACCCATCGACGACATTCGCGCCGGGGCTGACTATCGCCGCCAGATGGTGCGCGTGCTGGTGCGGCGGGCGCTGGCCGCGCTGGCCGAAGGGCAGGAGCGGGCCGGCTTCCCGGCGCAGCCGCCGCTCCTGTGGGGCTGCTCGGATGGGCGCTTTCCCCGTCTGGCCGGCCGGACGATCTGCCATCGCGCGCAGGGCGACGAGCCGATCGAGTGTACCGTCAATGGGGAGAACCGTGTCGTGCGCGGGGCCAATGGCAAGTCGCTCTTGCAGATGCTGCGCGACGACCTGGGGCTGGTGGGCAGCAAAGAGGGCTGCAACGAGGGCGAATGCGGCGCCTGCACGGTCTGGCTGGACGGCATCGCTGTGCTGGCCTGCCTGGTTCCGGCGCCCCGCGCCCACGGCACGCGCATCGTCACGGTGGAGGGGCTGGCTCAGGGCGACGCCTTGCACCCCTTGCAGCAGGCTTTTGTCGACGAGGGCGCAGTGCAGTGCGGTTACTGCATCCCTGGCTTTATCATGAGCGGGGCCAAGCTGCTGGAGGAGCTGCCTCATCCCAGCCGGGAGCAGATTCTCTACGCCATCTCAGGCAACCTCTGCCGCTGCACCGGCTATCACAAGATCGTGCGGGCAGTGGAAAGAGCGGCGGAGACGTCGAGGGAGTGAGAGGTGCGCTGATGGATGTCCGGCATCCGCTGTTGGCGTCTGCCATGGTTGAGCCAGGCGATCAGCTCAAAGCCCTGGCGCTTTCCCTATCCCAGGACCTGGATTTTCACGGCTCTAGCAGCGGCTATGCCTCGCACAATTTTCATCCTTTCCCGGCCAGGTTTCCGCCCCAACTGCCGCGCACTTTTATCCAGGCGTTGACTTCCCCTGGCGACACGGTGCTGGATCCGATGATGGGATCGGGGACGACTTTGCTCGAAGCTTTTCTGCTGGGGAGGTATGGGATTGGTTTTGACATCGACCCGCTTGCTCTGTTGCTGGCCCAGACCAAAGTCACGCCGCTCAGCGCAGGGCGTGTTGCTCAGGTGGGCAAAAGGATTGTCGAGGGGGCAAAACTGGCCGTTGCTCGAGAGCGGGACAGATTGGAAAAGGAACGGGCAGAGCGGTGGGATTCGAGAACGCGAGACTTTGTGGACTATTGGTTTATGCCCGAAACCCAGCTTGCGCTGCTGGCGCTCATCCAGGAAATAGAGCGGGTTCCTGAAGAGTCGATGAGAGCGTTTTTCACGCTGGCGTTTTCAGCGATCATTATCACCAAGTCAGGTGGAGTTTCGCTGGCATTGGACCTGGCGCACACCCGCCCCCATCGAGCCAGGATTGTCATTGATGCGAATGGTCGTGTGATCCGTGGCGGTAACCTGGTCGAGAACCCGCCACAGCGTGTCAGGTTTGCGACCAAGAAGCTGCGTTCGCCCTTTGAGGAGTTTGAAAAGCGCGTTGCGCAGAACCTGAAGGGGTTGCCAGACTCGGAGCCGGTTCAGCCACATCTGACCGGATTGTTCGAGTCTGAGCCGGATCGCATCAAACCGCGCATAGAGTTGGGGGATGCTCAGAGCCTGCCGCTGGATGACGGATCAGTAGATTTGATCGTTACTTCTCCTCCGTATGCTTCGAATGCCATCGACTATATGCGCGCACACAAGTTTTCTTTGGTGTGGCTCGGATACTCCATTGACGATTTGGGGGGGAAACGCAGTCGTTACATTGGCAGTGAGGCAACGGCCGATTTTGTCTTCGAAGAACTGCCCGGGAGGACCGCTCAGGTTGTTGCTGCTATTGCCGACCTCGATGAGAAGAAAGGACGGGTGCTGCATCGCTACTACTCTGAGATGAGCCGTGTTTTGCGAGAGATGTTTCGGGTGCTTAAACCTGGCAGGGCAGCGATCGTTGTTGTCGGCAGCTCGGTGATGCGGGGCCGGGACACAGAGACGCAAAATTGCCTGGCCGAGATCGGGCAGGCTATTGGGTTCCAGGTGCCGGGAATCGGCCTGCGCCGACTGGATCGTGATCGGCGGATGATGCCAGCCGGCGCGATGCCTGACCTGGACTCGCAGATTCAGCAGCGGATGCACAAAGAGTATGTGATTGGTTTCTACAAGCCTCGAGGTTGATGTGGG